>DASZGA010000293.1:0-3558 GCA_035939295.1 Candidatus Elarobacter sp. | reverse complement strand
GCGAGGATGCCGAACACGATCAGGTCGACGCGCGCGAAGCCGACGTGCGCGGCAGCGATCGTCGCGAGGACGACGTTGCACGCGATCGCGCCGATCCACACCGCCGTCGCGCCGGCGCGGCCCCACAGCGCGGTGTAGGTTTCGACGCCGGGCTCCTCGTCGCGCGGCGCGCGCATCTTGCGGCCGACTTCGACGACGAGCCCGTTCACGAACGTCACGGCCAGAAACCACGCCAGCGCCGGCGGCGCCGGAACGCCGGCGATCAGCCAGTCGAACGAGCTGACGTACCAGTCGATCAGCGGCACGATCACCATGTGCGAAGCGATGTAGACGAGCGGGTGCGCGCGCAGCCACTCGCGCGCGAAGAACTCCTTGCTCATCAGCGCGAACCACGCCCACACCAGCAGCAGCTCCGGAACGAGCCGCACGTTCACCGCCAGCGCGATCGCGAGCTGCAGCCCCATGCAGATCGCGCCGGCAAACGCGAGCTGCCGCAACGTCACCAGACCGCGCGGCACCGGCCGGTACGGCCGCCAGCGCGCATCGTCGGCGGCGTCCTTGAACTCGTCGGCGATCCGCAGCAGCGCGAACATCAGGAACGACGACGCGAACCCCGCCGCGATCAGATACCACGCCGGAATGTGGCCCGCGCCGCGGACCAGCGCGGAGAACGCGATCGCCGAGGCGCTGAACGCGGCGATCAACACGCCGTTCTGGGCGAGTGGAAAGCGCTCGCGCGCGTAAACGAGCCAGCGGTTCATGCCGGAACTCCGGCGGCGGCGTTCACGCCGCAGCGCGCGAAGCGGTGGTGCGCCGACGAGAACTCGTGCGCGCACAGCGACGCGACCAGCGAGATCTCGCCGGCCAGGGTGATCGCAGCGACGATCTCGGCGAGCGCGTCGGCGGTCAGCGGCTCGTCGCCGCGCGCGAGCAGCCGGGCGGCGGCGCGCTGCGTCGGCAGTCCCGTTCCGCCGCCGACCGTCGCGACGACGACGTTCGGCATCGTCACGCATGCGTAGAGCGCGCCGTCCGGGGCGACGTCGAGCCGCGTGATCCCGACCGCCGACTCGGCGACGCACGCGACGTCCTGCCCGGTCGCGAGATAGAACGCGGCCAGCGCGTTCGCGTACATTCCTTGCATCCCGACCGTCCCGGTCAGTGCGGCGGCGACGGCGCCGGTACGCCAGTACGCCGCGAGCAGCGCCGGCGTCACGCGCAAGCGCTCTTCGAGCAGCGCCGCGGGAACGATCGCGTCGGCGCACACGCGCCGGCCGCGCGTCGCGAGCAGCACGTTCCCCGAGGCTTTTTTATCGCCCGAGGCGTTCGACTCGACCGCAAACGAACGCGGGCGCACCGGCGTACCGGCGAGCAGCGCCGCGCACAGCGCTTCGGTCGCGAAGGTGACCATGTTCTGTCCGGCCGCTTCGCCGGTCGCGTACGCGCAGTCGAGGTAGACGTGATTCCCTTCGACGACCGGCTCGGCGGCGAGCAGCTTCGCGTGCCGCGACGTCGCCTCGGCCGCGTCGCGCAGGTGCGCGAAGTTCGCACGAATCCACATCGCGGCGAGCGTGGACTCGCGCAAGTCGGCGAACGTGAACACCGGTGCGCGCCGCATCCGCGCGTCGAGAACGCGCGCGGTGCACCCGCCGGCACGCGTGAGCAATTGCGCCCCGCGGCTGTACGAAGCGACGAGCGCGGCTTCGGTGGTGGCGAGCGGGACGTAGTAGGTCCCGCGCGCGGCGCCGCCGTGCACCGTGAGCGGCCCGGCGATTCCCACCGGCACGCGAACCGTCCCGATGAAGTTCTCGACGTTCCGCCGGTACGTCGCCGGATCGTCCGGTGCGTCCTGAACGGGGATCTGCCTGATGCGCTCCATGGGCTGACGGTAGCCCGTGGGGGGCGCGCAGGGCGTCCGTAGAACTACGGAGGTCCGCTATGAGCACGAAAAACCCGTTCGACCCGCTCGGCGTCGGCGCGATGTCGATGGAAGTCTGGCGCGCGATGATGACCACGCCCGGCAAGCTTCTCGAAGCGCAGGCCGAGCTGGTTCGCTCGCTCGGCGAGGTTGCATCGCGCGACGCGAGCGCCGTGGCGACGGGCGAGCCGCCGGCGGGCGAAGCCGTCATCGCGCCGGAACCGGCCGACCGCCGGTTCGCCAACGCGACGTGGACGACGAACCCGTACTTCGACGCGCTCAAACAGGGCTATCTGCTCGCGACCAAAGCCGTCCTCGAATCGGTCGACAACGCTGAAGGGATCGACGAGACGACGAAACGCCGGGTGAAGTTCTACGCCAAGCAGTTCTGCGACGCGATGTCGCCGACCAACGTCCCGTGGTTCAACCCCGAGGTTCTCGAGGAAGCGGTGCGCACCGGCGGCGCCAACTTCCGGCGCGGGATGCAGAACGTGCTCGACGACGCGCGCGAAAACGCCGGCCGCCCGGCGCTGGTCGACGAGAAGGCGTTCGAAGTCGGCAAGAACGTCGCGACGACGCCCGGGAACGTCGTCTTCCGCAACGAGCTGATCGAATTGATCCAGTATGCGCCGACGCAGAGCGAGATCTACGCGCGCCCGCTGGTGATCGTTCCGCCGTGGATCAACAAGTTCTACATCCTCGATCTTCAAGCGTCGAACAGCTTCGTGAAGTACGCGACCGACGCCGGGCGCAACACGTTCGTCATCTCGTGGCGCAATCCGGACGCCGCGCTCGCCGACCTGACCTGGTCGGACTACATCCGCCTCGGCCCGGTCACCGCGGCGCGCGTCGCCGCCGAGATCGCCGGCAGCGACGAAGTCGATGCGATCGGCTACTGCATCGGCGGAACGCTGCTCGCCACCGCGCTCGCGTATCTCGCGCGCACCGAGACGAAGCTGATCAACACCGCGACGTTCTTCGCCGCGCTGGTCGACTTCAGTGATCCCGGCGAGATCATGTCGTTCCTCTCGAACGAGGCGCTGGCGTACATCGAAGAGCGGATGAACGAGCAGGGCGTCCTCGGCGGGCGCGAGATGGCCGACACGTTCAGCATGCTGCGCGCGAACGATCTGATCTGGGGCGTCGCGGTGAACCGCTATCTGCTCGGCAAGGACGCGCCGGCGTTCGATCTGCTGTACTGGAACAGCGACGCGACGCGAATTCCGCGCGCGACCCACTCGTACTACCTGCGCAACATGTACGTCGAGAACAACCTGTCCAAGCCCGACGTCCTCGAAGTCGACGGCGTCCCGGTCGACCTCCGGCGCGTGAAGCTCGACACCTACTGCGTCGCGACTTCCGAAGATCACATCGCGCCGTGGCGCTCGGTCTACGCGATGACGCGGCTGTTCGGCGGCGAGACGACCTTCCGGCTCGGCGCCTCCGGACATATCGCCGGGATCATCTCGCCGCCTTCTAAGAAAAAGGCGGTATGGTGGGGATCGCAGCCCGGTACCGCCAACCCGCCCGATCCCGACGCGTGGCTCGCCGCCGCGCCGAAGCACGACGGCTCGTGGTGGCCGGACTGGACGGCGTGGCTCGCGGAGCGCTCGCCGGAGAAAACCACCGCGCCCGCGAGCACC
>DASZGA010000292.1:0-5385 GCA_035939295.1 Candidatus Elarobacter sp. | reverse complement strand
GCGCGGCGGCGCGAGATCACCGGGACGACTTCGTTCTCTTCGATCTCCGCGCCGGCGAGCCAGCGCACCGACGACGACGCTTCGACGTGGTGGTCGGTGGCGTACGCGAGCTGGTTCGCGGCGATGCGGTCGAGCGCGTAGCGGTAGTTCACCATGATCCCGAAGGACTGGCGCAATCCGCGCGGCGTCGTGTCTGCGAGCCAGTCGACGCGCTCGGCGATCGCGCCGTTCCCGAGGTGGAAGCGCTCGACCGCGTCGAGCGGCGCGCCGTCCTCGCGCTTCGCGGTGACGACGTAGCGCGCGGCGAGCTGCAGCAGCGGCTCGCGCAGCGCCGCGGCGGTCTCAGCGCTGCGCTGCCAGCCCGGCGTCGCGAGCGCCGCGCGAACTTCGGCCGGGACGCGCTCGCCGAGCCCGCGGAACCACGAGGCGAATCCCGGCAGCGGCGAGAGCGTCGCGAACGTGCGGATGCGCGGCAGCTCGGCGCGCAGCAGCTCGACCGCGCGCTTGATCAACGCGTTGCCGAACGGGATCCCGGTCAGTCCCGGCTCGGTGTTCGAGATCGAGTAGAACGTCGCGGTGCGCGCCTGCGAGACGTCGACGCGCGGCGCTTTCGGATCGAGGATCCCGCGGATCGTCGCCGGCATCTCGTCGGTCAGCGCGACCTCGGTGAAGACGAGCGGCGTGTTCGGCAGACCCGGATGGAAGAACGCGTAGATCCGGCGGTCGTCGTCGAGCCGGTCTTTCAAATCAAACCAGCCGCGCACCGCGTGCACGGCCTCGGAGCGCGCGAGCCGTTCGAGCAGCGCGGCCGAATCGGCCCAGGTGAGACGGCGAAGTTCCAGCAGTCCCAGCTCGACGCGCGAGGCCAGAAACGCACGGAGGTCGTCATCGAGCGCGGCCAGGTCGTGCACGTCCGACCGCTTCGCGAGAAAGCCGATCAGCGCAGCGCGAAGGTCGACAACGAAGCGCAGGTCGCCGGGCGGCGTGACCAAGTGGCGCAACACGCCGTCGCGCGCCGGCTCGAGGGCGCGCCGCAGCTTTGCCAGCACTGCGCGGCGCTCCACCGGATCGGTCGCCGCGCGAGCACGTTCGAGGTCGCGCTCGACGCGCTCGGTGTCGGCGTCGAGCGAGTCGAGCAATCTGAGAAATCGCAGCAGCTCGTCGTCGCCGGCCGCGGCGATGGCAGATCGGATCGTCCGGACGTGCTCCCGCGCCGCTAAATCGCCGACGCTGAGGCGGCGTAGCGCTTCGACCGCGCGCTCGAGCGGAGTCGTCCGGGCCGGCATACGTTCAATATAACCCGCCCGGACGCTGGGACGCTGCGGCTTAGGTCCCGCTCAGTCGTTATCCGAGTGGTGATGCTTCGGACGTTCGCAGTCGCGATCGCCGTGATCGCCGCGATCTCCGCGATCGTTTCCGGCGTCGTGACGGTGCTGCGCTTCGCCGTGCTCGTCGGAACGTTCGTCGCCGCGCCGGTCGTCGCGATCGTCCTTGCAGCGCGGCGTCGCCGACGGCACCGGGGTCGGGACCGGGGTCGCGGTGGGTGCCGGCGTCGGGGAAGGCGTCGGGACCGGGGTCGGCGTCGCGATCGGAACCGACGCGGTCCGGCGCGAAGCCGAGGACGGGGCGAGCGGTCCGAGCGGAGCAACGCCGGGCGAGGGCGACGAGCCGCCTCCGCCGGCGCACGAAGCGAGCAGAGCGGCGGTCGTAAGCGCGAATCCGATGCGCAACAGAGATCTCTTCATGAGAATTACTTCCGTAAGGGTGCTAGGGCTTGCCCGGTTGCCTCCTTACGGGATCGGCGCTCCGACCCGAGATTCTCACTGTCCGGCCTCGATTGTGATCGCACGCACTGTTCGGTTTAGGTCCCAGGCGGGGGCGGCGCGCAGTTCGACGTCTGCACGTCGAAGTTCTTGATCGTGCGGTCGCGGGCACGGTTGTGCTCGTCGGTCAGCTCATCGACGCTCGGGATCGAGGTGACGCAGTAGACGCCGAAACCGTACTGGTTCCCGATCGCGGTGTTGTGCTTCGACTCGACGTTCGGGTTGCGGTACCCGAAGAAGAAACCGAACTGCGGGCCGAAGGCGGTCGGCTTCCCCGCGCCGATCGCGGTCACGTTGCGCACGACGCCTTTCGAACCGAGCTGCACCGCGACGCCGCTTCCGACGTTCATGGAGTTGTCGATGTAGACGTCCTCAACGACGGCGTTCGCGTTCTCCAGCACGTTGACGCCCAGGAACGACGTATTGGTGATGTAGAGCTCGCCGAAGCGGACGTGGCCGCCGAAAATCACCTCGACGCCGGTCTCCGCGTTCGTCACGTACGAGCGCTCGACGGAGCCGGTCGAATCGTACGTGAACTCGATCCCGGCGATCTTGCCTCCGTCGTCGACCGCCGTGCGGCTGATCTCGACGTCCTGCGCGCCTTCGGTGATGATTTGGATCCGGCCGGCGCCGTGAACTCTCGCGTCCTCGATCTCGGCGTGCTTCACGTTCGGCCCGAGGTAGATCCCGTAGTCGCAGCCGGTCGCGTCGAGGTTGAAGTGCTCGCCGCCGGTGAATCGCGCGGCGCTGCGGGTGGGGAAGTGCGTCGCCGGGTTGACCGTAGCGATGTACGTGCAGCCTGGAGGCGGGGGAAACACCACCGATTCGGTCCGGCGCGACCCGGCCGCCGGCGCGAGCGGCGCCATCGGCGCCACGCCCGGCGCGCTCGACGAGCCACCGCCGCCGCACGACACGAGCAGCAGCCCGGCGCTGAGAAAAGCCGCGGCGCGCAAGATGGAACCTTGCATGAGACGCCCCTTTCGAACGAGGACGTGAGGCTAGCCCGGACAGCCCACTTAGGGAATCACCCCTCGTTCAACCTGCGCGCCTCGTGCCGGCGTCCCCGAAAGAATCAGCGCGCCGGGGCCGATCGACCCCGGCGCGAGGCTCGGAAACGGACAGATCTAACGCGCGGCGGCTTTGGCGACGGCGCGCGCGGTGAAAACGTCGGCCATCGCGCTGCGATACGTGGCCGAGGCGAACGTGTCGGAGCGCGCCGTGACGCCGCGCGCGGCACCCGCGCACGCCGCGCGCACCGCGTCGGTGTCCTTCGGGTTCACGCCTTTGAGCGCGGCTTCGGCGGCGCCGGCGCGGAACGCGAAGTCGCCGACGCCGGTGATCGCGATCGTCGCCGAGGCGATCGTCCCGCCGTCCATGTTCAGCACGGCGGCGACGCCGACGACCGCGTAGTGCGAGGCGGGGTGGTGGAACTTCACGTACGCCGATTTCGGTGCAGCCGCGAACGAGATCTTCGTGAGCACTTCGTCGGGCGCGAGCGCCGTGTCGAACATTCCGCGGAAGAACTGCGCCGCACTCAAATTGCGCGTGCCGCCTTTGCCGGCGACGGTGAACGTCGCGTGGAGCGCCTGCAGCACGGCGGGATAGTCGGCGGACGGATCGCCGTGCGCGGAGGCGCCGCCGATCGTGCCGCGGTTGCGGACTTGCGGATCGCCGAGGTCGTTCGCGGCGTCCCACAGCGCCGGCGCCTTCGCGCGCAGCTCGTCGCTCTCGGCGAGCTTCGCGTGCCTCGTCAGCGCGCCGATCGCGATCGGATCGGAGGCGGTGTCGATCTGGTCGAGGTTCGGGATTCCCGCGATGTCGATCAGCACCGAGGGTGCGGCGAGGCGGAGCTTCATCATCGGGATCAAGGAGTGGCCGCCGGCGAGGAGCTTCGCTTCGCCGCCGTGCGTGCCCAGGAGCTCGATCGCGTTTTCGACGCTGGTCGCGCGGACGTAGTCGAACGCCGTAGGAATCATCGCACGCTCCCGTTCTGCTTCGGCTGCATCGCGGCCCAGAGCTTCTCGGGCCGCAGCGGCATGTCGATGTGGGCGACGCCGAACGGCGCGAGCGCGTCGATCACCGCGTTCGCGACGGCGGGCGTCGAACCGATCGTCCCCGCTTCACCGATCCCTTTGATCCCGAGCGGGTTCACCGTCGTCGGCGTCACCGTATGGTCGAGCTCGTAGTGCGGAACCTGCTCGGCGTGCGGGATCGCGTAGTCCATCAGCGTCCCGGTAAGGAGCTGACCGTTTTCGTCGTAGACGACTTCCTCGAAGAGCGCTTGCGCGAGACCTTGCGCGATCCCGCCGTGCACTTGCCCCTCGGCGATCATCGGGTTCAGCAATCGCCCGCAGTCGTCGACGGCGAGATACTTCACGACCTTCACTTCGCCCGTCTGCGCGTCGACCTCGACGACGCAGACGTGCGTCCCGAACGGGAAGACGAAATTCGGCGGCTCGAAGCGGCGCGTCGCGTCGAGCCCCGGCTCGAGTCCCGGCGGGAGCTTGTCGCCCATGAACGCGAGGAAACCGGCTTCCGCCGTCGTCATCGACTTCGACGGATCGCCTTTGACGCCGATCTTTCCGTCGCGGTACTCCAGATCGTCGGGGTTCGCTTCCCACTGGTGCGCCGCGATCTTGATCGCTTTCGCTTGGATCGTCTCGATCGCGAGCTTCAGCGCCGCGCCGCCGACGGCGGTTCCGCGCGAGCCGAACGTTCCGACGCCGTACTGCACTTTGTCGGTGTCGCCGTGGATGACGGTGACCTGATCGATCGGGACGCCGAGCTCGTCGGCGACGATCTGCGCGAACGTCGTCTCTTCACCCTGACCGTGCGGCGAAACGCCGGTCAGCACGGTGATGCTGCCGGTCGGCTCGACGCGGATCTGCGCCGAGTCCCAACCCGCCGCAGGCATCGCGGCCGACGGCCCCATCCCGCACACCTCGACGTACGTCGAGAGCCCGATCCCGAGGTAGCGCCCTTGTTTCCGCAGCTCCGCCTGTTGCTTGCGCAAGCCGGCGTAGTCCGCGAGCTTGAGCGCTTTCTCCATCGTGTTCTCGTAGTCGCCCGAGTCGTACGTGAGCCCGGTCGCGGTCGTGTGCGGGAACGCGCCGCCGATGAAGTTCTTGCGGCGAACGTCGGCGGGATCGAGGTTGAGCTTCTGCGCGACCATGTCGATCGCGCGCTCGATGAAGAACGTCGCCTCGGGACGGCCGGCGCCGCGGTAGGCGTCGGTCGACATCGTGTTGGTGAAGACGCCGACCACTTCGGCTTGAATGTTGCCGATGGTGTAACAGCCCGGCGCCATCAGCAGCGTGAGCGTCGGAATCACCGGCGTGAGGAGCTGATGGTAGGCGCCCATGTTGGCGGTGATCTTCAGCCGCAGCCCGGTGATCGTGCCGTCGCGCTTGGCGGCGATCTCGAGGTCGTCGATCTGGTCGCGGCCGTGGATCATCGCCTGGAAGCACTCCGAGCGCGTCTCGATGTACTTCACCGGCCGTTCGAGCTGCATCGCGACCCAGCTCACGACGGCTTCTTCGGCGTAGACGTTCAGCTTGGCGCC
>DASZGA010000291.1:0-1863 GCA_035939295.1 Candidatus Elarobacter sp. | reverse complement strand
CGTGCTCGTCGACGTCGACGACCTCGCGCGACGGTTCGAGGACGATTCGGGGCTCCGCGCGGCACGCGTCGAGCAGAACGTCGAGCAGATCGCCGCGGTGCATCACGACGTACGGATGGCCGTAGTGCGCGCGAAACTTCTCGCCGAGATCGAGCGCCGTCACGCGCGCACCGCTGCGCGCGTCGCGCCAAAGCAGCCGCCGCGGATAGACGGCGTACTGCGCGATCGCGTCCAACACGCCGAGTCGTTCGAGCGCGTGCGAGGCATTCGGCGCGAGCTGGAGCCCGGCGCCGATCTCGCCGAACTGCGGCGCCTTCTCCAGGACGTGCACCGGCCGACCGGCGCGCGCGATCGCGAGCGCCGCGGCGAGGCCGCCGATCCCGCCGCCGGCGATCAGCAGCGGGAGCTCGTTCGAACGATGCACGGCGACGGAGTCCTCCGCGGCGGCGCCGCGCTCCTCGCCGGGGCTAGATTCCGGTTCCCTCGCCCTCGTGCTCGCCGGCGCCTTCTTCGTACGCGTCGGTCGTGCCGCCGGCGGCGCCGTACGAGGAAGGAATGACGCCGAGCTTCGTGTGCGTACTGGTCTCGCCGGTGAGCTTCGACTCGACCTCGGTGCTCTCGTCGGCCAGCATCTCCTCGGCGGAGATCGTCCGCGAGTTTTTCTCCGTCAGCTCGGGCTCCTCGGTCTCGCCTACGTCGCGTGCTTGCGTGCGATCGTCGTTCATCGGTTCATCTCCGTGGCGATGCGTAGGCTTGGTTCGTACCCGGCCGAACGGGCGCCGTCCCGGCCGTCATTCCAGCTCGTTGTTGGCAGTCGGTGCCGGCGCGTTCTCGGCGGTCTCACCGTAGGCGGCGGTCTCGCCGTACCCGACCTGCGACTTGGCCGGTGTGATGGTCCAGCCTGTCGCAGCGGTTTCGTCGGCGACGTCCCTCGCGGCGATGTCGTCGTCGAGCGCGGTGTCCATCGTGCGGCCGCGTTCCGTCTGGTCGACGTCGACGTCGTCGGCGGGGCCGAGCGGCGCGGTGTCGGCTTCGTCGGCCGGCGACGCCTTCGCCTCGCCGCCGCTTCCCAGGTTTTGCATTCCGGTGTCCATGCGCGAGGTGTACCCTTACGCGGAGGCGCTGACGACGAATGCCTCAAGCTCGTGGAGCCCGGCGAGCGTTGTCTCGGGCGCAGGGATGAGCGGCTCGGTGGGCTGGCCGGCCCGATTGCACCACGCGACGCGGAAACCGAAGTGCGCCGCGCCCCAGGCATCCCACGCGTTCGACGAGACGAACACGATCTCGCGCGGCGCGCAGCCGAAGCGCTGCGTCGCCAGCGCATAGACGCGCGGATCGGGCTTGTACGCGCGCACGCTCTCGACCGAGAGGACGACGGTGAGCAGCGCGCGCACGCCGGCGCGCACGAGCGCGGCGTTCGCAGAGACCGGTGTGCCGTTCGTGAGCACGGCGAGCGGGATGTTCCGCGCGGCGAGACGTTGCAGCGCCGGGGCGACATCGGGATATGCGGCCATCCCGCGCCACGCGCCGACCAGCTCGGCGCGCGCGGTGACGGGCAGCGCGACGCGCCGCTGCGCGCAGGTGTGCTCGAGCGCAAGCGCGGTAAGCTCGTCGAAGTTCTGATACGCCTGCGCGAGCGAGACGAGACACGCGTACTCCAGCTGCTTGCGGCGCCAGTCGGCGACGAACCCCGGTGCGTCGTCGACACCGGCCGCCGCGACGTGGTCGCGCATCGCGTCGATCGCGAGCAGCGTTCCGTAGAGATCGAAGACGACGGCGGCGACGTGCATCGGACGCGCTACGCGCTCGCGCGTGCAGGGACCTTGCCCGCGCCCGCGGGGTGGCGGCGGCGCGGCGCGGAAA
>DASZGA010000290.1:0-15838 GCA_035939295.1 Candidatus Elarobacter sp. | reverse complement strand
GCGCGCAAGATCGGCTGGCCGCGCCAAGTCGAGCAGCGCGAAGCGTTCACGTTCTTGCGCGACTTCTACGCGGCGCAGCGCGAGTATCTGGAGCTGCGCAAGCACCTCGGCGAAGAGCGCGCCGACAAGTACTTCCGCCGCCCCGGGCGCTGAGCGCCGTTAGTCGAAGACCGAGGCGATCCGGTCGAGGTCGATCCCCTCTTTGAGGACGCGCAGATCGTGATAGACGATCGCGACCAGCACCGACTGATAGGCGCGCGCCAGCGCCTCCCACACGAACAGCGCGATCGAGTACCACAGGAGGGTCTCGGGATGGAGCAGCGTCGCGCCAATGATCGCCCCGACGACAATCGAGACGATCGTTACGACGAACACTAGGCCGAAGATCGGCCAGCGGTACCCGCGGGTCAAATCGATGCTGCGCCCCATCCCGTCGAACGGCCCCAGGCGCTCGACAACGATCGCCGGCTCGGTTACGAAGAACATCGTCAGCGCGATCAAACCGGGGACGATCAGCAAGATGAATCCGATTCCCGTGACGACGCCGATGGCGAGCGAGGCGATCACGACGGGAATGGTATACCGAAGCCCGACCCCGATCGACTCGCCGATCCGAACGGGTCGCCCGCGCAGTGCCTGGAACGTCCCGTACAGGATCATCGCTTCGCACAGCGACTCGACGACGAGGTTCAGCAGGATCAGGATCCATGCGCTCGCGCCCGACCTCGTGTGCTCGAGCTGCCTATAGGCCAGTGACGGCAGGCCTGCGAGCGCGGCGATCGCGATGAACGGCACAAAGTGCTGCGAGAGGACCGTGAGCGCGTCCCCGAGCGTGCGGCCGACGCTGAACTCCGTCGGCGGTTGATAGCTCGGCGTTTCGGCGGGGCCGGTGATCATGCCACGACGTTCATCGCCGGTTGCCCTGGTCCCCTGCCTGGGGTCGAACCAGCATCCGCGGCCGCGGCGTACCGAAGGCATGAAAAGAGCGCTCCTCGGCGCCGCCGCGCTCGTCGCGTTGCTGGCCGCCGGGCCGTCCCCCAAAACGTACGTCGTCCACATTCGCGACGACGCCTTCAACCCGCCGTCGGTGTCCGTGCGCGCCGGCGACGTCGTGTCGTTCGTCAACGACGACGACGACGCGCACACCGCGACCGCCGACGACGGCTCGTGGGACTCCGAAGGGCTGAACCAGGGCCAGACGTGGAGCCACACGTTCGCCAAATCCGGCAAGGTCACGTATCACTGCACCGTCCACCCGTTCATGAAGGGCACGCTCGTCGTGCAAGGAGCGAAGAAATGAAACGCAGCGATTTCGTCGGCCACGTTGCGTGGACCGGCGCGGGGATCGTCTACGTGCTCGGCGCCGAAGGGATCGTGCGCGCGACCGCCGATGCTGCGCCGAACGCGTTCTCGTTCGTGCAGGTCAGCGACAGCCACATCGGCTACACCGGCGCTGCGAACGACGACGTGCGCGCGACGCTGCAAAAAGCGGTCGCGGGGATCAACGCGATGCCGAACCAGCCCGCGTTCGTCATCCACACCGGCGACGTCACCCACTTGAGCAAAGCGCAAGAGTTCGACGACGCGCGCGCGATCCTGAGCACGCTGCGCGCGCCGCTGATCACCATCCCCGGCGAGCACGACGTGATCGGCGCCGAAGGGCCGAAGCGCTTCGCCGCCGCGTTCGGGCGCAAGGACGCGACCGGCCGCGGCTGGAGCTCGTGGGACCAAGGCGGAATCCATTTCGTCTCGCTGATCAACGTCGGCGAAGGCGAGACGATGGGCGTTCTCGGCGACGAGCAGCTGGGGTGGCTGCAGAACGACCTCGCCGCGCGCAAGCCCGACACCCCGATCGTCGTCTTCGGCCACGTCCCGCTCTTCGCGGTGGCGCCGGAATGGGGCTGGACGACGACCGACGGGACGAAGGCGATCGCGATGCTCAAGCGCTTCCGCGCAGCGACCGTGCTCAACGGACACATCCATCAGGTCGTCGAGCACACCGACGGCAACATCCGCTTCGCGACGGCGCGGGCGACGGCGTTCCCGCAGGCCGCGCCCGGAACGGTCGGGGCGAAGCCCGGACCGATGAAGGTCGCGCCCGACTCGCTCCTCGGCGTTCTCGGGTACCGCACCGTGGAGGTCGCCGGGCCGGCGACGTGGCACGACCGGACGCTGGCACAGGGTTGATCGCCGTCGAAGCGCGCCCGATGGCGCTCGACGAGCCGGCGTTCGACCGCGCGTACCGCGCGTACGCACCGCGGCTGCGCGCCGTCGCCTACTCCGTGCTGCACGACCGTGACGCCGCCGAAGACGCGGTTCACGGCGCGCTGGTCCGGGTCTGGAGCGGCGGCGCGTACCGGCCCGAACGCGGCGCGCTCCTCCCGTTCCTGATCGCGTGCGTCCGGCGCGAAGCGCTCGACACGCTGCGCGGCTCGAAGCGCCGGCACTTGCGGGAAGTGAAGGCCAGTGCCGACCAGCCGCTCTCGTTCGACGAGACCGCGGCGCTCGATCCGATCGAGGCGCGCCGGGTGCGCCTCGCGCTCGAAGGGCTTTCCGCGCCGCAGCGGGACGTCATCGTTCGCGCGTACTTTCAGAACCGAACGCTCGCGGAGGTCGCGAGCGAGACCAGCATCCCGCTCGGCACGGTGAAGAGCCGCCTTGCCGCCGCGCTGCGCCAACTGCACACCGCGCTCTCCGGAGAATCCTAGTGGACCACCTCAACGACGACGCCGAGCTGTACGCGCTCGGCCTGACCGAGCGGGAGCGCGACGCCGAGATCGAAGCGCATCTCGCGACCTGCGCGACGTGCCGCGAACGCGTCGTCGCCGCCGAGTCGGCTGCCGCCGCGCTCGCCGCCTCGCTTCCGCCGATGCCGGCTGCCGTGACACCGCTTCGCCGCGCGTGGTGGCCCGCGCTCGCGGCGGCTGCCGCCGTCTTGTTCGCGTTCACCACCGCGTACGAAGGAAACGCGGCGCGCGGTGCGTCGGCGCAGGTGCAGCGCACCGACGTCGCGCTGCTCGCGATCGCGTCCTCGCACTTCGGCCACACGACGCTCACCACCGAAAACGGCGTGATCGCGAAGGCGATCTACGCGCGCGACGGTTCGTGGTGCTACGTCGTCGCGGAAGGTGCGCCGCGCGGCTCGCACGTCGTGATGCACCGCGGCTCGGTGACGCGCGACATGGGCGCGCTCGACCCCGGCGCTCCGGCGACGCTGTTCGTGCACGACCCCGGCCGCGCGGATGAGATCACCGTCGTCGCCGACGGTCACGTCGTCGCGCACGGAAAACCGGCGTTCTAGAGCGCCTGCCCTTCGGTCGAGGCGCGCAGCGCGCCCAGGTGGCCGGCGACGCACTCCTCGACCAGCGTCCACGCTCCGCCGGCCATCTCGAAGACGGCGTACGCGCCGTTCTCGACCCGTGCGTTCCAGAACGCGTCGAGCTCGCGGCCGCTTCCGTCGAGCAGCGCGACGCGAACGACCGCGTCGTGCGTGACGACGAGCGCCGGCGATTGCGGTGAGAACGACGCCGCGAAGTCGCGCCAGCGCTCGCGCACCTGCGCCAGCGTCTCACCGTTCTCGAACGACACGTGCGCGGGGTCGTTGCGCCAGGCGCGGTAGCGAACCGGATCGTTCGCGGCGAGCTCGTCGCGAAGCCGTCCTTCCCACGTTCCGTGCGCGATCTCGATCAGCCGCACGTCGGTCTCGAGCGGGATGCCGCGGCGCTCCGCCGCCGGGCGCGCCGTCTCGGTGCAGCGCCGCAGCGGCGAGCTGACGGCGCGGCCGATTCCGGCCTCGCTCATCGCTTCGGCGAGCGCTTCGGCTTGGCGCGCGCCGAGCGGCGAGAGCTCCGACTCAAGCCGGCCCTGATAGCGGCCGGCGAGGTTCCACGTCGTCTCGCCGTGCCGCGCGAGGTAGACGCGCACGTGCGGCGCTTTTCACCGCGGCGGCGATGAACCTTCCGAGCTGCTCGAGCGACCGAGGTGCATGACGACGACGATGGCTGCGGACGACGCGGTGATGGCGGAGATCAACGTCACGCCGTTCACCGACGTGCTGCTGGTGCTCTTGATCATCTTCATGATCCTGGCCGCCCTGGTCGCGCCGCCCGGGTTCGAGCGGCAGCTCCCCGACAGCCGCGGCGACTTGTTTCAGCCACCGAGCGCCGCGCGCACGATCTCGGTGCTCGTGAGCGAACGCGGGACGATCTTCGTCGACGGCCGCCGGACCGACGAGCAACGCGTCTACGCCGACTTGCAAGACGTCGCGCACCGGCGCGGCAAGCTGCACGTCGCGCTCGACGCCGACGTGAAAGCGCCGTACGCCGCCGTGATCCGCATCCTGGACGCCGCGAAGATCGCCGGCCTCGACGACGTCGGCTTCGTCACGCTGTAACGGAGAGACGTGCGATGAGCGGCGCGCGCGAACAGGCCCGTAATTTCCTCGCCTACGGTTTTGCGATCTCGATCGCGGTGCACCTGATCGTGCTGCCGTTCGTGCACCGTTCGCCGACCTTCGCCGCCGACGAACCGCCGCCGGACGTCTTGCATCGCGACCCGATACCGACGCCGCCGCCCACGCCGCGCCCGACCCCGACGCCGCGCCCGACCGCACAGCCGACGCCGCCGCCGCGCGAACATCTGCAAACACCGCAACCACGGCAGCAGCAGTTGCGCATCAACGCGCCGCACCAAGACGCGCACCACGGCGGCTCGGCGCACGAGGATCCGAACGCCCACGCGACCGGCGTTCCGAACGGCGCACGGAACGGCGACGCGACCGCCGGACCGGTCGCGAGCGCGGCCGCTGCTTCAGCACCGTCACCGACGCCGACGCCGCGTCCGACGCCTTCGCCGTTGTCGTGCGCGCGGCCCAACGTTCCCGCGACGACGTTGCGCGCGCTCGAGCCCGAGATGCCGCCGATGGCGCAGACGCAAGGGATCTCCGGGACCGTCGGCGTCGTCGTCTCGCTCGACGCGCAGAGCCACGTCGTCAACACGCGGATTCAAAGCTCGCCCAGCGCGCTGCTGAATCAAGCGGCGCTCGCGGCGGCGCGCGGCTCGCAGTTCCGGACCGAGGTCAAGAACTGCGAGCCGATCGCGGCCGACTACCTGTTCAGCGTCGAGTTCGCCGCGCAGTGAGCGCGGTCAGATCTTCGCCGTCGGCGGGAGGACCTCGACGATCCCCATCATCCCGTGGTCTTCGTGGAACAGCATGTGGCAGTGGAAGACGAACACGCCGGTGTCGACGCGGTGGAAGTCGATGATGATCTTCGTCACGCTCGGGATCAGCTTCTGACGCCCGCTGCTGTCGGGCGGCGCGAGCTTTGCCGCGGGGAGCGGGATGCTGTCGAGGAAGACTTGCCGGTACGGGTCGGTCGCCTCGAACGGGCTCTCGATCGCCACGAACGTGAGCTGGTGGATGTGGAAGGCGTGAATCTCCGGCGCCGCGTTGAACAGATCCCACTCTTCGATGCTGTTCTGATGGACTTTCACTTGCGCGACGTACGGGAACGCGGGATCGTGCGGTGTCGACGGCGCGAGGAAGAACGGCCGCTCGGTGAAGTTCGCCGGACGTCCCGGGACGTTGCGGGGGGTGAGCGTCGCGGTCTGCGTTACGTACCACTCGGGCGGCCCGCTCGGCGCGGGATACTGCGTGAACGTGATCGCGCGGCGCGGGACGCCGAGCGCGCGCTTCGCGAACGCGCCGGCGATCGTGAAGCCGGCGATCCGCTTCGGCGGCGCGTTCGGTGACGCGGCCGCGAGCCGGTTCGCACCCAAGAGCGTCGGGTTGATCGTCAGGATCTCGCGCTCGGGGATGGCGAAGCCGTCGTAACCCATGCAGAACTCGACCTTCGGCGGCGCCGCGGGCAGGCCGGGGAGCGAGATCAGCTTCACCGGCGCTCGGCCCATCGTCACCGCGACGTCGACGCGCTGCGAGGGCGCGACGAAGACGTTCGGCTCCTCGACGTACGTCTTCTTCGTCGGGTCGATCGAGCTGGTCGCCGGGTTCCAGTTCACCGGAACGCCGTCGCGCGCGATCACCTTGAGGTTCGCGCTCGCGCCGCCGACCGTCATCGCCAAGTTGACGTACGAGTTGGACGACGCGTTCAGAACGCGATAGCGCACCGTCTGCGTCTGCAGCTGCGAGACGCTCGGGCCGGTCGCCGGCGTGGCGACGCCGTTGATGACGACCGGCATCAGCGCGCCGTTCACCGCCAGCGCGCCGACTTGCGAGGGTGCGGTCGGAAGCGGCGGGCAGTACGGTCCGCTGATCTTCGCCGGCGCGTACCACGGCGGCGGGTTGAACGGATCGAACGGGACCGGCGAGCTGACCGGCTGCGGAATTTTCTGAGGCGGCAAGACGCGCGCGTAGTGCTGCAGGAGCGTGGTCTGTCCCATCGCCTGCATCCCCATGCTCATCGTCGTCGCGGTCGACGCCGGCGCGGTCTGCTTCACCGGCGAGTCCTTGATGTCGAGCAGCACCTCGGGATAGTTCGGCACGTCCGGCACGACGATCAGCGCGCCGGCGAGGCCGCCGCCGACCTGCGTGCTCGAGAAGCCGTGCATGTGCGAGTGGTACCAGTACGTCCCGGGCGGCTGCGAGGCGCGCACCTGGAACTTGAAGACGCACGTGTTCGGCGTCGGCGCGTAGACCATCGACTTGAAGACGTTGTCGACGTACGGCGAGACGTGCCAGCCGTGGGTGTGAAAGTTGGTGTCGTTCGAAGCCATCCACGGTGGCATCCCCGGATGCTCGGCGCGCCCGTGGTTGAAGTACCCCGGCGCCGGCGGCGTCGTGGGCTCGGGGAGCGCTTCGCCTTCGTACGGGAGCCACGCGCAGCCGTCGACGTTTCCGGTCATCTGCGGCGGCGTCGGCACCGGCGAGGGCGGCGCCGGGATCTGGTTGACCAGCGTCATCGTGAACGTTCCGCCGCGCGCCACGACGATCGTCGGCGCATCGACGTAATCGGTGTCGCCGGTTGCGCTGGTGGTGTAGCAGAAATGCTGCTTGTCGGCGTTCCGCTTCACGTAGAGCGTGAAGCTCGCGCCGCCGGGCTTCGTCGTGTCCTGCACCGGCGGGCGCGGAAGCGGGATGCGGGCCGGCCGCACGCCGGGCATCGGCGTCGGCTGGTTCGGGATACACGGCTGCGTCGCCGCCGCTGCGAGCGCCACCGCGGGCGCCGGCGCCTTCAGCGCGACCGCCGAACCGGCGGCCGTGGTGCCGGCGATCGCGACGGCAGCCAGCGAGAAGACACGCACTGATACGCCCATTGAGACACCTCCGAAGCGGAATGGGAGTCGGCGAGCGGTTCCGTCGGAAGGAAGGCTATACCTTCGACCGCTCGCCGGGTTCAGTGATGGTGCATCGAGGTCATCCGCGGCGCGATGTTCGGCCCGCGGCCGAGCTTCTCGACGATCAAGACGTTCGCCATCATCCCGGCGTCTTCGTGATCGAGGATGTGGCAGTGCAGCACGTACTCGCCGGTGTAGCGCGAGTAATACGTGCGCAGCTTCACGTCGTAGTTGTTCTCGATGAAGAGCGTGTCGCGGAAGACGTGGTACATCCCGCAGTACTGGTTCGCGAGCTGGTCGGGATCGGACATCACGATCTCGGGCTTGCATTTCCCGTTCTTGTCGTAGATCGAGACGTGCTTGAGCAGCTTGCCGGTGTGCTGGTCGTAGTAGTTGCGGTAGATGTCGACCACTTCGAACGGGTTGACGTGGATGTGGAAGATGTGCGGCTCGCCCGTGTCAAGCGAGGGCGTCGGCGACGCCGTCGGACCGTTCGGACCGGGCGTCGGCGCCGGCGGGAAGACGAGCTGCGGTTGAACCTTCACGTCCCAGTCGTCCGTCGTCTCGACCTGGCGGATCAGCACGCCTTGCACGGTGTTGGGATCGTACGAGTTGCCGTTCACGGTGAACGCGCCGTTGCTGTCGTTGATCTGGAAGTGCGCGTAGGTGTGGTGCGGTCCGGCCGGCGGCGGCGCGAGCTCGGTGAACGGCGCCCACGGCCGAAGGACGCCGTGGCGCAGCCCTTCGCGCACGCCGTGCGGAAGCTGCGGGTTCGCGCCGTACAGCGCATTGCCGACGTAGTCCGCAAGATTTCCCGTCACCGTGTGGCCGGCGACGACGGTGACGTACGCCAGCAGCTGCGGCACCGACGGCCCGTTTCCGCCGCCGCCGCCGTTGTTGACGCGCTCGGCCGGCGGCGCGCTCTGATCGAGCAGACAGTACGTCCCCGGATGCGGGAAGACGACCAGGATGTCGCTGCGGTAACCGGGCTGCAGATAGTTCGACTCGTACTGCGGCACCGGCGGCGGCAGCGCCAGCGCCGTCGGCTTCGTGCTGCGTAGCGCGCGAAGCGGGATCGGGAGCGGTGTCACGCCGGGCGGATCGATCGTGTGCACGTTCGTGCGCGTCAGCCCGTCGAGCGCGAACCCGAACTGCGGCACGAGCGTTTTCGCGTTCGCGTTGCATGACTGCAGCACGATCGGGGCTTGCTGCAACCGCGACTTGCCGCGCAGCAGCGAGACCAGCGGCCGCGCGCCGCCCGACGCGGTCGCTTGCGGTAACGACTCGACGATCTGCACGTTGATCGTGTCGTGGATCCCGGCATGGATGAAGCGCCAGCGCTGGATCTCGCCGGCCCGAACCGTCAGCGTCGGCTGCACGACGCCGTTGATGCTGGTGAAGCGCCCGTTCGTGTCCCAGATCGTCGGCGAGAACAGCTGGCTGTTGAAGTTTTCGACGACGCCGGCGGTCAGCGCGGGGCTTCCCGACGGGGACGGCAGCGGTGAGGACACTTGCGCGGTGTCGCACGTCCACGGCGCGCTCGCGGCCGGACCCGGCGTGACGTTGTTGTTCCCCGTCGCCTGATTCGTGGTGTAGAGCCCGGCCTTCGTCAGCAGCGCGTCGTACGGCTGGCTCGGGTTGAGGCTCCAGAAACAGCCGTACGCGATCTGCTGGAACAAGAACGCGGTGTCGGTGAACGGGACGCCGTGCACGTCGTGCAGCACGGTGTCGATGTCGGCGTTGCGGCTCGGGTAGGCACGGCTTCCGTGGATGATCAGCGGGCCGGCGACCGCGCTCGCGACGTGAACGGCGGTCGAGCCGTGCATGTGCGCGTGGTACCAGAACGTTCCGGCCGGATGGTCGAACGGGATGTCGACCTTGTACGGCTGCGTCGTCTGCGGCGCGACGCTGAGCAGCACGTTGTCGCTGTTTCCGCTCGGCGAGACGTGGAGTCCGTGGAAGTGCAGGTTCGTCGTGTTGAAGCAGCCGGCGCCGGGCGGAAGCTGCAGGTAGAGCCCGTTCGGGTTGTTGTTGCAGGTTGGGTCGTTGGTCGAGAGGTCGTTGTGCAGCAGGATCCGCAGCGAGTCGCCGGGATGCGCCTCGATCATCGGCGAGGTCAGGCAGTTGTCGTAACTGCGCACGACCAGGTTGTCGACCGGCTTCGCGGGATCGGACGGGTTGTTGATCTGCGCGTGCACCGTCGTGAGGTGAACGTCGAGCTGAACGGTCCGTCCGCTCGCCGTCTGCGTGATCCGCTCCGGGCCGGGCCGGCAGCCGGCGCTGTTCGATTGCGTCGCG
The DNA here is from genome assembly GCA_035939295.1 of Candidatus Elarobacter sp. Lineage (GTDB taxonomy): Bacteria > Vulcanimicrobiota > Vulcanimicrobiia > Vulcanimicrobiales > Vulcanimicrobiaceae > Vulcanimicrobium. The sequence continues at coordinate 6,247 of DASZGA010000290.1, read as the reverse complement.
CCGAGGATCGTGGGCTGCGCGCCGGTCGGGTGGCGCGGCACGGCGGCGAACGCCGGAGCCGGCGCGCTCAGCGCCCGGGATACCGGTTGCGGCGCGGATTGCGCGACGGCGCGCGGCGAGCCCGAGAGCGCAACGGCCGCTGCGGCGGCGGGGACCGCGATGAGCGCGGCGAGCGCGAGAAAGCGACGAGACACGGTGAACACCCTCCGTCTTCAAACCGACCCGGGAGAGCGTTCGCTTTTGCTGCTGAGCCGGCAGTCCCTACACGGCGAGCGAACGAACCGACGCGATCCCCGGCACGGCGCGCAGCGCGGCCAGCGTGCTCTCGCCGGCGGGACGGTCGGTCGAGAGCACCATGATCGCGGCGCCGCCGACCGTGTTGCGCGAGACCTGCATCGTCGAGATGTTCACCTGCGCGTCGCCGAGGATCGTTCCGACGCGCCCGATCATCCCGGGGACGTCGGCGTGCTGCGTGATCAGCATCGCGCCGGCCGGCGTCGTGTCGATCTCGTAGCCGTCGAGCTCGACGATCCGCGGCGAGCCTTGCAGCGAGGTCGCGGTGATCGACGTTCCGTCGGCGATCAGCCGCAGCGACGAAGCGTACGACGACGCGGTCGCGTCGCCGCGCGCTTCGACGGCGATCCCCAATTCGCGCGCGACCGTCTCGGCGTTGACGACTGAGACGCGGCGCTCGGTGGTCGCCTGCAGCAAACCGCTGAGGAACGCGCGCACCAGCGGCTCCGGCGCAACGCCGGCGAGCGCGCCGCCGAGAACGAGCGCGAACGACGGGATTCGTTGCGGCCGCGCGTACTGCGGGTAGAACCGGCCGAGCCGGTACGCGACTTCCAGGAACGGAAGGACGCGCTCCGCTTCCGGACCGCTCGGAACCGGCGCGTTGACGGCGGCGTTCGCCGGCGCGCCGAGCAGCACGCGCGCGACGTCCTGCGCCAATTCGGTCGCGATCCGCGCCAGCGCTTCGTGCGTCGAGCCGCCGAGGTGCGGGGTCGCGACGACCTTCGGATGGCGGTGCAGCGCGGCGCCGGTTCCTTCGCGCGGCGGCGGCTCTTCGGCGACGACGTCGATCGCCGCACCGGCCAGCACGTTCGCGTCGAGCCCGTCGAGCAGATCGCGTTCGACGATCACGCCGCCGCGCGCGCAGTTGATCAGATACGCGTGCGGCTGCATCAGGCGCAGCTTCGCGGCGTCGAACATCCCCGTCGTCTGCGCGGTCAGCGGGACGTGCAGCGTGACGACATCGCTCTCGCGGAGCAGCACGTCGAGATCGACGAGCGTTGCGCCGAGCGCGTCGGCGCGCGCGGCGCCGACGTACGGATCGTGCGCGAGCAGCGTCATCCCGAACGCCTTCGCGCGCGTCGCGACGTTGCCGCCGATCCGCCCGAGCCCGACGATCCCCAGCGTCTTCCCGTACAGCTCGGTGCCGATCAGGTTCTTGCGGTCCCAGATCCCTTCGCGGAGCTGCTGCGCGGCGAGCGGGGTGCGGCGCGCGAGCGCGAGCATCAGCGCGAAGGTCTGCTCGGTCGCGGCGAGCGTGTTCGCGCCCGGCGTGTTGAGGACGAGGATCCCCGCATCGGTCGCGGCGTCGACGTCGATCGCGTCGACGCCGACCCCGGCGCGCGCGACGACCGAGAGCCGCGGGCCGGCGGCCAGGAGCTCGCGGTCGACGTGGGTTTCCGAGCGCACGATGAGGCCGTCGGCTTCGGCGAGCGCGGCGACGAGCTCGGCGCGGCTGCGACCGACCTGCGAATCGACGTCGATCCCGGCGGCGCGCAGCACCGCGAGCCCGTGTTCCGCGAAGGGCTCGGCGACGACGACGCGCTTGCGCGAGAGGCCGGTCTGATCCATCGGGCGTAGTTGCACGCGCTTGTCTCTCCGCCTTCAGGATGCGCTCGCCGTCGCGTGCGCGTTCGCCGTTCCGCTGGTCGTGCTGCTCGCCTCGGTGCGGACGTCGGTCGGTTTTTGGGACACGGCCGACCTGCAGACCGTTGCGTGGATCGCGGGGATCCCGTACCCGACCGGCTATCCGGGATACGTTCTCGTCGGCTGGCTGTGGACGCACGCGATCCCGTTCGCGTCGGTCGCCGCGCGGCTGAACGCGCTCTCGGCGGTCGCAATCGCGAGCGGCGCCGCGACGGTGTGCGCGCTCGCGCTGCTCTTCGACGTGCTGCCGCCGCTCGCGATCCTGTCCGGCTGGGCGTTCGCGTTCGCGCACCCGGTGTGGCTGCGCGGCACGTATGCCGACGTTCACCCGCTCGGCTTCGCGGTTGCGTTCACCGCGGTCGCGCTCACGGTGCGCTGGGCCTTGCGTGGCGACCCGCGCGCGCTCGCCGCCGCGGTGATTCTCGGCGGCGTTGCGCTCGCGATCGACAATACGACAGTGCTGATTCTGCTCGGCGGCATCATTGCTGCGTTCGCGCGGCGCCCGCCGCTGCGGCTCACCGTGCGCGCGCTCGCAATCGCCGCGCTGATCGTCGTCGCAGCGTATGCGTTCTTGCCGCTGCGCAGCGCCTATCTGACCGCGCACCGCGCCGATCCGACGCTCGCGCTCGGGATTCCGCCGGGCCGCCCGTTCTTCGACGATCATCATCCGGCGACGCTCGAGGGATTCCGTGAGCTCGTCACCGGCGCGGAGTGGGGAACGAGCGGCGCGCTGCTCCGCATCGTCACGCCGAAGGCGGTAGGCGCTGCGCTCGAACGGTTCGGCGGCGAGGTGTCGGCGGATTTGCCGCAAGGATTGCTGGTCGCGGCGCTGGTCGGGCTCGCGTTCATCGTCGCGCGCGCGCCGCTCGCCGGCACCGGGTTGATCGTCGCCGCGCTGGTGCCGGCGCTGTTCGGCGCGTCGTATCCGGCCGAAGCCGATCCCGAGCGCTACGTGCTCGCGCTCTACGCGGTTGCCGCGCTCGGGATCGCCGTGGCGGCAGATCGAACGGTGCGCGCGTTCGGGCGATTGCGGATCGAGCCGGCGCTCGGCGTCGCGTGCGCGTTGCTCGCGCTGGCGGTGGTGAGCGACATCGCGCGCGGGCGCGATCTTTTCGCGCAGCGCGCCGACGCGGCGGGAGCGGAGCTCGGTGCGCGCGTCGCCTCGTCGACGCGCGAGGGCGCGGTCGTCGTCGCGCCATGGGACTTCGCTACCCCGCTGGGTTACGCGGCGTACGTCGACCGCACGCTGGGGAAGCGAATCGTCCTCTGCGCGCTTCCGGAGGATCACCTCGCCGAGTACGCGCGCTGGATCCGCGATCGCCAAGTCACGATCGTCTCCGAAGGAAAGCCGTCGCTTCAAGGCTATCGTACCCGTGAGCTCAGCGGCGGCTCGCCGCAAGTCTACGAGATTCTCGCGCCGTGAACGCCGTCTTGGCGGGATTGCTCGGCGCGATCGTCGCGCTGCTCGTCGCGCACGGTCGGCACACGCCGTACGACAACTACGTTCTGCTCGCGTACTCGATTTGGTACGACCACCACTTGTGGATCGACTCGCTGTGGCCGGGCCCGTCGATCGACGCGGTGCTCTTCGAGGGACACCGTTACGTCGTCAACGATCCCGTCCCGGCGATCTTGATCCTCCCGCTGGTCGCGCTGGTCGGGACGGCCGCGAACCAAACGCTGCTCGCGTGCTTGCTGTGCGGCGTCGCCGTCGGCGCGGCGTACGCGCTGCTGCAACGCATCGGGCTGAACACCGCGCGCTCGCTCTGGCTCGTCGTCTTTCTGCTGCTCGGCACCGATCTGCTGTGGTGCTCGATGCTCGGCGACGTGTGGTTCGTCGCGCAGACGGCGGCAGTCGCGTTCGTGCTGCTCGCGCTGTGCGAGCTGGCCGGAAAGCGGCGCGGCTGGCTGGTCGCGCTGTGGATGGCGCTCGCGCTCGGCTCGCGCTTCACGCTGGTGATGGCGCTTCCGGTGATGCTGTGGTGGACGTGGGACGGTTTTCTCGAACGCGAGCGCCGTCCGCGCAGCGCGCTCGCGTTCCTCGCCGCGCTCGTCCCGTTCTTCGTGCTGTGGGTCGGGTACAACGAAGCGCGCTGGCACGTACCGTGGGACAGCGGCCACACGATCTTCTTTCACCAGGATCCGTTCATGGGCGCGCCGGACGGCTCGCCGTTCGGGCTCGCGAACGTTCCGATGGAGCTGTACTCGTTCTTCGTCGTTCCGCCGGAGTGGCACGCGAAGTCGCCGTACCTCGTTCCGCTCGCGTTCGGAACGGCGCTGTGGTTCACCAGCCCGGCGCTGCTGCTGGCGCTGCTGGCGCGCGAGCCGCGGCGGCTGGTGATCGCGCTGTGGATCGCGACCTTGCTGGTGGCCGCTCCCTCGCTCCTGTACTACGCCAACGGCGGCTCGCAGTTCGGGATGCGGCACGCGCTCGACTTCGAGCCGTTTCTGTTTGTGCTCATGGGACTTGCGGCCCGGTCCGGATTGGGGGTGTGGTGGCGCGTCGCGCAGGTGTTGATCGCGTGGAGCGTCGCGGCCGGTGCGTGGGGATGCTGGTACTGGAACGTGGTTTCGCGTCCCGGCGCGTTGTGATCCGGGTCCGCCGGCCGAGCGCGCCGGTACGTCCTTTCGCTTCGTGGGTAGAGTCGAAGCCGAACTCACCGGAGGCAGAAAGAACGATGGAAGAACGCAACATCTCGGTCGACCGCGAGAACGGGGGCTCCCTCGCGACGTTCAGCTTGGTTGCCGTCATCGTGGTCGTCGCGCTGATCGCGCTCTTCGTCTGGCAGCCGTGGAACTCCACGACGACCACGCGCAACAACGGCTCTACGACCACGACGACGCAGAGCGGCACGAACTCGGGGAACTCCGGTTCGTCGACCACCACCAACTCCAATGGAGGAGGGACGCACTAAATGGACCGCCGCGACGACAAGATCGAAACGCTGAAGGAAGATACCAAAGACACGCTCGACGAGGCAAAGCACCGCGTCGCAGCCGGCGGCGAGAAGGTGAAGCGCGCCGTCGAGGGCGACAGCATGCCGCTCGGCGAAAAGATCGCTTCGAACCTCAAGGAGGCGGGGCATAACGTCAAGGCCGATTACGACCGCGCGAAGCGCGACGTCCGCGACGGTGACGCGTAGCCCGAAACAGCTCTGAAGAAAACGACCGATCCGCTCGCCGAGTACGCGCGAAAGCGCGACTTCTCGGCGACGCCGGAACCCAGCGGAAAGAAACTGAAGCGGGCTTCTACCAAGAAGCTCCGCTTCGTCGTGCAGGAGCACCGCGCGACGCGCCTGCACTGGGATTTCCGGCTGGAGGCCGACGGCGTGATGCCGTCGTGGGCGGTCACCAAAGGGCCGACGCTGGTCGCCGGCGAGAAGCGGCTCGCGATGCAGACCGAAGATCACCCGATGGACTACCGCACCTTCGAGGGCGTGATCCCCGAAGGGAACTACGGCGCGGGCGAGGTGATCGTGTGGGACGAGGGGTTCTACACGCTCTACGAAGGCGACGATCCCACCGAGCAGATCAAAAAGGGCAAATTGAAGATCGTCCTGGCCGGTCACAAGCTCAAAGGGCTGTTCACGCTGGTGCGGATGAAGCCGCGCGAAGGCGAGCACGGCAAGCCGTGGCTGCTCTTCAAGGACCACGACGACTACGACGACCCGAACTGGAAGATCGAAGAGAACGCGAAGTCCGTGAAGACGGGGCGAACGCTGGCCGAGCTTCAGCGCTCGCGCAAGGACGCGCCGATCTGGAAGAGCAACCGCGCCGCCTCGCCCGACGGGACCGCGGTGAAGCGCGCGGCGCGCGCGCGGGTGAAAGCCGACCCGATCCCGCGCGACGTGAAGCCGATGCTCACCACGCTGGTCGACGAGCCGTTCGACGACGACCGCTGGTTCTTCGAGCTGAAGTGGGACGGGTACCGCGCGATCGCGGTCATCGAGAAAGACGCGGTGACGCTGACCTCGCGCAACGGCAAGGACCTGCTGCACCAGTTTCCGGAAATGAAAGATCTCCCGACCGCGTTTCGCTCGATCCCGGTCGTCGTCGACGGCGAGCTGTGCGTCCTCGACGAAGAAGGCCGCCCGAGCTTTCAGGCGCTGCAGTCGCGCGACAAACCTGAGCTGCGCGGGGTGAAGCGCCGCAAGCCCTCGCCGGTGACGTTCGTCGTGTTCGATCTGATCTACGCCGACGGCCGCGATCTGCGCGAACGCCCGCTCGAAGAGCGCAAGCGTTTGCTGGAGGAGATCGTCGTCGCCGAGCGCGGCGTGCTGTTCTCGAAGCATTTCGTCGGCAAAGGGAA
>DASZGA010000289.1:0-27722 GCA_035939295.1 Candidatus Elarobacter sp. | reverse complement strand
CGAGCAGTGTCCACGTCAGCGTGATCGCGATCGGTTCGGTGGTCGAGACGAACAAGATGTTCAGGTGCCCTGCGATTTCGTCCTCGCTGAACGCGTAGCCGTCCTCCGACCCAGCGGTCACGATGCTTGCGAAGAGTCCGGTCTGAGTCGTGCCGTACAGACGGATGCGCCGAATGAACGAGCGCAGCGCAGCGTCCGCGGCACGTCCGGCGCGGCGGAGCGCGGAGCGTGCAGTTTCGTCGTGTACCACTAGTGGTGACGTTACTTCGCGCCGCAAGAAGAAATATGTTTGCAGCAACCGGGCAAGATGCGCTCCTTCGTCGTCGCCGCCGAACAGCGTGGCGATCGCCATGCGCAGCGCCAGCTCGCGCGAGCGCTCGAGGAGCCCGAACGTCGTGCCCGCGTGCCAGTCGCCTGCCACCGACGCGAGCGCCGCCTGCATCGGACGATCCTCGCGCTCGACCGCGTACCGGCGAAGCAGCCCAGCGATCAGATTCTTGTGCGCGCCGTGCTGCGGGGGCGTCATGCTGTGCAGGCTGCGATTGAGGTTCACGAGCCGCTCGCCGAGCCGCAGCCGGCGCGCCGCCGAGACGGGCATCGCGAACGTCTCGACGTCGGTTAGGACCTCGCGCTGAAGCTCGCCTCCCAGCGCGCACAGGACGTGCTCGCAACCCCGGGCGCGCGAGAAGATCGGACCGTCGCTGCGGATCGCGAAGAGGTTGCCGTGCTCTTCGCGCGCGGAGGCGAGGATGTCCAGCGGCGCGGCACGGAGCTCCCGCTCGTCGGCCGCGACTGGTACGCCGGCAACGTTCAGTCCCGCATCTCCGTCAGGACCACGATGTGAATGAATCTCGTCGAGCTCTGTTCCTCGCTGACGTGGATCAGCCGGCATCCCGCGGCGTCGTAAACCTGCTCCCACTCGGCAAGCGTCGACGGCGGGACGCCCTGCCCCGAGATGTGCTGAACATAGTCGTGCAGCATCGTCGGCAGGTGACGCTGCGCGTTTTCCGTGCCGAGCACGCCGTAGTAGTCCTCGATCAGCAGTGGCCGGCCCGGCAGCGCTCGCCGCATCCCGGTAAGCCACTCGACGGCGCCCGACCCGTCCGCGCCGAACATTTCGTTCGCGACGTGGCGCGCGGTGACGGTCCGTATGGACTCAAGAATCCGCGGCGAGAGCCGTTCGAGTTCCCGAGCATCGCCCTCGACGATCGTCACTCGCCCGCCGGCGGCCGCGTCGCGCACCCGCGCACGCGCCGCCCTGCACATTGCGCGGTTGGCGTCGAGACCCCAGCCCGAGAACTCCGCGTTCCTTCCGGCGAGCTCGACCAGCAGCGCGGCGGTGCCGCAGCCGACGTCGAGCACCTGATTCCACTCGAGCTGCTCGATCACCGACCCCAGCCACGACGGCGGGACCGGGCCTTTCTGGCAAAACGTTCGTGCGTGCATCTCGCGATCGACGCACGCGGCGCCGAACGACGGCTCCGCCAAGATCCGGCCGAGGCGAAGCGCTGCCGGACCGTAGGCGCCGGCATACAGGTCAAGGAGGAAGCGCGAGCCGCGCGAGTAGCTCGCGGTCGCGGCGAACGTCCCGTCGGAATGCTCGAGCAGATCGGTGCGCTCGGCGACGTACGCCAGCACACCGCGAAGCATCTTCGCGTCGAGCTTGTGCAGCGCGGCGGCGTCATCTGCGGTGCGCGGTTGGTCGAGCGAGGCGAAGATGCCGGCATCGTGCAGCGTCCAAACGGCATGGGCGAGGTGAAACGCCTCGACCAAGTCTTCCGTCGTCAGCTTGCGCGCTACCGGCTCGTCGAGCGGAGTCCGCTCGCGCGATTGCTCCGCGGCGTTCATGGCTCGGCGCTAGAAGCGACGAGAATTCGGTTTTCGATCAGCTCCTCGAAGAACGAGGCGTCGAAGGACGGTAGTGCCGTCGCGTTCTCGATGATCGCCGCGGCGTCCGCGCATGACCGCGGTCGCTCGAACAGGCTCAGGATCGCGTCGATCCCGTCGTCGATCGGGCCGCACGCCGAAGCGCTTCCGGCGGCGCGCAAAAGGTAGACACCCGGCTCTCCGAACTCACCGTCCTCAATCAGCGTGGACCGCGCGCGGTCGTCCCGGATCCGGGTCAGCGCGCCGGCGCAGTCGCGCAGATCGCGAAGCACGTGAACGCTGCGCGCGACGCGGTACGGCGTGCGAGCGTCGAACGACGGCGCGCAAGCCACGTCGTCGTCGCCCGCCGAAACCGCGTTCGCGCGCAGCGCGTAGCGGAACAGCGACGTCAGATGATGCGTCCTGCCGAACCGTTCCTCGAAGAACGCTTCCAGCGTCTGCGCGGACGGACGGGGCGTCTCGCCGCGGCGTTCACCGAACGCCCACAGCGCGTCCACGAACGAGCTCAGCCTCCCTCCGAACGCGCGCAGCATGTAGGGTACGACGATCGGACCGGCCCGGCGAAGCAGGTCGACCGTCTCGACCGCAAAGATGTGCCGCCCGCGATCGAACTCGGTCGGGTAGTAGTAATACGTCTGGAAGATCTCGGGGTGCTCGCGGATCAGCCGTTCGTCGTTCGCGCAGACGACGTTCGCGTTGTAGCGCCCGCCGTACCCGTCGTAGCGAATCTCAGCCCCGAGCCGGTCGAACATCGGCGTCCCCGGTTCGGGGGCGAGCATGTGGAGCTGGACGAGACCGCTCACGCCGATGCACCGGCCGAGCAGATCAAGCGTCTCGGCCTGATCTTGCGCCGTCTCTTCCGGATATCCGCAGATGAAGGATGCCGTCGTGTCGATCCCGGCGGCACGCGCCGCCTCGAGGATCGGCAGCACGCGTTCGACGTCGAGGCGCTTCTCGCATATCTGCTGCATCCGCGCCGAGCCCGTCTCGATTCCGAAATACAGGTCGACGCAGCCCGCCGCGGCCATGATTCCGAGCAGTTCCGGATCGACGCGGTCGATCCGCGCCGACGCGCGCCACCGGTAGCCGCGTCCGCGGACGGCCTCGCAGAACTCGACCACCTTCTTGCGGTTGACGGTGAACATGTCGTGGTCGAGCTTGAAGTCGGAGCATCCGTAGCGCTCGTGCAGGAGGTCGAGCTCCTTTACGAGCCGGTTCGCCGATTTGAGACGGAAACTACGCTGGAAGAAGCTCGCGGTCGAACAGAATGTGCACATGAACGGGCATCCGCGCCCAGCCTCGATGCGCAGCAGGTCGAGATCGAGCTCCGTGACGGGGTAGTACTCGTACGAGGAGATCGGTAAGCTGTCGAGATCGCGGACTTTCGGCTTTCCCTCGGTGTACCGCAGGTCATCCGTGAGGGGCCCGGAGCGCCAGCTAAGTCCCGGGATTGCCTCGAAGCGCCGCCGCTCGAGATTCGCCAGGACGGCCGGGAACGTCTCATCGGCCTCGTAGCGCACGACCACGTCGAACTGCGGAAACTGTTCTAAGATCTCGCGATGCAGCATCGTCGCATGCGGCCCGCCGAGCACGATCGGAAGCTCGGGCCGGCGCCGCTTCAGCATCGCTGCGACGTTGAGCGCCACGATGAAACTGCAGCCCAGCGTGGTGAACCCGACGACGTCGGGATTCGAGCGCAACAGCTCGTTCGTGATGTGCTCGTACAACGCTTCGTCGTAGGGCAGGGTACCTGCTTGCAGCGCCCGCTTCGGATCGTAGATGCGCACGCGATGCCCGTCCGGCTCGATCGCGGCCGCGAGCGCGAGCAGACCGAGATGCGGGTGGACATCGAGCATCGCCAGCGAGCCGTCTTCCGGCATCACCAGATTGTCGACCAGCAGAACGTTCACCGAGCGTGCTCCGGAAGCCTGATCAGGCCGCCTTCGGCGAGCTGATCGAGAGCGCGCAGGAACCCTGCCGCTGGAGGTTCCCCGGCGCCGAGCAAGACGCTGAGCTCCGGCACGGAGCGCCCGCCGTCGATGAACGTGAGCGCGTAGTAACCGAATGCGTCGAGCTCGGCGATGCGGATCCGCGCGCTCTCGGCGGGGCGCTGATACGCGTAGTAGCGCGTACTCGCTTCTGCATCTCTCCAGCGGCCGCTTCGCTGCGCGAGCGCGGCCGCGACGAACGCGGGATCCGATTGCATCTCGAACAGCAAGACATCGCCGCTCAAGCGCGGCCGGCTCACCTCGGCGGGTGCAGCTGGATCGGTACCCGAGCGATCGAGCCGGTTGAGCGCGTGCTCGTGCCGGAGGAGGTCCCAGAACATGACGTGCTCTCGAGAGCGCATGTCGAGCCATCCCTGCGCGAAGTCGATGAAGCGCGACGCGCGCTCCTCGGCACTTCCGGCATAGCCTTCATGGTGAACGGTCGCGGTCGAGGCGTACGACGCGAACAGATCGATCTCGAATCCCGCCTCGCTCATGAGCCGAAAGCTCATCGGAAGCAGCGTCCGCACGCCGTTGTGCCTGACCTTCGCCGTGAAGCCGGCGAATTTCTTGATCGCCGCGAGGTCTACCGTCCCCGGCTCGACGCCGTGCGCTCGCAGCGCCTCCGGGCTGCTCGACCACGCGTCGAGAAGACTCGGACACGCGACGCCGGCGGCAATGACCGCTTGCACGCGCCGCGCGCTCATACCACCCCGAGGATGCCGCGGGTTTTGCGGAGATGCGCAAGCAGGACGGAATCCGGGATCTGCGACCAATTGTACTCGATCGTGACCGCCCGCGGACGGCTTCGCCTGAGCGCGCGTTCGAGCAGCGCAAAAACGATGTCGGGCGCCGGCGTCGCGTGGTCGTCCCAGGCGATCCCGGACTGCGCGCTCAAACCGGAAACGTGTATCTCGACTACGCGCTCTAACGGCAGCTTCTCGAGTTCGGCAAACGGGTCGGCGCCGGTGTTGATCCCGGTGATCGTGAGGTGCGTGAGGTCGAGCAGCAGGTCGACGTCGCATCTCGACGAGACGTTGCCGACGAACTCGGTCAGCGTCATGGTGCTCCCCGGGATCGCGTAGTACTGCGGCGAGTTCTCGAGGATGATCGGGACGGGAAACCGTGGCGCGAGCCAGGAGAGGTTCTGCGCCACGCGTTCGACAGTCTCGTCGCTGAGCTGCGGACACAGCGTGAACGTCAGGGTCGTCGCCGGTGCGTCGCGCTCGCCGGCTTCGACGAGCCCGTCCGCGGAGACGAAGGCCAAGTGCTCACCGATCCACGGCGTTTGCGTGCGGCCGGCCTCCGCGGCGATCGCCGCGACGGTCTCTTCCGACGGCGGCAGAAAGCCGGCAACCGACATGCTCGCGCAGTGGAGAACGACGGGCGCGACGTCTTGCGCTGCCGCAAGCGACGGCGAATGGCGCAACTGTTCGAACGGAAACTCGATGTAGTCGATCAGATCGCCGTGCGATCGCGCCAGGTCGACGATACCGGGTCCGTGCGCGAGGCCAACTTGCGCCCGATCAGCCGATCGGTCGAAGAACCGCACGCGCGATCAGTCGTATTCCCAGGCCTCGCCGAGCTTTCCGGCCTTCAAGTCGACCGAGTTGAACGTCATCCGCAGCTCGCCGCGGTCCAAGCACTTCTTGATCGCGGCCGCCTTCTCGGGAGTGATCGGCGTTGCGATCTCCAGCTTGCCGGTTTCGGGCGCATGTGAGATCCGGGGCTGTTTGTATTCGGCCATTGTGCGCTCCCTTCGATGGGGGAGCGGCTATGCCGCGACGCGACGCTCACTCCCCCTCCTAAGCCTACTTGAGGGCCGCCTTGCCCGTCAAGGTATCCGGGCTGCTCGATCCGTCCCGGGAGCCGTTCGCGGGGTCCGCGAATCCCGGCGGGTCATGCCACAGCGCGATTCCCTCGAAGTCGACGTCCTCTTCGTCGGGGCCGGTCCGGCCTCGCTCGCCGGCGCGATCCGGCTGCAGCAGCTCGCCAAGGCCGCCGGCGCCGAGCTGGCCGTCATGGTGATCGAAAAAGGGGGCGAGATCGGGAACCACGGGTTCTCCGGCGCCGTCGTCGACCCGATGGCGCTCAAGGAGCTCTTCCCGGACGAAGACATCACCGGCGGGCTCGACACGCCGGTCACCAGCGACGCGCTGTGGTTCCTCACCAACGGCGGCAAGATCGCCGCGCCGTTCACCCCGCCGGTGCTCAACAACCACGGCAAATACGTCGCCTCGCTCTCGAACCTGACGAAGTGGCTCGCGGCGAAAGCGGAAGAGCTCGGCATCGACGTTTTTCCGGCGTTCCCCGGACAAGAGCTGTTGTGGGACGGCGAGCGCGTCGTCGGCGTGCGGATCGGCGACAAAGGCGTCGCGCACGACGGTTCGCACAAGTCGAACTACGAACCCGGCCCCGACTTGACCGCGAAGGTCGTCGTGCTCGGCGAAGGCCCGCGCGGAACGCTGAGCAAGACCGCGATCGCGCGCCTCGGGCTCGACAAAGACCGCGATCCGCAAGTCTACGCGGTCGGCGTGAAAGAGCTCTGGCGCGTACCGAACCGTTTGAAAGCCGGCAGCGTGATACACACGCTCGGGGCGCCGCTCTGGAATACGTTCGGCGGCGGCTGGATCTACGGGATGACCGGCGACATCATCGACATCGGGCTCGTCACCGGGCTCGACTACGCCGACCCGACGACCGATCCGCACGACAACTTCCAGCGCTTCAAATTACACCCGGCGATTCGCGCGCTGCTCGAAGGCGGCGAGATGATCCGCTACGGCGCGAAAGCGATCCCCGAAGGCGGTTTGCACGCGATGCCGCGTTTCTACGCCGACGGGCTCTGCATCGTCGGCGACTCCGCCGGATTCCTGAACGGCTTGCGCCTGAAGGGCATTCATCTCGCGATGAAATCGGGGATGATGGCGGCCGAAGCGATCTTCGAGGCGCTGCAAGCCGACGACACCTCGTCCGCGAAGCTCAGCGCGTTCGAGACGAAGTTCAAGGACTCATGGGCGCACAAGGAGCTGCACGCGGCACGCAACTTCCACCAAGGGTTCTCGAGCGGGATCTGGGGCGGGCTGGTCAACGCGCAGCTCAGCATGATGAGCGGCGGCCGCGGCTTCGGCATCAAGGACAAGCTCGCCGGCGAGTACGGCCACGAGCGGATGAAGAAGCTCAGCGAGCTGACGCCGACGCAGGTGACGCGCCGCGTCGTCCCCGACGGCAAGCTGACCTTCGACAAGGTGACCGACGTCTTCAAGAGCGGCACGATGCACGACGAAGACCAGCCGCCGCACCTGCACGTCTCCGACACCAACATCTGCGCCGAGAAGTGCACCGTCGAATACGGCAACCCGTGCAAGTATTTTTGCCCGGCTGCCGTCTACGAGCCGCACTTCACCAAAAAGGGCAACGCGCCGGCCGAGGGCCGCCTGCAGATCAACTTCTCGAACTGCGTCCACTGCAAGACCTGCGACATCATGGACCCCTACCAGATCATCACCTGGGTCCCACCGCAAGGCGGCGAAGGCCCCGTCTACACAGGGATGTGATCCGACGAGCCGTTCGGATGACGTAAACGATGGCTGACGTTCTCGTCGTCGGCGCTGGGTTGATCGGGCTCGGCGTCGCGTACGAGCTGGCGAAACGCGGCGTCGAGGTCACCGTGTACGATCGCGCGGAGCCGGCGCGCGCGGCGTCGTGGGCGGGCGCGGGGATGCTCGCGCCGTTCAGCGAGGAGATGCCGGATCCGGCGATGCTCGCGCTGTGTCGTGCGTCGCTTGAAGCGTATCCGGCGTTCGTCGACGAGTTGCGCGAACGGACCGGCGTCGATGCGAGGTTTCGCCGCGAGGGGACGCTGCACGTCGCGCTCGACGAAGCGCGGCTTGCAGAGTTGGCGCTGCACGCGCAGACGTTTCGCCACAACGGCGGCGACGTTGCGATGCTCTCGCGCGGTGACGTGCTGGCGCGCGAGGCGATGCTGGCGAAGGATCTTGCCGGAGCGCTGTTCGTCGCGAACGAAGCGCAGGTCGACAATCGTCGTCTCGGTCGCGCGCTGTTTGCCGCGTGCGAGTCGCTTGGCGTGCGGTTCGAGCGCACGGACGGGATCGCGCTCGAGTGCGACGCGCGCCGCGTGCGCGGCTTGCGCACCGAGCACGGCTTCACGGCGGCGGGGACGGTGATCAACGCCGCCGGCGCGTGGGCCGGCGAGTTGCCGGGCGTTCCGGAAAATGCGCGCTTGCGCGTGCGGCCCGTTGCGGGCGAGATGCTCGCACTCGCGGTGCCGCAGCAGGCCGTGCGCGCGCTCGTGTGGCTCGGTCATCGCTACTTCGTGCCGCGCGGTGACGGCAGGCTGCTGGTCGGTGCGACGGTCGAAGAGCGCGGATTCGACGCGCGTGTCACCGCGGCAGGGCTGCACGATCTGCTCGACGCCGCGCTCGCCGTCGCGCCCGCGCTCGCATCGTTCGCGGTCGTCGAGACGTGGGCGGGGCTGCGGCCGGGATCGCACGACGGTCGCCCGTACCTCGGCGCGACCGCGCTCGACGGCTACGTCGTCGCGAGCGGCCACTACCGCAACGGGATCTTGCTCGCCCCGCTCACCGCGCGGCTGATCGCGGAGCTGGTCGCCGAAGGAAGCGCCGGCGCGCTCGCGCCGTTCGCGCCCGGACGCGGCGTGACGGAGCCCGCGACCGCCGCCGCGAACGACGCGTCGTGACGATCTCGATCAACGGAGAGGCGCGCGAGCTCGCCGACGGCGCGACGCTCGACGCGCTCCTCGAAACGCTCGGCGTCCGCCGCGACGGAACCGCCGTCGCGCTGAACGACGACGTGGTGCCGCGCGCGCAGCACGCGAGCGTCGCGTTGCGCGAAGGCGACCGGCTGGAGATCATCGTCGCGGTCGCGGGAGGCTGATGATGCAAACCGGCACGAGCACCGACACGCTGCGGATCGGCAAGTACGAGTTTCGCTCGCGCTTGTTCGTGGGCACGGGAAAATACCCGTCGCTCGAGGTGATGCAGGCGGCGCACCTCGCGAGCGGCGCCGAAGTGGTGACGGTCGCGATCCGCCGCATGCACCTCGACGACAAGAGCGGGAAGACGCTGGTCGACTACATCGACCGCAGCAAGATGACGCTGCTTCCGAACACCGCGGGTTGTTTCACCGCAAAGGACGCCGTGCTCACGGCGAAGCTCGCGCGCGAGGCGCTCGGGACCGACCTCATCAAGGTCGAAGTGATCGGCGATCCCGACACGCTCTACCCCGACACGCAAGGGACGATCGCCGCGGCCGAAGAGCTCGTCCGCGACGGATTCACCGTGCTGCCGTACATCATCGACGACCCGGTCGCGTGCAAGCGCCTCGAAGAAGCCGGCTGTGCCGCGGTGATGCCGCTCGCCGCGCCGATCGGGAGCGGTCTCGGTGTCTGCAACCCGTATTCGATCCGCATCATCAAGGAGCGCGCGAACGTGCCGGTGATCGTCGACGCCGGCGTCGGCACCGCCTCCGACGCGACGATCGCGATGGAGCTCGGCGTCGACGCGCTGCTGATGAACACCGGGATCGCCGTGGCAGCGGATCCGGCGCGGATGGCGCGCGCGATGAAAGCTGCCGTCGAAGCCGGCCGCGATGCATTCCTCGCGGGTCGCATGCCGAAACGTCTCTACGCAAACGCATCGTCCCCGATGCAAGATCTCATCGCGACGAAGCACGCCGAGCGCCCGTGATCGGCGCGATCTCGGTCGCCGAGCTCAGGCGCCGCCGCGACGCGAACGAAGAGCTCGTCCTGCTCGACGTGCGCGAGCCCGACGAATTGGCGACCGCGTCGATCCCGTGGGCGACCTGGATCCCGATGCGCGAGATTCCGATCCGGATGACCGAGCTGCCGCGCGAGAAGCCGATCGTGTGCATGTGCCACCACGGCGCGCGCAGCGAGCGCGTCGCGGAATTCCTAGCGGCGAACGGCTACGAGAACGCCGTCAACCTGACCGGCGGGATCGACGCCTGGTCCTCGTCCATCGACCCGGCCGTTCCGCACTACTGACGCGGCGGCGCGTCGCTCTTGCGGTGCGCGACGACGAACCAGTGGACGCGGCCGGCGATCTCGTCGCCGGCGTGCGCCCAGCGGCCGACGATCTCGTCGACCTCGACCTCTTCCATCTCCTCGATCTCGAAGCCGAACAACATCTCGATCACGCCGTCGCGGTCGAAGTACGCGTGCGGAACCCCCACCTCGTCACCGTCGCCCGGCGCGAAGCTGCGCTCGTCGAACGGGATCCCGAGGCCATAGCGCGCGTCCTTGAACGAGCCCAGCGTGATGTAGATCGGCGCGTTCGGCCGCAGCACGCGGCGCAGCTCGGCGATCCCGAGCCGCACCTTGTCGCTGGTTCCGTGCAGGTATGCGTGGGTCGAGAGCGCCGCACCGAACGTGTCGCGCCCGCCGGGAAGCTGCGTGTACGGCGTGCTGTCGGGGACGGTGAGGTTCGGGATCCCCGCCTCGACGAGGGCGGCGGTGTTGCGCCCGGAGCCGGTACCGACCTCGATGACGGGTCCGTCCAGCGGGTGCTCGCGAGCGCGCCGGATGAGGCGTTCGGCCAAGGGGTGCGCGGTCGGCGCCGGCGATGTCGACATGAGCCGGGTTCCTTTCGCGCGCGAAGGGACCGCAGCCCCCGGCGGCGGAGCAGTGGGCGTGCTTGAAGCGGGAGCGACCGTGCCGGACGTCGGCGCGAAAGACCAGGACGGGAACGACGTGCGGCTGCGCAATTTCAAAGGCCGCAAGCTGGTCGTCTATTTCTATCCGAAAGCGGACACGCCGGGCTGCACGGTCGAGTCGCAGGCCTTTCGCGACGCCAAGGGCGACCTGAACGCCGCCGGCGCCGACATCGTCGGCGTCAGCCGCGACGACGTCGCCGCGCAGAAGAAGTTCGCCGAGAAGTACGGTCTGAATTTTCCGCTTTTGGCCGATACAGAATCGGTGATCTGCGATGCGTTCGGCGTGATCGTCGAAAAGAACATGTACGGCAAGAAGAGCGTCGGGATCCAGCGCTCCACGTTCCTCGTGGGCGCCGACGGGACCATCGCCAAGGTGTGGCCGCGTGTCTCGGTCGAGGGGCACGACGCGGCGGTCCTCGAGGCAGTCCGATCGCTCTGACGGCGACGGCCCGGCTCACGGTCGCCGGATCGAGCTCGTCGATCCCGCGCGCCGACCGCGCCTGCAGCTCGTACCTGGTCGACGACGGCGAGACGCCGGTCGTACTCGACCTCGGAACGGGTGCGTTCGCGAACCTCCGCCGCCACGCCGACTACGACCGGCTCGGCGCGGTCGTGATCAGCCACATGCACGCCGACCACTTCATCGATCTGGTGCCTTTGCGATACGCGATCCGCTACGGAAAGCGCCGCCGCGCGAAGAAGCTGCCGGTGCACCTGCCGCCGGACGGGCTCGCGATCCTGCGCGCGATGGTCGCCGCCTTCCCGCGCGAGGTCGGCGACGACTTTCTTTCCGTCTTCGATCTGCGCGAGTACGATCCGTCGCAGCCGCTCGCGGTCGAGGGCGCGACCCTGCGCTTTGCGCACACCGCTCACTACATCCCCGCCTTCGCCGTGCGCTGGGAACGCGACGGCGCGAGCGTGACGTACTCGGCCGACACCGCGCCCGACCCGCGCGTCGTCGCGCTCGCGCGCGGCAGCGACGTCTTCGTGTGCGAGGCGACGCTCCTGCACGGCGAGGCCGAGCCGGGACTGCGCGGCCACTCTTCCGCCGCCGAAGCCGCCGCGATGGCGCGCGACGCCGGCGTCCGCCGGCTGGTGCTCACGCACTACGGCGAAGAATCGACCTCGCGCGACCTCGACGAAGCGGCGCGCGAGATCTTCGGCGGCGAGATCATCGTCGCCGACGACCACCGCAGCCTCGACCTCGCGAACTAGCGCGCTAGTTCGTACGCGGGCCGCCTTCGCCGCGCGGCAGCGAGAACTGGATCAGCGAACCGACCGGCGCCAAGCCGCGCGAGATCACCGCGTACGCGCTGACCTTGAGGTTCAGCTCCTCGAGCCGGGCCTTCGCCGCCAAGAGCTCGCGGCCGCTGGTGACGACGTCCTCGAGCAAGAGGACGTGCTGTCCGGCTTGGATCGGCCCTTCGACGTACTCTTCGGCGAACGCGCCGTACTGCTTCGGCTGCTTGCGCACGACGATCATCGGCAGGCTCGTCATCTGCGAGACCGCGGTCGCGATGATCACGCCGCCGAGCTCGGTTCCGCCGATCACGTCCGGGTTGATGTCGGAGATGATCGGCGCGAACAGCCGCGCGATCCGACGCAGCACGTGCGGGTCGGCGAACAGCTTGAACTTGTCGATATAGTAGTCGCTGCGCGCACCGCCGGAAAGCAGGTAGTCTCCGCGCGTGAGCGCGCGCTCCATGATGATGTTCTTGAGCCAGCGAAGCTCCGGGATTCGCGCGATCGGGCTGGTCGAAGGCTCCTCGTACACGCCGCTCAGATCTCCCACTCGTAGGCGTTCCACGACTCGTTGACCGGGTTCGGCGCGAAGCCCTTGAACTCGGGGACGAGCGCGTGCGCCTGGCGCGGATACCAGATGTAGTCCTGGGGCACGTCGCGCGCTAGCAGCTTCTGAATCGTCGAGTACGCCTTCTTGCGCGCCGTCTCGTCGTACGTCCCGAGCGCGGCGAGCTGCGCGGCGTCCATCTCCTTGTTGCAATAGCGCGTGTAGTTCACGCCGTCGGGATGGCTCGGCTTCGGGATCTGATCGCAGCTGTAGAGCGAGTGGTCGTCGGGATCGATCCCGGCGATCCAGCCGTACATCGCGAGGTCGAACTTGCCGGTGGTCATGATACCGCCCTGGCCGTAGGTCGCGAAGTAGATGTTGGCCGGATAGGCCTTGATGACTGAGTCGATTCCGGCGTCCTTGAGCATCGCCTGCACCTGCACCGCGGCCAGCCTGCGGGTGACGTTCTCGACGTTGTACGCGAGCTGAAGCTGGAGCGGCTGGCCGCCCTGGCGGACGATCCCGTCGGGACCCGGGGTCCAGCCCGCATCGGCGAGGAGCGCCTTGGCCTTCGCGACGTCGTGCGGGTACTTCATCACGTTCGGCTCGTACACCGACATGAACGGCGGCTGGTCGGACCAGGCGACGACCGCGCTTCCGCCCGTGTTCTTGTCGACCAGTGCCTGCTTGTCGACCGCGTACGTGATCGCGCGCCGCACGCGCAGATCGGAGAGCAGCGGGCGCGAGGTGTTCATCGCGATCCCGAGCGTCTGCGGCTGGTCGTTGAGCACGATGTTGACGCCGGTGAGTCCTTTGAGCTGCTTGTAGAGCTGCGGCGAGGCTTCGAAGATGTAGTCGACGTCGTGCGAGCGGATCGCGTTGAGCGACGTGTTCTCGTCGGGGATCTCGCGCACGAAGATCGAGCGCAATTTCGGCTTGCCTTTGAAGTAGTCGTCGTTCGCGACCAGCTCGACGTGGTCGCCGCGCACCCAGCGCGCGACCTTGAACGGCCCGGTGCCGATCGGCTGCTGGTTGAACGGGATCTGGTTGAGGTTCGGATACTTCGCGAGCAGGTGCTCGGGGACGATGCAGATCGGGGAGTCGCTCTCGGCGAACACCGTGTTGACGAACGGCGCGAACTTGTGCTTGAGGTGGAAGACCACCGTCGTGTCGTTGGGCGTGTCGACGGACTTGACGTCTTCGTAGCCGACGCGCTCGTTGACGTTGTTGGCGTTGTTCATCATCGCTTGCCAGCTGAACTTGACGTCCTTGCTGGTGAACGGTACGCCGTCGTGCCACTTCACGCCGCTGTGCAAATGGTACGTGATCGTCAGGCCGTCTTTGCTGATCCCGCCGTTCTCCAAGGTCGGGACCTCGGTCGCAAGGTCGGGGACGGTCTTTTTCGTGGTGCCGTCGACGGTGAGCAGCGTGTCGAAGGAGAGCCGGTTCAAGAACCCCTCGGTCGTATTCGCCGAGAGGATCGGGTTCAGCGTGTTCGGTGAGCGCTGGGTCGCGACGCGCAGCTCACCCGGGATGATCCCGTTGGCCGAACCGGTGCTGGTCGCCGACGTCTGATCGCCGACCTTCGAGCACGCGCTGACGGACAGCGCGCACGCGAGCGCGCCGAGCACGAGAATACGCAAACGGGGTCCCCTCCTAGCGACGCCTGGTCGCCGTCTTTTTCGTGGTCTTCTTGGCGGCCGTCGTCTTGCGGGCCGGCGCGTTGCGTGCCGGCGCCGCTTTCTTCGCGGTCGTCTTCTTGGCGGGCGCGGCCTTCTTGGCGGTCGCGCGCGCCGGCGCCGTTTTCTTGTGCGGCGCCTTCTTGGCGGGCGCGGCCTTTCGGGCCGGCGCCGCCTTCTTCGAGGCCACCCGAGCCGGCGCCGCCTTCTTGCCCGGGGCCTTCACGGAGGCAGCCTTCTTCGCGCCCGCCTTCGCCGGCGCGGCCTTCTTCGCCGCCGTCCCCTTGCCGCGCGCGGCCGCCTTGGCGGAAGCGGACTTGGCCGGAACGTGGTGCTTCGAAGCGGCGGCCTTTGCCGCGGGCGGCTTCGCGGACGCGGTCTTCGATGCGCCGGCCTTCGCCGGAGCGGGCTTCGGAGCGACCTTCGCCGGCGTGTGTTGCGGGGGCGCCGATTTGGCAGGCCGGGCCTGCGCGGGCGGCTTCGGGACGGGAGGCGCGGCCGCCGCCTTTACCGGAGCCGTCTCGGCGGCCGGAGCAGCCGGAGCGGCCGGAGCGGCCGCAGCGGCGGGCTCGGGTGAGCCGGCGTGATCGGCCGCCGCCGTTGCCTCCGCCGAAGCGTCAGCACGATCGGGCTCCGGTGCGGCCGGAGGGACGGCTTTCGCGCGGCTCTTCCGGGTGCGCGGCGGCCGGGGGGTTCCGTTCGCCGCAGGTGAGGCCACGCCGGGCTCGGCGGTACCGGCAGCGGCTGTTTCGGTTGATTGCGCCGGCTCCGGCGGCTCGGGAGCCGTCGCGGGCGTCGCCTTGGCGGTGGCTGCTTCGTCGGAGGGGGCGTGCTCCGCGGTCTCCGGCGCCGGCGGCTGTGGCTCGCTCGGAGCGCTTGCCGTCTCTGGCCGTTCCGGTGGCCGCTCCGGGGACGTCTCGGGCGGGCGGGTTGCCTTGGAACTGGGACGCGCTTTGCGGACCGGCTTCGCCGGCTCGGGCGCCGCGACGGGCTCGGGGGCTTTCGGCGGTTCCGGCTCGGGCACCGGCTCGGGTTCCGGTTCGCGGACGATCCGCAGCGCGACGCGGCGCAGCGCGCCGGCGAGCGGGAAGACGATCTCGTTGATCTCGAGCTCGTCGAGGACGCGCAGCACGACGTCGAACGCGCCGCCCTGATCTTTCGGCGAGTGCGCGTCGGAGCCGATCGCGATTCCGATCCCGCGGTCGCGCGCCTTGCGCAAGAAACGCTTGTTGGCTTCGAGGTAGCGCGCTTTCAGCGCTTCGTCGTCCTCACGGTACAGAAAGCGCGTGTTGAACTCGACCGCCATTCCGCGCGCTTCGGCCGCGTCGAGGACGCGGTTCTCGTACGCGTCGAGCGACGCGTCGTCGGGCCAATGACCGAACACCGCCGGGACGAAGAAGTGGCCGACGATGTGCCCCGGAAGCCGCTCGATCGCGTCGACCAGCATCGTCACGTACAGTTCCCACGTCCGGTCGGCGCCGACGACGTCGAACATCTCTTTGAACTCGGGGTTGTCGAACGGCCACGGCCAGTTCTCGCCGAGCGTCGGATGCGTGACGGGGATGAAGTGCACCGAGCGGATCATCGCGTCCGGGCGCATCGCGTCGACGATGTTCTGCGCGTCCGGCCGCGAGCGCGGATCGTTGTCGACCTCGGCGCCGATCGAGTAGCGCATCCCGCGCCGCAGCCCTTCGCCGACGACCGCGGCGTGCGCGACGTCGACGCCGGCGGTCTCCGCGGCGCCGTACAGGTCGCCGGCCTGCGCGAGCTTCAGCGCGCGCCGCACCAGATTCACCGCCGCCGGATCTTCGAACGTCAAGTAGTTCATGTGGTCGGCGACCATCAAGAACCGCGGATAGCCGCGCCGGCACGCGTGATAGAACCACAGGAACAGCATCCGCGCGGTGAGCGGGAGCGGGCGCTCCTCGGTGAACGGCTTGTGCTCGCCTTTGGCGTGGCCGTGCGTGTCGGGGATCGCGTAGAGGCGCGGGTCGCGCTCGGTGTTATCGTTCAACGTTTCGTAGTCCGCGAGGGATCCATACTTTGTCGCCGCTCGGCCGCGGCGGTGCGGCGGGCCGCGACTGCAGCCACGCGCCGGTCGATTCGATCGCGCTCTCTACGCCGCGGCGCATCAGCTCGAGCGTCATCGACGGTGTGCGGTCGGGACCGAGCTGCGCGGCTTGCGCGGGGAGCGACGGCAGGTGAATGAACCCCGCCGGGATCGCCGGCGCCGCGTCGGCGACCAGCGAGAGCGTCTCGTACAGCCATTGATTGCAGAGGTACGTGCCGGCGCTGCCGGAGACGTAGCCGGGAACGCCGAGCTCGTTCCACGCCGAGACGATCGGCTCGAGCGGGAGCGTCGCGAGCCGGCCGTCGGGGCCGCCGGGCTCCACGGCCTCGTTCTTGTACGTCGTGCCGGCCGAATCAGGGATGTCGAAGTCGAGCACGTTCACGGCGACGCGCTCCAGACCGAGCGAGTACTTCCCCGGCGCGTAGCCCAGCCCGATGATGAACTCCGGGCGTTCTTCACGGATCGCCGCCTCGAGGCGGCCGCGCAGCGTCCGCGTCTCGACCGGGAAGACCCGAATGGTGACCAGCGCCCCGCCGACGATGCGGCCCTCGAAGCTGCGCACGAGCAGCTCGCTGGGGTTGACGGGGTGGGGTCCGAACGGTTCGAACCCGGTCAGCAGTACGTGCCGGGACACGAACCGCGGTTTTTCTGCGAAGAATCCAGTAGACCTGCGGCACGCGCTCGCCCGTTCGAGGGACAAAAAAAAGCCGCCCCCGGGACGGGGCGGCGGACAAGGTTGGTTTGTTTCGCGGAAGACCGGACTTACGTCCGGCGACCTCCGATCATCGTGAGACACTGTTTGGGACTGTCGCTAGTAACGATGACCACCTCCTCTTGTCCGCCTGTTAGCCTTCGTTGGTCTATAATCTGAAGGGTCCGCGGACGTATCGTGACTCGCGCATTCGCGAGCGCGCGTCCACAACTCCTCCATGGCGATGGACCGAGCGCAGAACAATAGTGCGTTTGCAACCAGGTTCGTTGCGAGGTCGGACCGGGGGCCCCGCGCGCTAGCGCGGGGGGCGCGCAGCCGGGGGCGGAGCGCCCTTCAACGGATATCCCTCGAGGGCGAGGATGCGCGCCTTCACTTCGACGCCGTACGCGTATTGGTGCAGGGCGCCGTTTGCGTCGACGACGCGGTGGCACGGATACAGCAGCGGGACCGGGTTGCGGGCCATCGCGCGGCCGACGGCGCGCGCAGCGGTGGGCTGGCCGAGCTTCTCGGCGATCCATCCGTACGAACGGACCTCGCCGACCGGGATGGTGGCGGCGGCGCGCAGTGCCGACTGCTCGAACGGCGTCAGCTCGCTGATGTCGACCCTGTCCAGGTCGGGCTTGTGGGTGCGGAAGTAGGCGGCGACGGTGTCGGTCACCCATTGCGGCGCTTGCGAAGGGATCAGCCCGCGGCCGAGCCGGCGCTGCAGCTTGGCCAGCACCGTCTCGTCGCCTTCGCCGCGGTCGAGCGCGACGGCGGTGATCCCGCTGTGGCGGAACGCGACGTAGAGCCGGCCGATCGGCGAGTCGACGCTCGTGATCGAGTCGGGCGCGACGATCTTCACCGTCGCCTTGATGTGATCGAGGATCTTCGGAACCAGCGAATGCGGCGGATCGACCAGCGGGAGACACGTCAGACAGTACGCGATCCCCTCGTTCTCACGGTAGATCTCCTGACACTCGGGACAGCCGCGCAGGTGCGCGAGAACGTGCTCGCGCTGAGGCTCAACGCCCTCGCGCATCTCGTCCCAAAGACGTTCGACGTCGCAGCAACGCATGGGGCTTTACTCCTCTTCCTCGGCCGTTGCCGGGCGATCGGGTGGGACGATCCGTCCGACTTGGGGGCCGAGGATGCGGCGAAGAATCCGCACGGCGCGATGGACGTGCGACTTCACCGTTCCGATCGGTTGATTCAGAATTTCCGCGATCTCGGGATGGCTTCGGCCTTCGATGAACCGCAGGGTCGCGGCGGCGCGCAGGTGCATCGGAAGCTGAAGGAGCGCCTGCTCCACCAGCACCATGTCGGCAGCGCGGTCGACGATCTGCTCGGGTTGGTCGGGGCCTTCTTGGGTCTCGTTGAGGAGTGCGTCCGGATCGGCCAGCGAGTCGAGCGCGACGTTGGTCGGGCGCTTCGAGCGGAGGCGATTGCGCGTGACGTTGAGCGTGATCGTGTAGAGCCACGGCTGCAGGCGCAGCTCGGCGCGCTGCTGCGGGTCCATCTTGGCCAGGGCTCGGTAGGCGCGCACGAAAGCGTCCTGCACGATCTCTTCGGCGTCCTCGCGGTTGCCGGTCATGCGGAGCGCGAAGCCGTAGAGGCGACGCTGGTAGTCGTCGACGATCGATTCGAACGTCTCGGGTCCCGG
Organism: Candidatus Elarobacter sp.; assembly: GCA_035939295.1. Taxonomy (GTDB): domain Bacteria; phylum Vulcanimicrobiota; class Vulcanimicrobiia; order Vulcanimicrobiales; family Vulcanimicrobiaceae; genus Vulcanimicrobium. The sequence continues at coordinate 9,240 of DASZGA010000289.1, read as the reverse complement.
AACGGGGTGCGACACCGTCGCCGGTGCGGTCACGCGGTAGTGGTCTCCGATGATCGGTGCTGCGAACGCACTCATCAGGGTAGTCAACCGGACCCGAACGAGCGCCGGTTGCGCGGTTTCCGTATAGTTCCGGTGTTCCCTCGCAGGGACGGGCCGGCTCGGGCCGTCAGGTGCGCTGCGGAGCAGGCGTGATTCTGGCCGCCTGTTGGCCCGTCGCGGTGCGGATCGAGCGCGCGTAGACGATCGAAACGGGCGAGTGGCGAGCCGAGTCGTCGAGGTTACCGTCGATCGCCAGCGTCGCGTCGAGCCCGACCAGGAGCGCCGTACTATAATCATAGTAGGCGGTTCCCTTCATGGTGATCGTCCCGGCGAGCTGCATCGTCGGGCGGTCGGGCAGCGCGCCATGAAGCGGCCCCTTTGCCTCGAAGGCGATCCCCATCGCGCGGTTCCCGCCGACCATCGCGTCGGGGAGCCGGCGCAGCGTTCCGCGCAGCGGCGCGCCGGTCATCGGCGAGGGAAAGTCGAACGGAACGGCGCGTTTGACGTGTCGCAGATCACGCATCGTCGGCACGTCGAGCTGCACCGCGAACGGCTGGTTGAGCACGGTGAGATAGTCCGGATCGGCCGCCGGACCGTCTTTCTGTTCGCCCGAGGGGAGCAGCGTCGAGGTGAACGAAGCGCGCTGATGTTGCCGTCCGCCGTCACCCTCCCGGTCGTACTCGACGTTCGCAACGTAGGTCGTTGTCGTGCCCTTGCGCGCGATCGTGAGCCGTTGAACGCCGTGATAGACGGTCTCACTGTGGACTTCACCGCTGCCGACTCGGAACGTGTCCCGCCCGGTCACCGCATAGGCTTGGTCGGCACGAACGGCTGCGGGCACCGCGAGGGCGGTGAGGAGCGCGAACGTGCCGGCGACGAAGCGGCGGCGGAAAATCATTGGGAGCGGGCCTCGGGCGGACGAGAGGTCGTGTTTTACCAGGTTGGTTTTACGTTCCCGTATTATGGTACTACGGAAACGTGCCGATACGGATGGTGAGTTGCTGCTGAATCGCATCCTCGGCCGGTTTACCGCGGTGGTCGCCGTCATGGCTGTTATCGCCACCGCTGTTCCGGCGCGCGCCGGTGACGGCTTGACGCTCAGCCCGGCGCTCAACGCGAAGCTGGACCGGCTCTACGTCACCGCGTACGACGAGACGATCCAGCGGCACGCGCTCGCCCAGAGCGACGGTACGACCTATGTATCGACCGGCGACATCGAGGCGGAGTGGCTGCGCGACGCCAGCGCGACGGTGCGGCCCTACATCGGCCTCTCGCAGCACGACATGGACGTTCGCCACACGCTGCGCGGCGTCGTCGCGCGGCAGGCGAAGTATATCCTGATCGACCCCTACGCCAACGCCTTCTCGCGGAACTACCACGTCGTCGAGCACAAGTTCGAGGTCGACTCGCTGCTCTACCCGATCTGGTTCGCCTACGACTACTACAAGCAGACCGGCGACCGCAGCATCTTCACCCCTGAGGTCCGGCGCGCGTTCAACAAGGTGCTCGCGACGATGCGCGACGAGCAGCGCCACCCGAAACGCTCGCACTACACCCACCCGCAGCTCGCGAACAACGGGCGCGGGAGCGCGGTGAAGTACACCGGGATGGTCTGGACCGGGTTCCGCCCCTCCGACGATCCGGTGCGGTACCACTACAACATCCCGGTCAACATGTTCGCCGCCGTGGTGATGAAGGACCTCACCTCGGTCGCGCGCGAGGTCTGGCACGACGACAAGATGGCGCGCAACGCCTGGGGGCTTTCGGTCGAGATCCAGCGCGGGATCGAGCAGTACGGGACCCTCGAGCTTCAGCCGTACGGGCGTATCTACGCCTACGAAGTCGACGGCCGCGGCCACGCGAACGTGATGGACGACGCCAACATCCCCTCGCTGCTCTCGATCCCGTACTTCGGGTACCTGCCGAAGAACAACTCGCTGTACTTGGCAACGCGCGCGTTCGCGCTCTCCGAGCGCAACCCGTACTTCTTTCGCGGCAAGTACGCCGAGGGGATCGGGTCCCCGCACACGCCGCACGGCTACGTTTGGCCGCTCGCGCTGTGCGTGCAAGCGCTGACGGCGACCGACGACAAGGAAGTCGACAAGGTGTTCGGCTGGATCGCGACCTCCGACGTCGGCGATCATCATCTGCACGAGTCGTTCAACGCGAACTGGCCGGAGTCGTTCACCCGCGAAGACTTCGCTTGGCCGAACGCGCTCTACGCCGAGCTCGTGCTGACGCGCCGCGGCCAGACCTACGCGGAGCGCTAAAGCCTAAGCGTTAGCCGCCGTTTTCGGGCGGCTTTGGTTCTTCGAGGAGTCCGGCTCGGCGTGCGAAGTCGAGCGCGAACGCCGTGACGATCGCGGAGACCGGACCGATCGTGACGGCGTCGACCGGCGCGTTCGCCCAATAGAACCCGCGCGGAACGTGCTGTTGCGTGAGGGCGTTGAACAACGCGGTCTGGAGCACCATCGGGAGCACGACGACGACGCCGAGCACACACAGGCGCACGAAGTTGTCGCGCTGGAGCGAGACGGCGAAGGCGCGCCCGAAGCCGATGAAGACCGAGAACGCGCCCCTGGTCGTGCTGAGCGCGACCAGGGGTCCGGCGACCGCGAGGATCCCCCACAGGATCCAGGTCAGCGCCGCGGTGACGTAGATGAAAGGCCGCGGAATGGGGGTGGTTCCGAGCCCGCTGAACTCGGCGGTGACGAAGCTGATCGTGAACGTCAGGAGCGTTACCGCGATCACCGGCAACCAGCGTTCGAAGGCGACCGCGGCGAGGCGGCGGGCCGGCGCGGCGGATCCGGCAGCGCGCGCCGCCACGCCGAGCGCGACGGCTGCGATCACCAGGGCGTCGGCGAAGATCGACGCGTACTGCAGCACCCATACTTTCAGCTCACCGCTGGGCGTGTCCAGCTTCGCGAGCGGCAGTGCGTACTCGGCGATCGTCCAGACCGCGAACACGAAAAGCGCAAGGGCGAGATAGAGCGGCGCGTTGGCGAACCAAGCACTCAGCGCGAACCCCACCAGCCCCCGGATCGAGTGCGGGAGGCGGTCGCTTTCGCCGGCGGCGCTCACGCCGCGTGCAATGCGCGGCGGAGGAAGAAGCGCAGGGTCACGGTTCCCGAGCAGACCGCGACGTCGTCGGGATCAGCGTAGATGCGGCCGTCGATCTCGACGACGTAGGCGCCTTCCATGAGGCTCGCCAGCGTGTTGCGCACGACGCGATCGCGCTTGTCTTGCGGCGCGCGCGGACCGAGCGCCTCGACTACCGCTGCGGCGAGCAGGTCAGCGACGCGCAGCGGCGTGGCGAGCGCGAAAGCGGTCGAAGCGGTGCGAGCGACCGCGGAGACGTCGATCGGGACGGCGACCCGAAGCATACCGACGACGCTCTTTCCCGCAATGGCGGGGGGCCTCCCGGTGCGCGAGCGAACGAAGATACCTCGATGTCCGAACCGCCCCGCCGCCGTCGCTCGGTTCCGCCTCCGCCGCCGCGCTCGAGCATCCTCCCGACCATCGCGCTTGCCGTCGGCGTCGTCGTTGCCGGGCTCGGGATCGGCGCGTTTCTTTCGGTGGTGCAGCACCGAGGAAATGAGACGACGACCTCGACGTCCACGACGAGCGGCGTCCCAGCGGTAACGCCGGTCGCGCGGCCGACCCGCGGTCCGGTCGCGGTCGCGACGATCGTCGCGCATCCCACCGCGACGCCGACCGCATCGCCGACGCCGCGCCCGACCGCATCGCCGAACGCGACGCCCTCACCGAATGCGACACCGTCGCCGCGTGCCACGCCATCACCGAACGCCACGCCGTCGCCGCGCGCGAGCGGAACGCCGCGTCCGACCGCGTCTCCGTCGCCGCGCGCGAGCGCGACGCCGCGGCCGCTCGAGACGCGCACGCCCGCTGCGACGCCGACGCCGCGCCCGGCGACGCCGCGGCCGACGCCGCGTCCGACCGAGATCGCGCGCGCGACGCCGCTGACGTTCGCCGGGATCGCGCAGAACACGGTGCGCCGGTATCTCGCCGACTTGATCGCGGGCAACGAAAACGCGGCGTACGCGGAGCTCGGCAAGCCGCCCGGCGATCCGAACGCGCTCTCGGAAGAAGCGTTCATCGACCGCGGAACGCGAATCATCTCGATCCGCACGACCTCGAGCGAGCCCAACGGCGCGACGGTCGAGGTCGAGCTGACGTCCGCGCGCGGCACGTACGTCGCGACGTATCACGTAACGAACGGACCGAACGGCCCCGTGATCGACCAGCACGACTACATCAAGGTCTAGATCCCGAAGGAGATCGCGTGGACACTTCGTCGCACATCGAAAGCTTGCTGTCCACCGGCGAAGTGATTCCGCCGCCGCCGAACGCGAAGACGTGGTTTCCGATCGAGAACCAGGACTTCTATGTCTCCGAGGCACTTGCCGATCCGATCGAGTATTGGCGCGAGCGTTCGCGCCGGATCGCGTGGGAGACGCCGCCGAAGACGGTGTTTCGCGGAACGCTCGACGACCCGCACTGGTTTCCGGACGGGCGGCTGAACGTGACCGTGTCGTGTCTCGACCGCCACGTCGCGCGCCACGGCGATGCGGTGGCGTACGACTACGTCTGCGAGAACGGAACGGAACGTTCGATCAACTACGCCGAGCTGCTGGCGCGCGTGAACCAGCTCGCCAATGCGCTGCGGCTCGACGGCGTGCGTGTGGGCGACCGCGTGATCATCTATATGCCGCTGACGATCGAAGGGATCGTCGCGATGCTGGCCTGCGCGCGGATCGGCGCGATCCATTCGGTGGTCTACGCGGGGCTCGGCGCGACCGCGCTGCGCGACCGGATCGCCGACGCCGGCGCACAGGTGCTGATCGTCAGCGACGTGACGTACCGGCGCGGGAAACCCGTGGGTTTGAAGCCGATCGTCGACGATGCGGTGCGCGGGCTCGAGCAGGTGCGGCGCATCGTCGTGCACCGGCGCGAGGCGAGCCCGCCGCCGGCCGATGCGCGCGAGGTCGACTTCGAAGTCTACTGCGACCAGCAAAGCACCGACTGCGATCCGGAGATCGTCGGCTCGGAGCATCCGCTCTTCATCTTGTACACCAGCGGAACGACAGGGAAGCCGAAGGGTGTCGTGATGACGCACGGCGGCTATCTCGTGGGCGGCGCGGCGATGCTCGCCGAGACGACGGGGATCACGCCGGACGACGTCTACTGGTGCACGAGCGACATCGGCTGGATCGTCGGTCACACGATGATGGTGTACGGCGCGCTCGCGAACCGCTACCGCTGCGTCGCGCGCGAAGGCTCGCCCGACTATCCGGCGGCGGACGCGGTGTACGAAACGCTCGCGCGGCTGCGGGTGACGAAGTTCTACACCGCGCCGACGCTCGCGCGGATGCTGCTGCGGCTCGGTCCCGATCTCGCCGCGAAGCACGACCTCGGGCTGCTGCAGGCGATCTACTGCGCCGGCGAGCCGCTCAACCCCGAAGCATGGCGGTTTCTGTTCGACGTGCTGGGCGGAGGCGAGGTCGCGGTCTGCAATCAATGGTGGCAAACGGAGACCGGCGGCCCGATGATGGGCTACTTTCCGACCTCACCGATTCATCCCGACCGCAGCGGGAAAGCGCTTGGACCGATCGCGTTCGACATCGTCGCCGCCGACGGGACGCCGCTGCCGCGCGGCGCCGGCGGATTGCTGGTGATCCGCGAGCCGTGGCCGCACATGTTCGCCGGCGTGTGGGGCGACCAAGAGCGCTACAAGCAGTACTTCCGCTGGGACTCGTATGTAGCCGGCGACGTCGCGACGCGTGACGAGCACGGCTACATCACCGTCCTCGGCCGCGCCGACGACGTGCTCAACGTCGCCGGCCATCGCATTGCGACCGCCGACGTCGAAAGCGCGCTCGTCTCGCACAAGGCGTGCGGCGAAGCCGGCGTCTGCGGCGTCCCCGACGAGATCAAAGGCGAAGCGATCGTTGCCTACGTCGTGTTGCGCGCCGGATACACTGCTTCCGACGAGCTCGCCGCGGAACTGATCGCACACGTGCGGCACGAGCTCGGCCCGATCGCGACGCCGTCAGCGATCCGCTTCACCGCCAAGCTGCCGAAGACGCGCAGCGGCAAGATCATGCGCCGGCTCCTGAAAGCGCAAGAAACGGGACAAGAGCTCGGAGACGTGACGACGCTGGAGGAATAGCGCCGTCCCGCCGCCCGAGCTCTCTTAGTTGTTCGTCCGCGGCAAGTGACGGTAGCGTTCGATCAACTGGTCTTGGCGCGAGCGGTCGTGATACTCGCGGCCGCGCACGAAGACGTGCTCGACGTTCGTCGAGAACTCGAACGGGTCGCCGCTCCAGACGACGACGTTCGCATCCTTTCCGGGCGCGAGCGCGCCGACGCGGTCGGCGATTCCGAGGATCGTCGCCGGTCCGAGCGTGACGGCGCGCAGCGCGTCGTCGTGCGACATTCCGTACGCGACGGCGTTCCCCGCTTCGTACTTGACGTTGCGGGCGTTGAACGCTTCCTCGTCGCCGCCGCCGGCGTTTCCGACGAGCGCGACCTCGACGCCCGCGCGCCGCAGGAGCGCGGCGTTCTCCTGGCGCTGTCCGAGTCGGTCGAATGTTTCCGGGATGTTGTTCATCGCGCCGGTCAGCACCGCGACGTGCGCGGCCGCGAGCCGCGGAGCGATCTTCCACGCTTCGGCGCCCCCGGCGATCACCAGCCGGATCCGCTCGCTGCGCGCGAAACGCACCATCGCGTCGATGTCGTCGACGCGGTCGGCACTGACGATCAGCGGCTCGCGGCCTTGCACGACGGGAAGCAGCGCGTCGAGCGAGTGCCGCGATGCGATGAGCCCGCGCAGCGCGTTGGTGTCGTACTTCGCGCGGCGCACCGCGTAGAATCGCGCGTCTTCGAGCAGTTCGCGCAGCGCGGCCAGCGCGTCTGCGCGCGAAGCCGGCGGCTGTGCGAGCTCGCCGCCGCTCGCGGTGTCGGTCTCGCCCGCGGTCTGCTCGTCGACGTCGCTGGTGAAGCGCGGTCCGGTGAGGATCGTCGCGACGACGCCGACCGGCGCTTTGCGCACCATCTCCGCGGCCGTTCCGTCGGTAAGGTCCATCGCGGCGGCTTGTCCCGAGACGAGCCCGCCGGTCGGGAAGATCCCGATCGTCGTGATGCCGTCCTCGCGGGTCGACGCGATGTAGGCCGAGCTGGAGAAGAAGCCTTCCCACGGGCGGAAGTCTGCGTTCACGAGCCCGCGCCCGCTTTGATTGCGCGTCGAACGCTCGCCGCCCACCTCGACGAGGCCGAGCTCGGTCTGCGCGTTGATCAGTCCCGGCGTGACGATCTTGCCGCGTGCGTCGATGCGCCGCGCGCCCGACGGGATCGCGACGTTCGTGCCGACGGCGGCGATCCGGCCGTCGCGAATGACGACGGTGCCGTTCGGAATCCGCGGGCCGCTGATCGGATACACCGTGCCGCCGGTGATCGCGACCGTCTCTGCGTTTGCGACTGCGGTCGTGGAGAACAGCACCGCCAGCGCGGCGCACGGGATCAGTCGAATGGTCATCACTTGCGCACCGCCGATCGCACGTAGCCCAGCTCGAAGTCGGTTTTCCAGTTCTGTTGCGGATCGTCGCGGTCGTAGAGGAGCGCGCCGTCGACCCAGGTCTTCTCAGCGTGCGTGTAGACGCTGAACGGGTCGCCGTCCCACAGCACGATGTCGGCGTTCTTCCCGCGCTCGAGCGAGCCGATGCGGTCGTCGAGGCCGAGCGAGTACGCGGCATTGATCGTCATCCACTTGATCGCCGTTTCTTCGGTGAGCGGCAGCCCCGCGCGCTTCGCCGCGAACATCGCCTTGGCGACTTCTTGGTTGAGCCGCTGCACGCCCGACGGGTCGTCGCTGTGGATCGTCGCACGAACGCCGGCGGCGTCGACCAGGCGGATGTTCGCGCGGACGCTGTCGAGCGCTTCCATCTTGAAGCCACCCCAGTCGGCCCACATCGTCGCGGCGATCCCTTCCTTCGCGAGCAAGTCGGCGATCTTGTACGCTTCCACCGCGTGGTGGAAGGCGCGCACTTTGTAGCCGAACTCGTGCGACATGTCGATCACTTGCGCCATCTCATCAGCGCGGTAGCAGTGCATGTGGACGTAGATGTCGCCGCGCAGCGCTTCGGCGAGCGTCTCCATCGTGAGATCGCGCTGCGGCGGCTCGCCTTTGTGGGTCGCGTTCCACGCGTCCCAGCGGCGCTTGTAGGCTTCAGCGGAGATCCACGCCGCGCGATAGCCGGCCATGTTTCCCATCCGCGTCGATGGCCCGCGTTGCGCGTAGACGCGCTTCGGGTTCTCGCCGCACGCCATCTTGAGCCCGTAGCGCGCGCCGGGAAACTTCATCGCCTGCACGGTGCGCGCCGGGACGATCTTGAGGATCGCGCTGCGGCCGCCGATCAGGTTCGCCGATCCGGGGAGGATTTGCACCGTCGTGACGCCTCCCGCGAGCGCGCGCGGGAAGTGCGGATCCTGCGGCCACACCGAGTGTTCGGCCCACACGTTCGCGGTATTCGGGTTCGTCGCTTCGTTGCCGTCGGAATGCGCGCTCACGCCGGGCGCCGGGTAGTCGCCCATATGCGAGTGGATGTCGATGATCCCCGGCGTGACGTACTTCCCGTGAGCGTCGATCGTCTCCACGAGGTCCGCCGGCGTACCGATGTTCGTACCGACCGCGGCGATCTTGCCGTCGCGGATCAAGATCGAACCGTTGTGGATCGTCGGACCGGCGGCGGTGAGGATCGTGGCGTTGCGGATCAGCGTCGGCCGCGACGGAAACGGCACGTACGTCGACGGATACGGGTCGGCGAACGGCGTCGAGATCGCACCCGGCCCGGGTGTCGGCCCGGCAGGCGAAGGCGCGGGCGCAGGCGTGGCTTGCTGCGCAAAACCAGGCGGCGGAAGCGCGACGAAAACCGCTGCAAACACAGCAGCCGCCACGCGAGCAAGGCGTTTCATGTTCCGCATTTCGTAGGAGAATCGGTCGCCTTGATCCTGCCACAGGACTGCCCGAGGCAGCGAAAACTTGTCGCAGGGAGGGTCCACGCCGGAGTCAGACAGCGAGAAACCGGCGGGGTGTATGCCGGTGCTTCATCGCCATACTCCCCGGAGGTTATTCGTGCGCGTCTCCGCAGCCACCGAAGCCTTTCTCCGCTACTGCGCCGAGGA
>DASZGA010000288.1:0-7498 GCA_035939295.1 Candidatus Elarobacter sp. | reverse complement strand
TGCGGGAACCGGCGTTGCTCGGAGGTACGATGCTCGCCCTTTACGCGCTCCCGCTGCTGATAGCGCTCGTCCAGCCGTCGCCGCAGCCGAACGCCGCTCCGTCAACCCCGCCGCCGCTCGCGACCCCGGCGCCCTCACCGGCCGCGACTACGACGCCCGCGCCGCCGAGCCCGCAGCCGATCGGGAGCCCGAACCCGTTCGGATACGTCGTCAACCCCTCACCCGGCCCGTCCGGCGCGCCCCGCATCGTCGAGATCGCGCTGAACGACAAGGTCCTGCACCAGGGCGGGACGATGCTGGTCAAGGTGACGACCAGCCCCGACGTCACCGCCCTCATCGCCCGGACGATGGGCCACGAGCTCGGGATCCCGCTCGCTTCCCCCGGCGTCTTCGCGGGGCAGCAGCAGCTCCCGACCGGGATCCCGTTCTTCATCCTCAACCGGACCTACCAGGTCGAGTTCGTCGGAACGACCGCCGACGGCCGCACCGTCAGCTACACGCTCGCCCTCCGCCTCGAGCGCTAGAAAAAGAAAAAGCCCCGCGCCGCTGCGCAGGGCTCTCGTCGGTCACGCGACGGCCGAGGCCGCTCGGGCGTCAGTTGGCGACTTTGACTTCGATCTTGCGGGGCTGCGCCTTGGGGTGCAGGTGCAGTCCGAGCGTCAGCATCCCGTGCTCGACTTTGGCGTCGATCGCCTCATTGTCGGCGTCTTCCGGGAGCAGGATCGAACGCTGGAACGAGCGCCGCTCGGTCTTGCCCGTGACCGTAAGGACGCGGTCCTCGACGGTCACCTCGATCTGGTCGGGCCTGTAGCCGGGAACCGGGATCTCGACGTTCCAGCCGTCTTCGGTCTTCTGGACCTCGCCGGCGAGCCCGTACGAGCCCTGGTTGCCGAACACCGCACGCAGCGGATCGAACCCGAAGAGATCGCTCACCAGCCCGCGGCCGCCGCCGTTCGGGCGCACCATCAGATCTGCCATTGCTTGGTTGAAGCCTCCGAATCACGTGCCGGCCCAACAGGGTCGGCCATATAATTTGACGCAGCGATTTTATCGCCGCTTGGCACTCTTGTCAATACACTGCTAAGAGCGCTCAGACGCCGGCGGGAGGCCGTTCCACTCCCGCTGCGTGTGCTCGGTATCGAGCCGGTAGCACACGCGTCCCGCCCGGTGCGGCCAGCCGTAGTCATAGCCGGCGTCCGCCTTGTCGAGCGGCTGGGCGAAGCGGATGCAGAGGCGGTATGCCGTTTCGCCCAGCCGGGCGTATTCGTAGGCGCGGCCGGTCGCCGGGTCGAGGGTCGCGTCGGTCCCGTCCCTTCGGAGCGCTCGCAGGTTCCGCGGCAGGGCGGGCGGGAGCGGTTCCTTGCCGTGGCCGCCGTAGCGGTCGTGGACTGCCTGCGATATCTCCCCGACGTCTTCCACCCGGCGGCGGTCCAGCTCGCGCTCTCGAGCGTGGCCCGGCGTGCCGATAACGGCGAACCCGGCCGCCAAGCCGCCGGCGACAAGGACGACCGCGGCGACCCCGGCGACCCGCTCGAACGTCATCGCGCGGCGACCGCGTCGGGCGGGCGCATTCCTGACAGGTAGTAGCTGAAGACGCCGCCGCCCAGGACCAGCAGCACCAGCGAGTCGAGCACGAAGCGAACGCTCAGCTCGCCGCGCAGGAACGCTTCGAGGAACCAGATCCCGTCCATCAGCACGATCAGCGCGGTGATCACCAGTGCGATGTACGTCAGCCACGAGCGGACGCCGGAGTAGAACGCGTCGGGCCGCCGCTGCAGCTCGCGGGCGATCAGCCGGCCCACGACGACGAACGCCGGAAATGCGACGATCACCGTTGCGAGCTGCCAGGCGACCTCGTACATCAGCGGCCCGCGCCCGTAGCCGGCCGTGGCGGCGTCGGGGATCCAGCGCGCGATGAGGACGTAGAAGAGCTGGCCGAGCGCGACCGTCCAGAACGCCAGCGTGATGAAGTTGAGCAGGTAGAAGAACGCGTCGCGCGAGCGCTCGTCGCTCGTGCTGCGCCCGGGCGGTGCGACGCCGAGCAGGTCGCCGTAATAGCCGGCGAGGCTCGCGTAGACCCGGCGCTCGGACCAGCCGCGGTGCCGCAGCATCGCGACCAGCGATTCGTCCGGAACCGCGGCCGCTTTGGCGGCGCGCACGAACGCGTCGAGCTCGTTCGGAACGGAAAGGTTGGGTGTCGTCATGCCGCCACGGTACCGCGAGCCCGCCCGGGCGGGCGTCCGTAGTTCTACGCAAACGTGGTAGGATAGACGGTCTGTGGCCGCCCTCGCACCCAGCTTCGTTCGCGCGCTCCCCGCCTCTTCTCGTCCGCTCGCCGAGCTGATCGAGCGCCTCCGCACGCCCTCCGAAGGGCGCGGTCACGCCTTCGCGCTGCACGAGACGACCGGGTCCGCGCGGCCCTACTTGCTCGCCGCGCTGCACGCCGCGCTCAAAGGGCAGATCTTCGTCGTCGTTCCGACGACCGACGTCGCAGAGCGGACCTTCACGGATCTGACCTACTATCTCGGCGAGCGCGAGCCGAAGAGCGTCGCGCTGCTGCGCGCGCGTGAGGAGACGATCGGCGCGATCGAGTCGCCCTCGGAGCGCAGCGCGCGCATGACGCTGCTCGCCGACCTGTGCGCTCGCAAGCCGCAGGTGATCGTCGCGCCGGTCGGCGCGCTGCGCCAGTACGTGATCCCGCGCCGCGTCTTCGAAGAAGCGAGCTTCACGCTGCGCACCGGTGAGAGCGCCGGCTGGGATGAAACGCTGCGACATCTCTATCGCCTCGGCTACGCGCGCGTCGACGTCGTCAGCGCCGCCGGCGAGTACGCGGTGCGCGGCGGAATTCTCGACGTCTTCCCGGCGACCACCGATGCGCCGGTGCGCGTCGAGTTCTTCGGCGACGACGTCGAGTCGGTGCGCGAGTTCGCGCTGCAGTCGCAGCGCTCGAGCGGCGAGCTCGAAGCGGTCACGATCACGCCGTGGCTGGAGATCTTGCGCGACGAAACGCTGCGCGAGAACGTGCTGACGCGCGCCACCGGCGACCCGGGCGCGATCTCCGCGCTGCGCGCGTATCTTGCCGGCGGCGCCGACGTTCCCGAGCCGTGGCTCTCGCTCGCGTACGACGAGCGCGCGACCGTGCTCGACTACTTGCACGACGACTCGCTGGTCGTGCTCGAAGAGCCGGGGATGCTCGAGACCGTCGAGCACGGTCTCGAAGAAGAGCGCGCGCGCGGCGCGCAGGCGCTGATGGCCGGGGTCGACTCCGGCGAGCTCGACGTCCGCGACGACGAGGTCGGCGAAGCGCTCCTGGCCGACGTCGTCGCGCCCTATCCGCGGCTGACCGAATACGAAGAGCGGCTGCGCGCGCGCCGCGTGCTGATCGTCAGCGGCGGAATCGAAGCCGGCGACCTGCGCTGGCTCCCGCGCGCGCTGGAATCGTTCGTCCTGGAGACGCGTCCCGCCGAGCACTTCAACCGCCGCATCGAGATGTTCACGCAAGCGGTGCGCGAGTGGGTCGCCGCCGGCGAGACGGTGTGGCTGGTCGCGAACGGCGCTTCGCGTCTGGCGGAGATTCTGCGCGCGGCGAACGTCAGCGTCGAGCGCACCGCGCCCTCGTTCGTCCACTTGCGCGCCGGCAGCGCCGGAACCGACGGCGTCGCGGTCGGCGCACCGCCGTCGCGCACCGGCACCGTGTACGTCGACCAAGGTTCTATCGAGGGCGGGTTCAGCGTGCCGATGCTGCACCTGCACGTTCTCGGCGACCGCGAGATCTACGGCCAGCCCGCGAAGCGCGTCAAGCTGCGCGCGGTGAAGGAAGGCGTTCCGGTCACGCTCGCCGATTTGAAGGTCGGCGACTACGTCGTGCACGCGGTGCACGGGATCGCGCAGTATCTCGGCTTGCGCAAGGAGACGATCCTCGGCGCCACCAGCGACTATCTCGACCTCAAGTACGCGGGGACGGACCGCATGCTGGTCCCAGTGCACCAGATGCACCAGGTCACCAAATACAGCGCGAGCGAAGGCGCCGCGCCGCGGCTCTCAAAGATGGGCGGCGGCGACTGGGCCCGCACGAAATCGCGCGTTTCGGAGAAGCTTGCGGAAATCGCCGACGGGCTGGTCGCGCTGTACGCCGAGCGCGAGGTCGCGCGCGGCCACGCGTTCGCGCCCGACACGCCCTGGCAGGCGGAGCTCGAAGAGTCGTTTCCGTACGAGCCCACGCCCGATCAAGCGAAGGCGATCGACGACGCGAAGTCCGACATGGAGCTGCCGAAGCCGATGGACAGGCTCGTCTGCGGCGACGTCGGCTACGGCAAGACCGAGGTCGCGGTGCGTGCGATCTTCAAGGCGATCGCCGACCAGAAACAGGTCGCGGTACTCTGTCCGACGACGCTGCTCGCATCGCAGCACCACCGCACGTTCTCGGCGCGCTTCGCTTCGTTCCCGGTGCGGATCGAAGAGCTCTCGCGCTTCAAGACCAAGAAAGAAGCGCAGGCGATCCTCAACGACCTAGCACAGGGCAAGGTCGACGTCGTCGTCGGGACGCACCGCATCTTGCAGAAGGACGTCGTCTTCCGCGACCTCGGCTTGATCGTGGTCGACGAAGAGCAGCGCTTCGGCGTCATGCACAAGGAGCGCCTCAAGCAGTTGAAGGCGACGGTCGACGTGCTGACGCTCTCGGCGACGCCGATCCCGCGCACGCTGCAGATGTCGCTGATGGGCGTGCGCGACCTCTCGCTGATCCAGACCGCGCCGAAGAACCGCATGTCGATCAAGACGGTCGTCGTGCCGGCCTCCGACGCCGTGGTGCAGCGCGCGATCGTGAACGAGCTCGACCGCGGCGGCCAGGTCTACTACGTCCACAACCGGATCGAGTCGATCTACGGCGTTGCGAACGCGCTGCAGCAGCTCGTGCCGAAGGCGCGGATCGCCGTCGGCCACGGTCAGATGCGCGAGCACGAGCTGGAGCCGGTGATGAGCCGGTTCATCGACGGCGAGGTCGACGTCTTCGTCTCGACGACGATCATCGAGAACGGGATCGACATCCCGAACGTCAACACGATCATCGTCAACGACGCGGACAAGTTCGGCCTGGCGCAGCTGTACCAGCTGCGCGGGCGGGTCGGCCGCTCGAACCATCAGGCCTACGCGTTCCTGCTCTACCAGGCGCACAAGGCGCTCAGCGAGGACGCGAAGGCGCGGCTCGAAGCGATCCGCGAGTTCACGCATCTCGGGAGCGGGCTTCAGATCGCGATGCGCGATCTGGAGATTCGCGGCGCCGGCAACCTGCTCGGCGCGGCGCAGTCCGGCTTCATCGGCGCGGTGGGATTCGACACCTACGTGCAGCTGTTGGCCGAAGCGATCTCGGAGCGCAAGGGCGTCGCGCACCTGCGCGAGGACGCGCGCGAGGCGGTGATCGACGTGAAGCTCGACGCGTACGTCCCCGACGACTACATCCCGCAGGTGTCGCAGAAGATCGCAATCTACCAGCAGCTCGCCGCGGCCCGCACGGTGGACGCGGTCGACGAGGCGGTGGCCTCGGTGCGCGACCGCTTCGGCCCGCCGCCGCCCGAGTTCGATGCGCTGGTGGAAATCACGCGGCTGCGGGTCCTGGCGCTGCGCGTCGGCGTGACGCGGGTGGTGATCAACGAGCAGCGGCTGACGCTCGGCGTCGGGAGCGGCTTTCAGCTCGACCCGGCGTCGATCTCGAAGCTGCAGTCGATCAGCAAGAACAAGTTCCGCTTTGGGGAGGGACGGATCACGATCGACCTGCCCGCTCGCTCCGCGGCCGAGCAGCTTCCGACGCTGCACGCGCTCCTCGAGGCACTATAAAAACGCTCGAAAACCTTGACGACCGAGGGGCTATGCCGTAGTTTGGCCGTTATGGGTGGGGAGCGGCCGGCAACGCCCGGCGACGACAGACTTCCGTGCTGCGGTCATTCGGCGCGTCTGCACGCGCCTGAATGCGGCTGGTGGATTCCGGGAACGCGCAATGACCCACCGCGGCGGTGCGGCTGCGAAGGCTCTCGCCCCGCAGACGCATCGCCGCAAGGTCCGGCGCTAGATCGCCCGGACACCCCCCGGTAGCCGATACGGTGGTACGTCGCCGAAGAACGAGGCCGAGATCGCGGAAAGGTTCGCGTCGGCGGAGCTGTTGCGGTCTTCGGCGGCCAGCGCGATCATGACGTCGGCGATCTGGGCGTCCCACTGGGTTCCGCGGCCGTCGGTCAGCGCGGCGATCGCTTCGCCGTAGGAGAGCGCGCGGCGGTACGGGCGGTCGCTGACCATCGCGTGGAACGAGTCGGCGACGGAGACGACGCGCGTTTCGAGGGAGATCTCGTCGCCGCGCAGGCCGCGCGGGTAGCCGCGGCCGTCGAACCACTCGTGGTGCGCGCCGACGATCGGCGCGTACGGTGCGAGCGCGGGGATCTCGGAGAGGATGTCGGCGCCGGCCTCGGCGTGGCGCTTCATGATCTCCCACTCGGACGCTTCGAGCGCGCCCGGCTTGAAGAGGATCGCGTCGGGGACGCGGATCTTGCCGATGTCGTGCAGGATCCCGGCTTTGACGATCCGCTCGGTGACGTCGCCGGGAAGCCCCATCCGGTCGGCGATCCGCCGGCCCCATTCGCCGGTCGCGCGGGAGTGGTTGCACGTCGCGTCGTCGCGTGCGCGCAGCATCGCGAGCAGCGACTGGATCGCGGTCGGTTCGCCGTCGACGCGCGTTCCCGGAACCTCGTCGAGGACGTGGGTCAGCGCGCGGGATTTGACGATCTCCAGGAAGACGACGATCGTGGCGAGGTCGCCGTGCTCGGCGTGCGCCAGCTCCTCGGCTGCGGTGCAGCCGGTTTCGATCATCGCCGCGACGACGTGTGCAGGATGCGCGTGGCGCACCATGCGCGACCAGTGGACGACGACGTCGGGTGAGCTCTGCGCGATCGCGATCGCGAGCTCGTGGACGAGGGTCCGCGCGATCAGCGGCGAGATCGCCAGCTCGTGCGTCCGGCGAAGGCGCGCGACGATATCGTTCGCCACCTCGACACGGCGGTCGTTGAGGAGGTCGGCGAGGTGCGCGCGGCTGGTGTGCGGCGCGTCGTGCGAGCGATCGTCTTCGTACATGCGGGGTAGATCCGTCTACGTGCGTGCAGTGAAGCGGTGCGCGGTGCGGTCCCGGCGGGACCGTCGCGTTCCGCTAGCCTGCGTACGCCGTACGGATGTTCCCTTCGATGTCGCGGCGCAAGCCGGCGAACGCGTCGCGTTCGATCTGGGCCACCCGGCGAACGACGTCATGCAGGCGAACCCGCGGTGCGTCCTCGAGCTCGTCGACGACCGCTTGACCGGCTGCGGCGACGATGTCGTCGACGTCTCCGCACCACTGTCCGACCTTGTGGACGAACTCGCGCAGCGGCTTGATGTCGGCGCCTTCGAGGGCGGTGCGCACGAGCGAGGTCGCGGAACGAACGAGATTCATGTTCTCGGCCGACGGAACCATCGAGGTGCA
>DASZGA010000287.1:0-4591 GCA_035939295.1 Candidatus Elarobacter sp. | reverse complement strand
CCGACGGCGCACCGCACGCGAAGCGCTGGCAAGACGCGCTCGCGCTGCGCGAGGCGGGGAAGTCGGTCCTCGGCGCGCTCAACGTCATGCATCTCGACACCGTCGCGCCGGTCGCCGAGCGGATCCTCGGCTACCCGGTTCGCGAGCTCGTCCCGATGACGTTTCTGCGCAAAGCCGATCGCGCGATCGCGCTCGACGTCGCGCCGTCGATCCTGGAGTCGCGGCTGCGCACCGGACGGATCGTCCGCGACGAGGACGTCGAACGCGCGGCTGCCGGCGTTTTCCAACCCAAGAACTTGAGCATGATGCGCGAGCTGCTGCTGCGCGTCGTCGACGATCTGACGGTGCCGGTCGTCGCGCCGAGCAAGGTCTCGATCGCGCTCGCCATCGTCGCCGGCGAGACGGATCCGGAACAGTTCTTGCGGCGTGCGGCGGCGTTCGCCGACACGCTCGACCTTGCGCTCGAGGTGACGACGCTGGATGCGAACGAGATGCGGCGGGTCACCGAAGCGGCGCTCCGCGTCGACGGCGGCGCGATCCCGGCCGCGCCGGGGCTGCAGCGCGGCGATCTGCGCGAGGTGCGCGCGTCGCTCGTGATCGTCCCGCGCGGCGCGCTCGCCGACCGCATCATCGCGCAGCCGCTCGACCGCGACCTGCTCATCGCCGATCCGGCGAACGCGGCGCTGCGCGGCGGCGAGTCGGCGCGCCACCCGTACGGGTTCGCGCTCGGCGACCGCCTGCGCATCGGCTACGGCAAGCTGACGATCTACTTCGGCTCGGTCGCCGGAAGCGGGAAGACCTACGCGATGCTCGACCGCGCGCATCAGCTGATCGACGAGGGGATCGACGTCGTCGCGGCGCTCGTCGAGACGCACGGGCGCGCGGAAACCGCGGCGCTCTTGGAGGGGATCGAGCAGATTCCGCGCTTGCCGAACGGCGAGATGGATTTGGAGGCGCTGCTTGCACGGCATCCGCAAGTCGCGCTGATCGACGAGCTGGCGCACACCAACGTCACCGGCGGCGCGCGCTCGAAGCGCTACGACGACGTGATCGCGGTGCTGCGCAACGGGATCGACGTGATCACGACGCTCAACGTGCAGCACTTCGAAGGCGTCGGCGACGCCGTCGAACGGCTCACCGGGACGCGCGTCCGCGAGACGCTTCCCGACAGCGTCCTCGAGCTCGCCGACGAGGCGATCTTCATCGACGTGACGCCTGACGTGCTGCGGCAGCGGTTGCGCGAGGGGAAGATCTACCCGCGCGACCGCGTCGACACGGCGCTCGGGCACTTCTTCCGCACCGAGAATCTCGCTGCGCTGCGCGAGCTCGCGGTGCGCGAGATGCTGCGCGCGCGCTCGGAGCGGCGGCGCGAGCGGCCGTTCGAACGGATCGTCCTTGGCGTCGCGCCGCGCGAGCGCGACGCCGGGCTGATCGAGCGTGCCGGGCGGCTCGCACGGCGGCTCGACGTCGACCTGCGAGTCGTCGTCGTCACGCCGCGCGACGACGAGGCGACGCGCACGACTGTCGCGGCGCTGCGGCGCGCGGCGAGCGCGGTGCAGGCCAACTTCGTTTCCGAGGTCGCGCCGGATGCCGCCGCGCGGCTCGCCGCACTGCTCGGCGACGGCGACGTCGTCACCGTCGAGTCGCCGCGCAAACGCCGCAGGCTGTTCGGGAAGCACTCTTTCGCGTACCGGCTCCTCGCCGCGGGCGTGCGCGAGATGCTCGTCCTCGCGCCGCGCGAGGACGACGCTCAGAAGTAGTAGCTCATCCCGAAGCCGAGACCGTGGTATTTCCCGGTCGCGGCGGTCGGCGAGAAGTTCGCCGACGCGTCGATCTGGAATCGCGGGCCGATATCTTTGTAGACGCCGTAGAGGTACTGCGTCCGCGTCGGCGTTCCGGGGCCGTTGGCCTGCGAGAACTGCGCGATCTCGGCGTAGACGCCGCTCGCGTTCGGGAGCGACGCGGCGAGGACGAGCGACGGCACGAAGGAGCTCCAGCGCTGGGCGCCGTTGGTGAGCGACTGCGATTGCAGCGTCGTCGCCAGCGAGAAGACCGGCGAGAGCGTATAGCCGGCGTTGAGCGCGTAGATTGCCGTCGACCCGTTCGCGGAAACACCGTTCGTTCCGGTCGGCGCGGTGAAGAACACCTGGCCGCCGTAGTTGAACTTCGGCGTGTACCCGAAGACGTACTTGAGCCCGGCGCCCACGTCGCTCGATCCCGTCGTCGCCGGCGGTCCGCCGGTGCTCGAGCGCACGATCTGCGGCGGCGCGATCTGGAGCTCGAGGGCCGGGATCGCCGTACCGACGCGGATCAGCGTCTGCGGATACGTCACCGTGTTGCCCGCGCCGGAAAAGGTCGTGTTGAGATAGCCCGTTTCGATATCGACATGGTTCGGACGCACGGTGCAGACCGAGTTGGTCACGCTGGGGCGCGTCACGATCGCGGACATCGACGTGCAAGGATCGTTCGCGCCGAACGCCGGACCGATCGGGTTCGGCGCCGGGCTGGGCGAAGGCGACGGTGCGGGCGAGGGCGGCGGGATCGTCTGCGCGCCCGCGCGGTCCGCGAGGCTCAGGCTGACGCAAAGGCTGAACGCGAACGCGAGCAGCGCGGTCGCCGGGGAGATACGGGTCACGATTTTCCGGGGGCTCCTTGCGCATCCAGTGCGCGGTTGAGTTCGAGGACGTTCACGCGCGGCTCTCCGAGGAGTCCGAGCTGACGCGGCGTCACGTGCGCGGCGATCAGCGCGCGCACGGCGTCGAGGGGCATCGTGCGCGCCTTCGCGACGCGCGGGGCTTGGTAGTACGCGGCTTCCGGCGAGATGTCGGGATCGATCCCGCTCGCGCTCGACGTCACCAGATCCATCGGGATCGGGTCGGTCGCATCGGGGTTCGCCTTGCGCAGCGCGGCGATCGTGCTCTTCGTCGCATCGATCAGCTTCTTGCTCGTCGGGCCCAGGTTCGTCCCGCCGGTCTGCGTCGGATCGTAGCCTTTTCCGGCGGCCGAGGGCCGGCCTTGGAAGTACTGCGGCTTGGTGAAGTTCTGGCCCACCAGCTGCGAGCCCACGACCGTACCGTGGTCGACGATCAGCGACCCGCCGGCCTGATGCGGGAAGATCAGGATCGAGATCGCCCAGATGAGGACCGGGTAGATCAGGCCGAGCGCGATCACGGTGACGATCGTGTACAGCACCGAGGTGGTCAGGTGGCGCAGCGTGCTCTCGCGCGCGGGTTGGGTTGGGGTTGCCATGGTGCTATTGCGCTCCCGTGAGGTGCAGCCCGACCAAGATCAGGTCGATCGCCTTGATCCCGATGAAGGGGATGATGATCCCGCCGAGGCCGTAGATCAGCACGTTCTCGCGCAGCACCGCGTTCGCGCCGCGCGGGCGGTAGGCGACGCCGCGCAGCGCGAGCGGGATCAGCGCGACGATGATCAGCGCGTTGAAGATGATCGCCGAGAGGATCGCGCTCTGCGGCGTCGCGAGCCGCATCACGTTGAGCGCCGCCATCGCGGGGTACGCCGCGGTGAACATCGCGGGCAGGATCGCGAAGTACTTCGCGACGTCGTTTGCGATCGAGAACGTCGTGAGCGAGCCGCGCGTCATCAGCAACTGCTTGCCGATCTCGACGATCTCGATCAGCTTCGTCGGATCGGAGTCGAGGTCGACCATGTTCGCCGCCTCTTTCGCCGCCTGCGTCCCGCTGTTCATCGCGACGCCGACGTCGGCTTGCGCGAGCGCGGGCGCGTCGTTCGTGCCGTCGCCGGTCATCGCGACCAGCCGGCCTTCTCCCTGCTCGCGGCGGATCAGCGTCATCTTCGTCTCGGGCGTCGCCTCGGCAAGGAAGTCGTCGACCCCCGCCTCGCGCGCGATCGCGCTCGCGGTCAGCGGGTTGTCGCCGGTGATCATCACGGTGCGGATCCCCATCGCGCGCAAGCGGTCGAAACGCACCCGCGTGTTCGGCTTGAGGATGTCCTTGAGCGCGATGCAGCCGAGGATGCGGCGCCGGTCGGCGAGCAGCAGCGGCGTTCCGCCGGCGCGCGCGATCTTCTCGACGTCCGCCGTCAGCACGCCCTCGCCGGTGCCGCCGTTCTGCGCGACCCACGCGCGCACCGCGTCCGGTGCGCCCTTGCGGAGCTGCGTTCCGTCGGCGTAGTCGACGCCCGACATCCGCGTGTACGCGCTGAACGGCACGACCGTGGAGCCGGGCGGAAGCGCGCCGTTCGCGCCGGCGGCATCGGTCGCGAGCCCGCCGCGCGTCCCGGCAAGCAGCACGATCGAACGGCCTTCCGGCGTCTCGTCGGCGAGCGACGCGTAGTACGCCGCGCGGTACGCCGTCGCGGCGTCGACGTCGGGTGCGAAGGTGATCTCGGTCGCTTGGCGGTTGCCGAGCGTGATCGTTCCGGTCTTGTCGAGCAGCAGGGTGTCGACGTCGCCGGCGGCTTCCACCGCGCGGCCCGACATCGCGAGCACGTTGCGCTGCAAGACGCGGTCCATCCCGGCGATCCCGATCGCGCTGAGCAGCCCGCCGATCGTCGTCGGGATCAGGCAGACCAGCAGCGCGATCAGCACGACGACGCTCGGCGTCGCGCC
>DASZGA010000286.1:0-5359 GCA_035939295.1 Candidatus Elarobacter sp. | reverse complement strand
CGAGATCGCGGCGCTGAACCCCGCGCTCGCGCGCGAAGGGATCGCCGGCGGAACGTTCTGCCCGAGCGACGGCTTCATCCGTCCGCTGCAGATTCTCGACGGCTACCGCCGCGCCGCCGAGCGCCTGGGCGTGCGGTTTGTCTGGGACGCGGACGCCGTCGGGTTCGAACGCGCGCGCGACGGCCGCGTCACCGCCGTCCGCACGTCGCGCGGCACGTTCGCGACGGCGCACGTCGTCAACGCCGCCGGCGCGTGGGCGGCCGCCGTCGCGCGGCTCGCCGGCTTCGAGCTGCCGGTGACGCCGCTGCGGCGTCAAGTCGCGGTGACCGTGCCGACGAACGCGCTTCCGGCCGAGATGCCGATGACGATCTTCGCCGGCGACGGCTTCCACCTGCGCGTGCGCGACGGGCGCGTGTTGTTGCTGTTGCCGAGCGCCGGCGCTGCCGATCCGTTCGACGTGACGGTCGAGCACACGTGGATCGACGAGGTCGTGCGCGTCGCGCGCAGTCGCGTCCCGGCGCTGGAAAACGTCCCGGTCGACGCCGCGTCATGCTGGGCGGGGTTGTACGAGATGTCGCCGGACGGACACGCGATCGTCGGCGCCGTGCCCGGCGTGCCGAACTTGTGTCTCGTCAACGGTTCGTCGGGCCACGGCGCGATGCACGCGCCCGCGCTGGGTCAGCTCGTTGCCGAGATCGTCCTCGACGGCGCGGCGCGCTCGCTCGACGTCGCCGCACTCCGCCCGGAACGGTTCGGCGGCACGGTCGCCGCGTCGCCGGCGCGCGTCTTGTAAGCGTTCATCCTTCGTTCACGAAGGCGCGCTAGACTCGGTTCGGCCGAGCCTGCGCGCCGCTGGCGGTGATTTTGTCGACCTATCACCAGGCGGCGCGTCGGCTCGGTCGCGTGCTGTCTAAGGCTTCGTGCCGCCCGAGGTCGAGCCGCCCGACGTCGAGCCGCCCGAGGTGGTTCCGCCGGTCGTGCCGCTGTTCGTGGTGGTGGTCGTCGAGTTGCCGTTGGTCGTTTGCTGCGTGGTCGTGCGCTGATTCCACGGTTGCCACACGAACAATCCGATCGCTACGACGACGACGACGATGACGGCGATGATGATGGGCGTCGAGTTGTTGCCCGCGCTAGTGGTGGAGTCGCGTTCTACCATGCAAGCTCGTCCTTCCGTTTTGTGAGGTGCCGATGTGGGGCTTGCTTACCCCTGAACCCCCGAATCGAATCGGCGCAACTACGGGTGCAGGCGAGCAGTCGGTTCCCGCGGCGACGGCGAACAAACGCGCTCATGGACGCTTTCGTCAAGCCGCAGGCCGGCGCCGGAGCGCGCGCGCTCGCCGCGCGCTGGTACCGCGCGCCCGAGGTGTTCGCCGCCGAGCGCGAGCGGATTTTCGCGCGTGACTGGATCTGCGCCGGCCGCCTCGAGCAGCTCGAGCGCGCCGGAGATTTCCTCGTCGCCGAGATCGCCGGCGAATCGCTGATCGTCACGCGCGGGAACGACGGCGAGGTGCGCGCGTTCTACAACGTCTGCCGCCATCGCGGGACGCGGCTCTGCACCGAGCGGGCCGGGCGCTTCGGCGGCTCGATTCAGTGCCCGTATCACGCCTGGACCTACGGGCTCGACGGCGCCCTGCTGACCGCGCGCACGATGGGCGACGTCGCCGGGTTCGAACGCGCCGATTTCCCGTTGCATCAAGCCGCGGTAGCGATCTTCGACGGGTTCGTCTTCGTCTCGATCGCAGCCGAACCCGAACCGTTCGAGCGCGCGTACGCGCCGCTGATCGGCCGCTTCGCGCGCTGGCGTATCGGCGCTCTGCGAACCGCGCGCACGATCGCCTACGATCTCGCCTGCAACTGGAAGCTCGTCTTTCAAAACTACTCCGAGTGCTATCATTGCCCGCTGATTCATCCGCAGCTCGACAAGCTCTCGCCCTCCGACAGCGGCCGCAACGACTTGAGCGAAGGCCCGTTCCTCGGCGGCTATTCGGAACTGCGCCGCCACGGCTCGTCGCTGACGACGAGCGGAACGACGGCGCGCGCGCCGCTCGGTGAGGTCGGCGGCGCCGATCTCGACCGTGTCTACTACTACACGATCTTCCCGTCGCTGCTGCTGAGCTTGCATCCCGACTACGTGATGGCACACTATGTCGAGCCGCTCGCGCCCGACCGCACGCGCGTCGTCTGCGCGTGGCTGTTCGACGCGGACGCGATCGCGTCGCCCGGATTCGATCCGAACGACGCGGTCGACTTCTGGGATCTCACCAACCGCCAGGACTGGCGGATCAACGAGCTGACCCAGCTGGGTATCGGTTCGCGCGCGTACGAGCCGGGACCGTACGCGAACGGCGAGGGTCTGCTGGCCGCGTTCGACCGGCATTACCTCGCCGTCATGCGCTAGCGGCGCGCGAATCCTACGGCGTGAGCAGCGCGAACGCCGAGGTCGCCGAGGCGTCGTACTGCGACTGGCGGCCGTAGCCGTTGGTCGCCCGCGCCGCGCAGTAGAGGTTCACCGCGAACGCGGCTTGCGCGCACTCGCCGAGCAGCGCCGATGCCGGCCTCGCGAAGTCGGCGGGATCGAGCGAGCTCGTGTTCCCGCTCTGCGCGCCGACTTGGCCTTCGCTCCCCTTCGTGATCGTGAGCGACCAGTCGAGGTGGTTGTTCGGCTGCGTGGCGGCGTACGGCTGGTGCACGATCTCCGCGCCGCTGCTGTAGTGCAGGATGCCGCAGCCGTCGGCGGTGCCGTGGAACTGCGTGCTGGGATGGTAGAGCGCCGCATGCGTCGGCTTGTTGTCGGCGTAGAGGCGGAAGATCAGGTTGCCGTCGGCGTCGATGTTCGGCGCCGGCGCGGTGGTGTAGACGTCGGGCGGCCCGACCAGCTTCGGCAGCAGATACTGGAACGTGCCGGGGTGGCCGGCGTTGCTGCACGGCTTCGGATTTCCGGCTGCGTCGAACATCTCGAGCTTGAGCGTGCACATCCCGCTGCGCCCCGGCGTCTGATTGTCGGTGCTGTCGAAGTACGCGAACGGCCGGTCCGCCGGATCGTTGATGTCGATCCAGTGCGTCAGCGGATCCGGTACCTCGAACAGGTTGGTGGCCGTCCCGATCAGATGCGGCCCGAGCGAGTAGCCGTGCAGGTGGATCACGATCGTACCGTCCATCTCGAGCGTGAACTCTTGCCAGCGGTGCGTGACCGGCGTGCTGATCTGCGTGAACGAGCCGTCGAAGTCGAACTTGTACGACCAGCGGTAGTACATGATCCCGCTGGTGCGCAGGTCGGGCGAGAACTGCATCTGCAGCGGAAGCGTCCCGCCCCAGGGCGTGTTGCCGGGGAGCAGCCCGGTGCCGGCGCCGGTCTCGAGACCGTCGATCTCGCGCAGGTCGATGTTGCCGATCGCGGTCGGCCACACGTACAAGCCGCTCGGCCCCGGTTTCGGATCGGGCGGACAGGCGATAGCGGTGGGATCGGTCACCGTGATCACGGCCGGCTGCGAGCCGTCGTAGCCGAACATCGTCGTGCAGACGATGTCGGGATCGGCGATCTCGCGCGTGACGCCGTCGACCGTCTGCACCACTTCGAAGTAGAGGTCGCGGCTCTGCCAGATCGGGAAGCAGATCTCGCTCGAGAACGTGCCGTCCGATTGGATCGGTGCGTCGGCGTACTGCTCGTACGAGATCGCCCACTCCGGGATCACCTCGCAGATGAACGGCGCGAGCTGCGCGCGGTGCGCGAGGATGTAGGCTTTCAGCGCGGCGCCGGAGAGCGGCGCGAGCCCGGCGATCAGCGCCTCGACGGTGGTGAGGTCACCGAAGCCGCCGCCGAAGATCCCGCCGATGATGTCGGACACCTCGCGCCCGGTGAGCCGTGCGATCGCGGTGTTCTTCAGATTCAGGAGATCGGCTGCGCTGAGCCGGTCGAGGCTCGCGGCGAAGTCGATGCGGAAGATCTCGACTTTTCCGGCGCAGATCGGCGCGTACTGCGGGCGGTCGCCGCCGGGGTTCAACAGCTTGCGGACCGAGCCGTGCACGTTGATACAGGTGAACAGCCAGTTCGCGAGCGCCGACGCGCTCGCGCTCAGCGCGAGCTCGCCGAGCTTCGCGCGCGGGTCGAGGTCGCGGCTCAGCGACCCGGTCGCGGCGAGCTGCTTCGCGAGCCCGGCGGGTGCCGCGCCGTCGCGCTCGAGCAAGTCGGGGCCGAGCGTGACGCGGTAGTGCTGGGTGGGATCGATCTTCAGCTCGACGCGCTCTTTCGCCGGCACGGATTGGACGAGCCGCTGCGCCGCGTCGAACACGTAGACGCGAAGGTTCGGCGCGCGTTTGCCGGGCTCGGCTTGCGGAAGGCTGACGTTGACGACAAGGTTTGACGTTGGATTGGTGGACATCGCATTCTCTTTCCGAAGGCAAGGGGAAACTGCGAGCCCATCAAAGCGCGGCCGCGTTACGGTCCGCTTACTGCCGGTTTTCGAGATTCGCTTACGGAACGCTTACGCAACGGCGAGAGTGAACGGTGTGGCGAAGGCGAACGGCGGATCAACCTGCAGGGAGGGCGCATGATCGAAAGCACCTCGTCCGCCGCGCGCGCGGCCGCGCTGACCCCGATCTACCCGGTCGCGCTCGCGGGCGCGGCCGCGCGGCGCCCGCGCACGATCCTCGCTTCGAGCGCGCTCGACGCGCGGCTCGGTCTTGCACCCGGAACCGTCGAATCGGTCAGCGGCGTGCGCGAGCGCGCCGTCGTCGCCGCACACGAAACGCTGATCGATCTCGCCGCCGGCGCGGCGGCGGACGCGCTGCGAAACGCGTGCTGCGACGCCCGCGCGCTAGACTGCATCGTGATGGCCAGCGCGGTCCCGCACCAGCCGATCCCGACCAGCGCCGTCTTCGTGAAGCGCGCGCTCGGTCTGGAGCGCTCGCCGATCCCGGCGTTCGACGTCAACGCGACCTGCATCGGATTTCTCGCCGCGCTCGATGCCGCTTCGGCGCTGATCGCGTGCGGCCGCTACGAGCGCGTGCTGGTCGTCGCCGCCGACGTTCCGAGCCGCGGGGTTACCTGGGACGATCCGAAGGTCGCGGGGATCTTCGGCGACGGTGCCGGCGCGGTCGTTCTGGAACGCGCCGGCGCGGACGGGCGCGGGATCGTCGCGCTCGGCCTGGAGACGTTCACCGAAGGCGCGGAAGCGTGCGTGCTGCGCGCCGGCGGAACGCACCTCGACCCGCACGGCGACTACGCCGCGTTCCTGCGCGGAACGTACTTCGAGATGGACGGTTCGATCGCGTACCGCGTCGCGGCAAAGCACATGCCGCGCTTCGTCGAGACGCTGCTCGCGCGCGCCGGCGTGACGATGGACCAGATCGACTGCATCGT
>DASZGA010000285.1:0-12926 GCA_035939295.1 Candidatus Elarobacter sp. | reverse complement strand
GGGCCGCCAGTGCTGCGCCTCGACGACGCGTTCGATCAGCGCCTTTCCTTCCGCCGTCGTGCGCGCGGCGTCGAGCCGTTCGGCGAGCGCGACCGCCGCGCCGGCTTCGGTTTCTGCGAGCAGCCTGCGCAGCGAGGCGGCGGCCTCGCGCCGCTCCACGTGATCCTCGATCGCGTCGAGCGCTGCGAAGAGCGGCGCGAACGACGCCAGCGAGGCCGGTTCGGCGCCTTCCAGCACAAGCGCATAGGTTGGCGGCGTGAGCGGAAAACGGTGCTCGTAATAGCGCAGCGCGAAGCCGTCGGCGACGTACTCCCAACGCAGCTCGCCGGCGTCGAGCACCTCGCCGTACTGCCGCCCGAGGAACGGGAGCAGCACTTTGCCGCGCAGCTCCGCGCGCAGCGGGTGCCAGTCGACGTCGAAGTAGTCGGCGTAGTGCGAGCTCTCGCCCCACGTCAGCAGGTCGAGCCACCAGGCGTTGTCGTCGCCGCCGACGCCCATGTGGTTCGGGACGAAGTCCAGGATGTGGCTCATCCCGTGCGCGCGCAGCGTCTCGACGAAGGTATGGTATTCTTCCGGCGTTCCGATCTCCGGGTTCAGCGCGCCGTGGTCGACGATGTCGTAGCCGTGCGTCGAGCCCGCGCGCGCCTTCAGATACGGCGACGCGTAGACGTGCGAGATCCCGAGCGAAGCGAGATACGGAACGAGCGCGGTCGCGTCGCTGAAACGAAAGCCGGCGTGAAACTGCAGCCGGTAGGTCGCGCGCGGCGTCACGACTCGAGAAACCAGCCGGCGCTCCACGGCGGCAGCTCCGCGCTTGCCGCTTGCGCCGGAACGTCGCCGACCGCATAGAGACGCTTGCCGCCGAGCGCGTACGTCGCCCGCGCCAGGGCCGCGCCGAGGTTCGCCACGACGCTCAGCCGCGCGCCGTCGCCGAGCCGCCATGTCACCCGAAACGCCGTCGTGTCGAGCACCTCGTAGCCTTCGCCGTGTGCGCCGGTCGCGAGCCGAGGAACGAGCACGTCGTTGCGGAGCGCCAGCAGCTCGCGGTGGAATGCGAGCATCGCAGCGTGCGGTGGCCGGTCGCGTTCCGCCCAGCGCAGGACCGACGCGCGCAGCGTCTCCACGTCCTGCGGATCGGGGATGCGCTCGCGGACCGACGGATCGGCGAACGCCGGCCAGGCAGCGAACTCCCGGCGGCGCCCTTCGGTTACCGCCTGCGCGAGTTCGCCGCCGAAATCGGAGAAGAACAGAAACGGCGTCGACGCAGACCATTCCTCGCCCATGAAGAGCAGCGGGATCGGCGGCGCGAGCAGCAGCAGCGCCGTCGCCGCGCGCACCGCTTCTTCCGGCGCGAGCGCGGAGACCCGCTCGCCGAACGCGCGGTTGCCGATTTGGTCGTGGTTCTGCAAAAAGTTCACGAACGCGGTCGGCGGCAGCGATCCGCTCGGCGTCCCGCGCGCGGCGCCGCCGCGGTGCTCCGACGGTTCGCCTTGGTACGCAAACCCTTCGGCAAGTGCGCGCGCGAGCAGGCGCGCGGGCTCACGCGCGTAGTCGCGGTAGTAGCCGTCGCGCTCGCCGGTCAGCAGCACGTGAAACGCGTGGTGCGCGTCGTCGTTCCACTGCGCGTCGTAGCGCTCCAGGAGCCGCGCGTCGTTAGCGTCGTTCTCGAGGACGAGGTGCACGTGGCGGCCCGGCTCGACGTCGGCACGGACGCGCGCGGCGAGCTCGTCGAGGAACGGGCGCTTCGAGTCGTCGCGGATCTCGTGCACCGCGTCGAGCCGCAGCCCGTCGAAGCGGTACTCGCGCAGCCAGTACAGTGTGTTCTGCACGAAGAGCTCGCGGACGGTCTCCGACTGCTCGCCGTCGACGTTGATCGCGGCGCCCCACGGCGTGTGGTGGCGCTCGGTGAAGACCGGCTGCGCGTACGCGTTCAGGTAGTTTCCTTCCGGTCCGAAGTGGTTGTAGACGACGTCGAGGAACACCGAGATTCCGCGCGCGTGTGCTGCGTCGATCAGCGCTTTCAACTCGTCCGGCGTGCCGTACGCGCGTTGCGGCGCGAACGGCAGGACGCCGTCGTAGCCCCAGTTGCGCACGCCGGCGGGCTGCGCGAGCGGCATCAGCTCGACCGCGGTCACGCCGAGCTCGGCGAGGTCGTCGAGCCGCTCCGCCGCGGCCGCGTAGGTCCCTTCGGGGGTGAACGTGCCGACGTGCAGCTCGTAGAGAACGGTCTCGTGCCACGGCCGCCCGCGCCAGCCGGTCTCCCGCCAGGTGTACGCGCGCGGATCGATCACCTCACTCGGGCCGTGCACGCCGTCCGGCTGAAACCGCGACGCCGGATCGGGGACGTGCACGTCGGTGTGCGGAAACGCAAACGCGTAGCGCGTCCCGGCGCGCGCGCCGCGGTGCTCGCGTTCGAACCAGCCGCCGGCGTGTGGCTCCATCGCGCGCTCGACGCCGTCGATCACGACCGACGCGCGCTGCTGCGAGGGCGCCCACAAGCGAAACGCGACGCCGTCGTCCCGCAATTCGGTGCCGAACGGCATCTTGTGAACGTAGTGCGCGACGACCGGGTTCACGTGAACTCGGCGCGCAGCGCGTCGACGGCGCCGGCGAGCAGCGCCGGGCGCCGGGCGAGCGCGTCGTGGACGTCGCGCAACGCGTAGCGAACGCGGAGGAAACGGATCAGCGCGTCGCGCTGCGCGGGTTCGCGCGGAAGCGTCGCGAGATCGCTCGCGCTCGCGGCGTAGCGCGACAGGAACGCGTCGAGCGCGCGGGCCGTCAGATCGCGCATCGCCAGGCTCCGTTCGCCGTGATCGGCGGTGGGATCGTGGGCGCTTGCGAGGATCGCTTCGCGCGTGACCGCGTCGAACGAACGCGCGAGCGAGGCGACGTCCTTGAGCGGCGAAGAACGGTCATCCAGCGTCTCGCCGAAGCCGACGAAAGCCGGCGTCCCTTCGACCAGCAGCACGCGTCCCAGCGTCAGCCGGCCGTGCGCGCGCGACGACGCGGCATCGAGCGACTCGGGCAGCGCATCGAGCGCCGCGGCGACGCGCTCGCGCACGGCGACGACACCTTCGACCCCGCCTTGCACGAGCGCGTCGAGCTCGGCGTGCGCGCTCCGCCGCCATTCGGCGAGATCCTCCGGTGTGATCGGTCGCGTTCCGAAGGTCGGATCGCTCCCGGGCGCCGCGAGCGCGCGGTGGAGCGACGCCAGCGCGTCGGCGACGTTGTGCGCGCTCATCAGCAATCGTTCGTCGGCGGTCCCGGCGCGCAGGATCTCACGCAGCGAGCCTTCGGCGTCGGTCGGATGCGGGATGAAGCGCTGCGAGGTGGCCGCGACCCACTGCACGCCTTCGGTGTCGGTGATCAGCGCGGTGCCGAGCAGCTCGGGCGCCTGCGTGAAGCCCCGTTCGCGCAGGTGGCGCATGATCGCGACCGCGCTGTTCTGCACCCGCGGCATCTGGCGGTGCAGCGTGAGCATTCGCGCGTCGTCGAGGATCCAGCGCCGCGCACCGGATGCCGAGCTCAGCCGTTGCGAGGTCGTCGCTTCGGGGACGTGCTCGCCTTCCCATGCGAAGTCGAACCGCCCGCCGTCGCGCAGCGACGTGCCGGCTTGCATCGCGCGCTCGACGAGCGGCGCGGTCGACGCGTCGCCGCCGGCGTCGACGATCCAGCCTTCGCGCGGACCGCTGCGCGCGCGCGCGACCGCGTCCTCGCGAATCGGCTCATCCCACACGAAGCGCAGCGGAAGCGAGATCCGCCGCAAGCCGTCGGCGATAACGACGAACGCGAGCGACGGATCGAGGCCGTCGGCGACGAACGCGTCGCGCACGCGGCCGTGCTCGGAGGCGCCGAGCGCGAGCGGGACGACGTCGCTGTCGATCACGCCGCGCGCCCAGCGGTCGAGTTTCACACCCGCACGCGGAACGACGATCGTCGGCAGCTCGGGGAGCGCGCTCGAGCGGATCGGCGCCGACGTTCCGCTGGGATCGCGCACGAGCGAGAACCAGAAGAAGCCGTACGGTGCGAGCGTCACCGCGTACGACGTCGTCGTGATCGGCGGGAACGCGGTCGAGCCGAGCATCTCGAACGGCGTGCGGCCGGCGAACTGCGCGAGATCGAGCTGCACGGCCTGCGCGGTGTGCGAGAGGTTCGCGACGACGAGCGCTGTTTCGTCGCCGTAGTCGCGCAGGTACGCGAGGACGCGGCGGTTCGAGGGATAGAGCAGCGTGAGCGTCCCGCGGCCGAAGACTTTCGTCGCCTTGCGGACCGCGATGATCCGGCGCATCCAGTTCAGCAGCGAGCTCGCGTTGCGTTCTTGCGACTCGACGTTCACCGCCGGGTAACCGTAGGTCGGATCGACGACGGCGGGCGCGTAGAGACGCACCGGCTCGGCGCTCGAGAAGCCGCCGTTGCGGTCCGGCGACCACTGCATCGGCGTGCGCACGCCGTCGCGGTCTTTGAGGAACAGGTTGTCGCCCATCCCGATCTCATCGCCGTAGTAGATCACCGGCGTGCCCGGCATCGACATCAGCAGCCCGTTCATCAACTCGATTCGGCGGCGGTCGTTCTCGAGCAGCGGCGCGAGCCGGCGGCGGATCCCGACGTTGATCCGCATCTTCGGCTCGACGGCGTACACCGCGTTCATCCGCTCGCGCTCGCGGTCGCTGACCATCTCCAGCGTGAGCTCGTCGTGATTGCGCAGGAACACCGCCCACTGACAGCCCTCCGGGATCGGCGGCGTTTGGCGCAGGATGTCGTGAACGGGATAGCGGTCCTCGTCGGCGAGCGCCATGAACAGCCGCGGCATCAGCGGGAAGTGGAAGCACATGTGGCACTCGTCGCCGTCGCCGAAATACGATGAGAGATCTTCGGGCCACTGATTCGCTTCGGCGAGAAAGATGCGGTCGGGAAACTCTTCCTGCAGCACCGCGCGCAGGATCTTGATGACGCCGTGCGTCTCGGGGAGGTTCTCGTTGTTCGTCCCTTCGCGCTCGCACAGATACGGCACGGCGTCGAGCCGGAAGCCGTCGATCCCGACCTTCGACCAAAACCGCATCGCGTCGGTGACCGCGCCGATCACCTCCGGGTTCTGAAAGTTCAGGTCCGGCTGGTGCGAGAAGAAGCGGTGCCAGTAGTACTGCCCGGCGACCGGGTCCCATGCCCAGTTCGACATCTCGGTGTCGGTGAAGATGATCCGCGTCCCGGCGAACTTGCGGTCGTCGTCCGACCACACGTACCAGTCGCGCTCCGGCGAGCCGCGCGGTGCGGCGCGCGCGCGCGCAAACCACGGGTGCTGATCGGAAGTGTGGTTGATGACCAGCTCGGCGATGATGCGGATCCCGCGCGCGTGCGCTTCGTCGACCAGCTCTTTCACCTCTTCGAGCGTCCCGTACGAAGGGTGGACGCCGGTGTAGTCGGAGATGTCGTAGCCGTCGTCGCGCAGCGGCGAAGGGAAGAACGGCAAGAGCCAGAGCGCGGTGATCCCGAGCTCGGCCAAGTAGTCGAGCTTCGCCGTCAGCCCGGGGACGTCGCCGATGCCGTCGCCGTTCGAGTCCCGGAACGCTTTGACATGGGTCTGGTAGACGACCGCGTCGCGGTACCAGAGAGGATCAGCATCCACGCCGCGACCTACGCCGCTTCGGCGAGTTGGCCTGCGGTCAGCGGCGCGGCGATCTCCTCCAGCGACTTGCGCTCCGCGTCGACCCCGAGCACGATCTCGGTGATCCCGCCGGCGATCATCAGGACCGCGCCGATCCCCCAGGCCAGCGCGAGCATCGCCGGCTGCTTGGTTCCGATCAGGGCGCCGAAGATCGGCGGCGCGACCGCTCCGCCGATCAGCGTCCCGGTCGCGTACACGAAAGCGATCGCGGTCGCCCGGGTCTCGAGCGGGAAGACCTCGCTGACGGTCAGGTACGCGGCGCTCGCGCCGGCGCTGGCGAAGAAGAACATCGCCGCCCACAGGATCGTCAGCGTCGTCGCGTTCAGCGCATGGTTCAAGAAGAGCACGATGCTCAGGACCATCAGCACGCCGCTGACGATGTAGCACCCGGAGATCATCTTCTTGCGGCCGACCACGTCGAAGAAGTGGCCGAGGATCAGCGCGCCGAGGAAGTTCGAGATCGCGAACGGGATGATGTAGAAGCCGACGTCGCCGGGCTTCACGCCGAAGAACGTCGTGAGCTGCAGCCCCTGGTTGAAGAAGACGGCGTTGTACAAGAACGCCTGGGTGATCATCAGCACGAGGACGAGGACCGTGCGCTTCGGATAGGTCTTGAGCATCGTCTCGATCGTCGCACCGAAGCCGGTGCTTTTCGACGGATCGATCGTGAGCTTCTTGTGCCTCGGCGGCGGCAGGTCGCGGCCGATCTCCTTGCGGACCTCTTTTTCGATCTCGCCGACGATCTTCTCCGCTTCTTCGTGCCGTCCATGAGTGAGCAGCCAGCGCGGAGATTCCGGAATGTTCTTGCGAACGAACAGCACCGCGACCGCGAGGACCGCGCCGAACCCGAACGCCAAACGCCAGCCGGTCGAGGGCGGGAAGAAGCGCCCGTCGAGGAGCGGGATCGAGACCAATGCGCCGACCAGCGTTCCAAGCCACCACGAGCCGTTGATCGCGATGTCGGCCGTGCCGCGGCGGTGCGAGGGGATCAGCTCGTCGATCGCCGAGTTGACCGCGCTGTACTCGCCGCCGATCCCCATCCCGGCGAGCGCGCGGAAGACCGCGAAGCTCCAGAAATCCCAGGAAAACGCCGTCAGCGTCGTGCTGATCAGATACCAGACCAGCGTGATCAGGAAGAGCTTCTTGCGGCCGAACTTGTCGGTGAGATAGCCGAACAAAAGCGCGCCGGCGACCGCACCGATCAGGTACGCGGTCGCGGCGAGCCCGGTCTGGGTGTCGCTGAAGTTGAGCCCGTTCTTCGAGGCCAGCGTCGGGTTGATCGCGCCGACGATCGTCACCTCGAGCCCGTCGAGGATCCACGTGATCCCCAGGCCGATGACGATCATCCAGTGCCATCTCGCCCACGGCAAACGGTCGAGGCGGAACGGGATGTCGGTGCTGATCTTCTCGGTCGAAGCGGCCAACGGACCTCCGGAGGCTGGCGAGCGGGCGACGTATGAGGTACCCGAGCCGTCGGCGTGGGAAACCGCTCAAGATGCGGAGCAAGGCCGCGGCCCTTATCCCGATCTACGGCGTGACGCTGATCGACGTGCTCGGCACGATGATCATGGTCCCGCTGTTGCCGTATCTCGCGCAGCGGTACGGCGCGAACGGGCTGACGGTCGGCACGGTGCTTACCACCTCGGCGGTCGCCGGCGTGATCGCGGCGCCGCTCTGGGGGAGCGTCAGCGACAAGCTCGGCCGCAAGCGGATCGTACTGATCGCGCAGTGCGTCTCGCTCGCCGGCTACATCATGCTCGCGCTCGCCGATTCGATGACGATGATCTTCGTCGCGCGCGCGATCGCCGGGTTCGGCGCCGGCGGGATCGGCGTGACGCAGTCGTACATCGCCGACGTCACCGACGAGCAAGACCGCGACCGCGCGTACGCGATGTTCGGCGCGGTGTTCGGGATCGGGATCGTCCTCGGACCGGTGCTCGGCGGATCGCTGATTCGGTACGGGTTCGCGGTGCCGTTCGCCGTCGCGGCGCTGATCGAGGCGATCACGATCGTGCTGACGCTGCGCTTTTTGCCGAACGTCTCGCCGCGCGACGCGAAGAAGGCGAGCCTTCGCGAAGCGGCGTCGATCGTCGCGCGCGATCCCGGCGTGCGCAGCTTGGTGATCCGCCACCTGCTGTTCATCTTCGCGGTGACGTACTTCTTCACGGTCTTCTCGCTGTTCCTCAAGCGCGAGCTCGCGATCGGTCCGGCCGTCTCGAGCGGTCTGCTTGCAGGCGCGGGTTTCGTCGGCGGGATCTCGCTGCTCGTGCTCGTCGGGCCGCTGGCGAAGCGCTTCGGCGACGCGGTCGTCGCGCAGGGCGGGTTCGTCTTGCTCGTGCTCGCGTACACCGCGCTCGCGTTCGTCCACCAGCTCTGGGCGTTCGGCGCGGCGCTCGGGGTGTGGGCGATCGGCGCCGCGAGCGTCGAGCCGACGCTCACCGCGCTCCTCTCGAAGCGCGCACCGGCGAACGAGCGCGGCGCGATCATGGGATTCAACGACGCCTCCAGCAACCTCGCGCTGATCGTCGCGCCGGTCCTCGGCGGCGCGACGATCGACGTGAGCCCGCACCTAGTCGGGATCATCCCGGCGCTCGCCGCAGCCCTGGCCTTCGGGATCGGGGTCCTGCGCCGTCCTTACGACACCGGCCGCGAGCCCCGGTAAGGAGGCTTACAGCGCCCGGCGAAGCGGCGGCAGTATCGTTGGGCTACACTGCCTTTCGTACCGGAAAAGGAACCCCATCATGAAAAAGATCGCGCTCGCCGCGCTCGGAGCCATGGCGCTGTTCGGCGTCCCCGCCTTTGCCATGGACGCGATGTCAACGCACAACGCGAAGGACGCAACGATGCTCTGCCGCCCCGCAGCCGCCGGCGAGAAGCCCGCCGCGATGATGGGCACCAAGGGGATCGTCTGCAAGTCGATGGCCGGGATGATGAAGAACGGCCACATGGGTCCCGTCACCACCGGCATGACCGCCGCGCAGACCGAGTCCGCGTGGGAAAAGTGGGTCCACGACGCGATGCTGATCCAGTCGAACCAGCCCGTCGGCGGCAACGGCTAGCGCCGCCAACCGCAACGCCGCGGCTGCCTAGAGCAGCACGCGGCGGAGGTCGGCGAGCGCGTTCTTGATCTCGACGCAGAAGCGGGCCGCATTCGCGCCGTCGATCACGCGGTGGTCGTACGAGAGCGAGAGCGGCTGCATCAGGCGCGGGGCGAACTCCTCGCCGTTCCATACCGGGCGAATCTCGGCTTTGCAGGCGCCGAGGATCGCGACCTCGGGGGCGTTGATGATCGGCGTGAAGTAGGTTCCGCCGATCGAGCCGAGCGAGCTGATCGTGAACGTCGCGCCGCTCATCTCCGCGGGGCCGAGCTTGCCGTCGCGCGCTTTCGCCGCGAGCGCGGCGGTCTCGGCGGCGATCTCGACCAGCCCTTTCTTGTCGACGTCCTTGATGACGGGGACGAGCAGACCGTTCGGCGTGTCGGCGGCGAAGCCGAGATGGTAGTATTTCTTCAGCACCAGCTCGTCGCCGTCGAGTGACGAGTTGAACTGCGGGTAGCGCTTGAGCGCGGCGACCGCGGCCTTCATCAGGAACGCGAGCATCGTCACCTTGACGTCCTTGCGCTCGCCGTTGATCTGCTTGCGGAACGCTTCGAGCTCGGTGACGTCGGCGTCGTCGTTCTGCGTGACGTGCGGGATCATCACCCAGTTGCGCGCCAGCACCGGGCCGCTGATCTTCTGAATCCGCGTCAGCGCGACGCGTTCGATTGGACCGAACTTCGCGAAGTCGACCGACGGCCACGGCGGAAGCCCGAGCCCGAACCCGCTCACCGCACCGGCGTGCGCGCCGCCGCCGCTCGGCGCCGGCGGCGCGACGAGCGCACCCTTCACGTAACCTTGCACGTCCTCGCGCGTGATGCGCCCGTTCGGCCCGCTTCCACGGACCTGCGCGAGATCGACGCCCAGCTCGCGCGCAAACCGCCTGATGGCAGGCGAAGCGTGCACCGGCGGGCCCGTTGATACGCCGCCCGATGAAGAACCGTTCGTCGAAACCGCGGGCTGCTGCGGTTGCGGTGCCGTCGCAACTGGCGGCTTGCCGGGCACCGTCAGCTCGACGACCGTCTCGTCGACGACGGACGGCACCGCATCGTTCAACACCTCAGGCCGCGGCGGTGCGGCGTCTTCTTCGGCGGCGCCGGCGTCGCTCGCCGCGATTCCGGCGACGTCTTTTTCCAGCGGCGGCACGACGTCAGCCGACTCGACGGTGACGAGAACGCTTCCCTGCGATACCTTGTCGCCGACCTTCACGCGGACTTCTTTCACCACGCCGCCGCTCACCGCCGGGACTTCCATCGTCGCCTTGTCGGACTCTAGCGTCACCAGCGGCGCGTCCTTTTCGACCGTCTCGCCGGGCTGCACCAGCACTTCGATCACCGGGACGTCGTTGAACCCGCCGAGATCGGGGACCGCCAACTCCACCTGCGCCATCGCGAACCTATACCGTCGTCGGCTCGGGTTTGGCCGGATCGATCTCGTATTTCGCGATCGCTTCCGTGACCTTCGCGCGGTCGATCGTCGCCGCGTCGGCGAGCGATTTCAGCGCGGCGAGCGCGATCCAGCGGCGGTCGACCTCGAAGAAGTCGCGCAGCTTCTTGCGCGTGTCGCTGCGGCCGAAGCCGTCGGTTCCGAGCGCGTGGAACGGCCGCTCGACGAACGGGCGGACCTGTTCGGCGAACGTCTTCACGTAGTCGGTCGCCGCGATCACCGGACCGTCGTGCCCGTCGAGCTGCTCGGCGACGTACGCGCGCTTCGGCGTCTCGTCCGGATGGAGCAGGTTCCAGCGCGCCCCCGACTCGCCGTCTCGATGTAGCAGCGTGAAGCTGGTCGCGCTCCACACGTCGGCGATCACGCCGAAGTCGTCGCGCAGCAGATCGGCCGCCGCGAGCACCTCGCGCAGGATCGAACCGCTCCCCATCAGCTGTACGCGCGGCTGGTCTTTCTTCGCGCTCCCGCCGTCGCGCAGCAGGTACAACCCGCGCAGGATCCCGTCTTCGGCGCCCGCAGGCATCGCGGGATGCGGGTAGTTCTCGTTCAGCAGCGTGATGTAGTAGTAGACGTCTTCCTGCTCGGCGAGCATCCGGCGGACGCCGTCCTGTACGATCGTCGCGACCTCGTACGCGTAGGTCGGGTCGTACGGGATGCAGTTCGGCACCGCGGCCGCGAACAGGTGCGAGTGGCCGTCCTCGTGCTGCAAGCCTTCGCCGTTGAGCGTCGTGCGGCCGGAGGTTCCGCCGAGCAGAAAGCCGCGGGTGCGCATGTCGCCGGCCGCCCACGCGAAGTCGCCCGTGCGCTGGAACCCGAACATCGAGTAGAAGATGTAGAACGGAAGCGTCTGCACGCCGTGCGCCGAGTACGACGTCCCCGACGCGATCCACGAGCACATCGCGCCGGCTTCGTTGATCCCTTCCTGCAGAATCTGACCGGCCTTGTCCTCGCGGTACCACATCAGCTGGTCCGCGTCTTGCGGGCGGTAGAGCTGACCTTCGGTCGAGTAGATCCCGAGCTGCCGGAACATCCCTTCCATCCCGAACGTGCGCGACTCGTCGGCGACGATCGGAACGACGCGCGGCCCGACCGTCTTGTCGCGCAAGATCGTCGAGAGCGCGCGGACGAACGCCATCGTCGTGGAAATCTCGCGGTCGCCGCTCGATTCGAGCAGCGCGGAGAACGCGCTGCGCTGCGGGACCGGAAGCGCGGCTTCGACGTTGCGGCGCCGCGTCGGCACCGAGCCGAGCTTCGCGACGCGCTCGCGGAGATATTCGGCCTCCCGTGAATCGGGCGCCGGCTTGATCAGCGGGACATTCTCGAGATCGCGGTCGGAAATCGGGATCGAGAAGCGGTCGCGGAACGCGCGCAGCTGCTCGACCATCAGTTTCTTCTGCTGGTGGGCGATGTTCATCCCTTCGCCCGCCGAGCCCATCCCGTAGCCTTTGATCGTCTTCGCGAGGATCACCGTCGGCGCGCCTTTGTGCTCCGAGGCCGCCTTGTACGCGGCGTAGACTTTGTACGGATCATGTCCGCCGCGATTGAGCGCCCACACTTCCTCGTCGGTCAGCCGCTCGACGAGCGCCGCGGTCTCGGGATACCGCCCGAAGAAGTGGTCGCGCACGTAACGCCCGTCGCGCGACTTGAACGTCTGGTAGTCGCCGTCGACCGTCTCGCCCATCAGCTTGACGAGCATCCCGGTGTGATCGGCGGCGAGCAGCGGGTCCCAGCGCGAGCCCCAGATCACCTTGATCACGTTCCAGCCCGCGCCGCGGAAGACGCCTTCCAGCTCCTGAATGATCTTGCCGTTGCCGCGCACCGGACCGTCGAGCCGCTGCAGGTTGCAGTTGACGACGAAGATCAGGTTGTCGAGCTTCTCGCGCGACGCCATCGCGAGCCCGGCGAGCGATTCGGGCTCGTCGATCTCGCCGTCGCCGAGGAACGCCCACACTTTGCGATCTGCCGTATCGGCGAGCCCGCGATCGCGCAAATAGCGCATGTACCGCGCTTGATAGACGGCTTGCAGCGGCCCGAGTCCCATCGAGACCGTTGCGAACTGCCAGAACTCCGGCATCAGCCACGGATGCGGATACGACGGAACGCCTTTGCGATCGACCTCGCGGCGGAAGTTCTCCAGCTGCTCTTCGCTGATGCGGCCTTCGAGAAACGCGCGTGCGTAGATCCCCGGCGACGAGTGCCCTTGGAAGTAGACCAGGTCGCCGCCGTTCGCGTACTCCGGCCCGCGCCAGAAGTGGTTGAAGCCGATGTCGTAGAGCATCGCCGCCGACGAGAACGTCGCGACGTGGCCGCCGAGCTCGCTGTGATCTTTCTGCGCTCGCACCACCATTGCCATCGCGTTCCAGCGGATGAAGTGGCGGAGCCGTTCCTCGATGTCGTGATCGCCGGGGAAGTGCGCCTGCTGGTCGACCGAGATCGTGTTGACGTAGGGCGTCGTCTGCACCGCCGGCGTGCGAATCCCGCGCGTCGCCGCGCGCTCGACGATCGCTCGCACCAGCTCGCTGGCGCGGCCGCGGCCTTCGGCGTCGATCACGCCGTCGAGGGCGTCCAGCCACTCGCGGGTCTCTTGCGGGTCGGGCTGCGCGCCGGCTTTCGCGGCGGCGGCGCCGTCGGTCGCTAGGGCACTTTGGGTCGGCGTGTCGATCATGGCGGTCCTTCGACGGGCACGAAAAGCCGGGGTCGGTTCGGACTTTATGATAGCGCGC
>DASZGA010000284.1:0-2789 GCA_035939295.1 Candidatus Elarobacter sp. | reverse complement strand
CCGTACGCCGGGCTGCACATCTTCAAAGCGAACGAGCGGATCGTCGAAGATCTGCGCGCGTCGGGCGCGCTGGTTTCGGCGGAGTCGTACGAGCACAGCTACCCGCATTGCTGGCGCTGCAAGAACCCGGTGATCTTCCGTGCAACCGCGCAGTGGTTCATCGGGATGGACCGCAACCGGCTGCGCGAGCGCGCCGAGCTGGCGGTGCACGACGTGAAGTGGCTGCCGGCGTGGGGCGAGACGCGGATGTCGCAGATGATCGGCAACCATCCGGAGTGGTGCGTCTCGCGCCAGCGCGTATGGGGAACGCCGATCCCGGCCGTCGTCTGCACCGCGTGCAACGAGTCGCTGCTCGACGCGACGCTGGCGCGGAATTTCGCGAAGGCGATGCGCGCGCGCTCGTTCGATCAGGGCAACGCCTCCGACCTGTGGTGGACCGAGCCGGTCGAAGCGTTCGCGCCGCCGGGGATGACGTGCCCGAAGTGCGGCGGCAAGGCGTTCGAGAAAGAGCGCAACATCGTCGACATCTGGTTCGAGTCCGGCGTGACGTGGCGCGGCGTGCTGATCGAGCGCGGCATGAAGTTCCCGGCCGACGCGTACCTCGAAGGCGGCGATCAATACCGCGGCTGGTTCCGCTCGAACCTCGTGACGTCGATCGCGGTGAAGGACGTCCCGCCGTACCGGCAGGTGATCTCGCACGGGTGGGTCCTCGACCAGCACGGTCACGCGATGCACAAGTCGGCCGGCAACTACATCGGTGCCGACGAGGCGATCGACAAGTACGGGGCCGACGTGCTGCGGCTGTGGGTCGCCTCGAGCGAGTTCACCGGCGACATGCGGCTCGGCGCGCAGTTGCTCGAGAACGTCGCGAACGTCTACAAGAACCTGCGCTTCCGGCTGCGGTACTTCCTCGGCTCGCTCGAGGGACTCACGCCGGAGAAGATCGTTCCGCGCGAGCAGATGGAGCCGATCGACCGCATGGCGCTGAACGCGCTCGACGCGTTCGCAGACGAGGTGCGCGAGCACTACCTGCGCTTCGACCTACACGCGGCGTACGTCGCGATCCAGAAATTCGACAAGGAAGACCTCTCGGCGTTCTACGTCGACGCGCTCAAGGACCGGCTCTACACCTCTGCGCCCGACTCGCCGCGCCGGCGCAGCGCGCAGTCGGCGCTGCTGGAGATCTTCCGCACGATGGCGGTGCTGCTCGCGCCGATCCTCTCGTTCACCGCGGAAGAAGCGTGGCAGTTCCTCGCCGCCGATCTGCGCGGCGAAGACGAGTCGGTCTTCGACTTGACCTTCCCAAAAATCGAAGCGATCGACGGCGAGGCGCTCGAGGCGTGGTCGCTGCTCAAAGAGCTGCGCGCGCAGGTCGCGTCGCGCGAAGGCGTCCGCGACTTTCAGCTCGATGCGAACGTGGAGATCCCGCGGGCGCTCTACGACCGGCTCGCCGCCCTCGGCGACGGCTTGCGCGAAGCGCTCGTCGTCTCGTCGCTGCGCAGCGTCGATCCGTCGTCGAACGGCGCTGCTGCCGTGGTTCTTGTCCCAGCTGACGGCGAGAAGTGCCAGCGCTGCTGGAAGTACTTGCCGCTCGGCACCGACGCCGAGCACCCGACGCTGTGCGCGTCGTGCGCCGAGATCGTCCGCGGGTTGGAAGCGTCCGGATAGCCGGCGATCGCAGGCCGGCGGTGCCGGCGAATGAACGCTTGCGCTCCTTCCTGACGAGGGCGACCTAGGTAAGCGACCGAACGGCACGCCGATGTATTGCACACGGTGCGGGGCGGCGAACGCGCCGGACGCCCAGTTCTGCTCGAGCTGCGGGAACGCGCTCGCGACCACCGGCGCCGCCCCGCCGCCCGGTCCAGCGCAGCCGCCGAGCGGCGCGCCGCCTTCGGGCGGCGCCGTGCTGCCGCCGTACGCGAGCGCGCCGAAGAAGCCGTCGTCGATGGCCGCGCGGGTCGGCTGCATCGGCTGCGGCGGAATCATCGCGCTGCTGCTGCTGTTCGCCATCATCGGCGCGATGACGAGCAAGGGCGGCAATGCCCCCGCGAAGCGCGCGGCGGTCGATCAGTCGACCACCGCATCAACGCTCGGCGGAAAGCACCTCACGATCCATTTCAAGAACGGGAAGAAGCTCGACGGCGTCTTCGTCGACGAAACCGAGTACGGCATCTACACGGCGCGCGTCACGAGCACGATCGGCGG
Source organism: Candidatus Elarobacter sp. (assembly GCA_035939295.1). Taxonomy (GTDB): domain Bacteria; phylum Vulcanimicrobiota; class Vulcanimicrobiia; order Vulcanimicrobiales; family Vulcanimicrobiaceae; genus Vulcanimicrobium. The sequence continues at coordinate 584 of DASZGA010000284.1, read as the reverse complement.
AACGGAGTTCACCGAGCCTACGCGCGCCGGCGGGCGCTTCGTGATCCTCGAGCTGGTCGTGCGCAACGACTCGAAGGAAGCGCGCGAGATATCGCTCAGCCAATCGAAGTTGATCGACGCGCAAGGGAACGCGTACTCGACGTCCTCCGAGGGCGAAACCGCGCTCACGATGTCGGGCGACCACGAGGCGGAGTTCCTGCTCAGCCAGCTTCAGCCCGGGTTGGAGAAATATCTGAAGATCGTCTTCGACGTGCCGGCGGGGAAGAAAGCGTTCACGCTGCGCATCCCGCACGGCATGTTCTCCGGCGGTGAAGACGGCGAGCTTGCAGTGCGCCTCTAGTACTTAGACGCCGCAGCGAAGCGCGGCTTCGGACGGCACCGGCGCCTTGAGCCGGTTGATGACCGCGTCCGCGAATACGGCGGTGGAGACGGCGTCCTCGGGGCCCGCGAGGTCGGCCGTGCGCGGGCCGTGCTCCAGCGCGTCGGCGACTGCGTGCTCGATGCGCCAGGCGGCGTCTTCGTCGCCGAGGGAGAAGCGCGCCAGGAGCGCGGCGGATAGAATCGCCGCCGCGGGATTCGCGATG
>DASZGA010000283.1:0-2784 GCA_035939295.1 Candidatus Elarobacter sp. | reverse complement strand
GCCGCGCTCGGGCTCGTCGCACTCGGGCGCGGCGACGCGAACGCGGCGCTGCCAGAGCTGCGCCGCGCGGTCGCGCTCGACGACTCGTACGCGCCCGCGCAGGAATGGTACGGGATCGCCCTGATTCGGCGCGGCCGCGTCGCCGAGGGCGTTACGCATCTTAAGACGGCGCTCGGCCTCGATCCGCTCTCGGTTGCGACGATCGCGTGGCTCGGAGCGGCGGCGTATCAGGAAGGACGCTTCGATGAAGCGATAGCGTACTCGCGCCAGGCGCTCGAGCTCTCGCCGCGGCGCACCGACGTGCTGATGACGATGGGGCAGGCGTACGAAGCGCAGGGCGACCCCGATCGCGCGATCGAGGCGTTCGAACGATACGGCGCGATCGGCCGGTACTACCGCCCGGAAGCCGCCGCGCTGCTGGCCCACGCCTACGCGCTCGCGCACCGGCCGCTCGAGGCGCGCGCGGAGCTCGCCTTCGCGCGGGCGCACGCGCGCGACGTCGACCCGACGGACCTCGCGGCGGCCGCGACGGCGGTCGGCGACCGCAGCGGCGGCGCCGTCGGCCGCTCGCCCGAGCAGCGCGCTCACCGCGCCGCGATGTACGCCTAGTCACCTCGGCACGGCGGACCTCAAGCCGCCTCGCCTGCGTGCCGATCACCGTGAGTACGGAAATCCAGCACGGAGGACGTGAGCGTGGTCATGGAGTTCGTTGCCATGTCCCTGGGCGGTTTGATCGCCGCCGGGGCGATGTATTGGGCCCGCCTGCGCCGCGACGCCGACCGGATCGCCGCGTGGGTGCTGGTCGCCAACATGAACACGCTGCTGCGCCTCGACCTCGATCATCTCTCCGGCGACGACGAGAACTTCGGGCTTTCCGAGATGCGCGGTTCGCTGAAAGAGCTCGCGACGAAGCGGCCGGCGCGCGAAGCGAAGCTGCTCGAGCACTACAACGCGCTGGTCGGGATCGCGATCCGCTTCGGCACGAAGGTCCACGACGCGCACGGCAACGTCGACTTGCAAGCGGTCGCGAACCGCCGCGACCACGTCCACAACGCGCTCGCCGTCGGCGACCAGATCGAAGCCGCGCTGGGCGGGATCGACGAGCTCGCCAAAGGCAACGAAGCCGACCGCAGCGACCCCGTCGGCCGCCGACGCTACCGGACCGCCGCCGCCTGACTCTTGCGCTGCTCCTCTTCCTGGAGCGCGCGCCACTGGACTTTGCCGGTCGCGGAACGCGGCAGCGACTCGACGAACTCGATCTCGGTCGGCACCTTGTACGCGGCCATGTGCTCGCGTGACCAGGCGATGATCTCTTCCGCGCTCGCCTGTGCGCCCTCGCGCAAGACGACGACCGCTTTGACCTGCTCGCCTTTGCGCGGGTCGATCGAAGCGATCACGCACGCTTCCTTGATCGCGGGATGCGAGAACAGCTTCGTCTCGACTTCGGCCGGCCATACTTTGAAGCCGGCGGCGTTGATCATGCGCTTGACGCGGTCGACCAAGAAGAAATAGCCCTCGTCGTCCATGTAGCCGAGGTCGCCGGTGCGGAAGAACCGCTTGCCGTCGTGCTCGAAGAACGCTTCCGCCGTCGCGTCCGGCTGGTGCCAGTACTCGCGCATCACCTGCGAACCGTTGATCACGATCTCGCCGGTTTCGTTCGGGCCTAGCTCGCGCAGCGAGTCGGGATCGATCACGCGCGAGTCGACGCCGAACGTCGGGATCCCCAGACACTGCAGCTTCGTGCGGTCGGGCGGGTTCGCGTGCGTCATCGCGATCGTCTCGGTCAGCCCGTAACCTTCCATGTAGCTCAGGCCGAGACGTTCGGTCACTTCGCGGCCGACCGCGGCCGGGAGCGGAGCGCCGCCGCCGCCGAGCGCGACCATCGAGCGCAGCGCCTCGGAGCGATACGCCGGATGCGAGAGCAGATCGACGATCATCGTGCTGATCGCCGTCATCCCCGTGCACTCGTAGCGTTCGATCAGCGCCAGCGCCGTCACCGGATCCCAGCGCGTCATCATCACGATCGTCCAGCCGAAGCAGAGCGCCGCGTTCATGTCGCCGGTCATCCCGGTCACGTGAAAGTACGGCAGCACCGAGAGGACGCGCCCGCCGGGCGAGATCGTGCCGCTCCACATCGGCGTCGCCCACGCCGTCGTTTGGATCGAACGGTGTGTGTGGACGCAGCCTTTCGGACGACCCGTCGTGCCGGACGTGTAGGGCAAGAGCGCCATGTCGTCGCCGCATGCGACGATCGGGCCCGGCGGCTCGGAGTCGGCGAGTGCGGCGCTCCACGCGACGAAGCCTTCGCCGATCAGCTCGGCGCGCGACGCGGCGACCGACGGGGGCAGGTTCAGCTTCGTCTCGCGCTCGACGTAGTCGCTGTACGCCGCGACGATCACGTGGCGCAGCGGCTGCGGCGCGTACGGCTGCAACCGCGAGGCGAGCTCCTGGCCGACGATCGCGACGGTCGCGCCGCTGTCGTCGACGTACGTCTGCAGCTCTTCGGCGACCAGCATCGTGTTGAGCGGAACGACGACCGCGTTCGCACGCAATATCGCATAATATGCGATAACGAATTGGGGCGAGTTCTGCATCAGCAGCAGGACGCGGTCGCCGGCGCGAACGCCGGCGCGGTGCTCGAGGTGTCCGGCGAGCGCTTCGACCTCGCGCCACAGCCGCGCGAACGGAATCGGCGTGTCGTAGTAGACGATCGCGGTGTGGTTCGGAAAGCGTGCCGCCGAGGTCGCCAGGTTGTGCGCGAGGTTGGTCGCGGGGACGGGAAAC
>DASZGA010000282.1:0-2060 GCA_035939295.1 Candidatus Elarobacter sp. | reverse complement strand
ATGAGCCCGCGCGACGCGACGGTGCAAGCGATGGACGAGGTGTCGGGGCCAGTGGTCGCGATCGCACTCATCCTGGCCGCGGTGTTCATTCCGGTCGCGTTCCTCGGCGGCATCTCGGGCCAAATCTATCGACAGTTTGCGCTGACGATCGCGGCTTCCGTGTTGTTGTCGGCGTTCAACGCGTTGACCCTCAGCCCGGCATTGAGCGCGCTCATCCTGAAACCGAAGCAGAAGGCGCGCGGATGGCTCACCCCCGCCTTTGGCGGCTTCAACCGCGCGTTCGCGTGGAGCACCAATCGATACCTGTCAGGGGTAAAGACGCTCGTGCGACGAAGCGCGGTCGCGCTGCTCGCGTTGATGGTGTGCTATGTGCTCGCCGGCGCGCTGTTCCAGCGAGTGCCGACGGGATTCCTTCCTGACGAAGATCAAGGGGTCTTCTTCGTCGCCGTGCGCCTGCCTGACGGCGCGTCGATCGAGCGGACGGATCGCGTGGTGGGCCAGGTCGAGGACATCCTGCGGTCGAATCCCGGCGTCGAAGCGGCCACCACGCTCGGCGGTCTCGATCGCCTGACGAACACCGTCAACCCCAATGTCTCGACGGTCATCGCGCTGCTCAAGCCGTGGGAGGAGCGGGACGCGCGGCACCTCGATCAGCAAGCGATCCTGCGCGCGGTTCAACCGAGATTCGCGGAGCTCCAGAGCGCGATTGTCTTCGGCTTCGGCTTGCCGCCCATTCTCGGTCTGGGCGCATCCGGCGGGTTCGAGCTGATGCTGCAGGATCGAACCGACGGCGAGCTCACGCGGCTCTCGGACGTGACGCAAGCCTTTGTGCAAGCGGCCCGGCAACGTCCGGAAATCGCGTCGATCAACACCGGGTTGCGGACGACCGTGCCGCAGTTCCGTGTGGATCTGGATACCGACAAGGCGCAAACGCTTGGCGTCCCGGTCACCGATGTCTATTCGGCGCTGCAGACCTTCCTCGGTGGGCTCTATGTGAACGACTTCAACCGGTTCGGCCGGACATGGCGGGTGTTGATGCAGGCCGAGCCGCAATTTCGCGTACGGCCTGATGACATCAATCAATTCCACGTGCGGGGCCGCGACGGCGACATGATTCCGTTGAGCACCTTGGTGAACGTACGGGCGACGTCTGGACCGGAGGTCGTCTATCGATACAACCGGCTCCGGGCCGCCCAGATCACGGGAACCAACGCGCCGGGATATAGCTCCGGCCAGGCTGCGGCGGCGATCGCGCAGGTCGCGCGCGACACGCTGCCGCCTGGGTTCGGTTTCGAGTGGACGGGCACACTGTTCCAGCAGCAGCGCAGCGAGGGTGCGGAGCCGTTCATCTTCGGCTTTGCGTCGGTTCTCGTCGTGCTGTTCCTGGCGGCCCTATACGAGAGCTGGAGCACGCCGTTCGCCGTGGTGCTCGCGGTGCCGCTGGGTCTGCTCGGGGCGTTGATCGCGATCACCATCCGGTCGTATCCCTACGACTTGTACACGCAGATCGGCATCATCACGCTCATCGGGCTCGCCGCGAAGAACGCCATTCTGATCGTGGAGTTCGCCAAACTCCGACGAGCGCAAGGGGCTTCGATCGCCAACGCGGCCGAAGAAGCGGCGCACTTGCGCTTCAGGCCGATCCTTATGACCTCATTCGCGTTCCTGCTGGGCGTGCTGCCGCTCGTTGTCGCCACCGGCGCAGGCGCGGCGTCGCGACGGGCGCTGGGCACGGCGGTGTTTGGCGGCATGGCAACGGCGACGCTCCTCGGTGTCTTCATCATCCCGGTGCTATACGTCGTCATTGAGCGATTGGCCGAACGTCGGAGGACGCCGCAGACGGCCGTCGCTCCGGTCGCTGCGGCGGAGGTGGTGCGATGAGGCGGGAGGTGTTCTTGGTCGTGGCGAGTGTGTTGACCGCTTCGTGCACGCTCGGTCCGAACTACCGGCGGCCGACGGTCGCCATGCCGTCCGCGTATCGCGACACCACCGCAGCGGTCGCCCAGCCTGGACCGGCGTCGCTCGCCGACGTGCCGTGGTTCGATCTCTTCAAGGATGAC
>DASZGA010000281.1:0-11148 GCA_035939295.1 Candidatus Elarobacter sp. | reverse complement strand
GGGGCTCGTCTTCGTACCGACGCCGCTCGGCAACCTTCGCGACGTCACGCTGCGCGCGCTCGACGTCCTGCGCGACGCGCCGCTGATCGTCGCCGAGGACTCGCGCGTCACGCGCAAGCTGCTGAACGCGCTGGGGATCGGCTCCAAAGAGATCTGGACCTACCACGAGCACAACGCGCGCGCGACGACCGGCGCGATCCTCGAGCGCGCGCGAACCGAGACGGTCGCCGTCGTCACCGACGCCGGGACGCCCGGGATCAGCGATCCGGGCGCGGCGCTCGTCGCGGCGGCGCGCGAGGAGGAGGTTCCGGTCGAAGTCCTTCCCGGGCCGGCGGCGTTCGTCTGCGCCGCGGTGCTCTCGGGGTTCGACCTGCGGCGGTTCGCGTTCGCGGGGTTTCCGCCGCGCGGCGGCGGGCAGCGGCGGGCGGCGTTTCGCGCCGCGCTCGGCGAGACGACGGTCTGGTACGAGGCGCCGCACCGGATTCGCGATTCGCTCGCCGACCTGGCGGCGGTCGCGCCGGAGCGGCGCGTCTTCCTCGTCCGCGAGCTCAGCAAGCTGCACGAGCAGCAGGTCCTCGGAACCGCCGCCGAGGTCGCCGCCGCGATCGAAGATCCCGTCCGCGGCGAGATCGCGTTCGTCGTCGAGGGCGGCGCGCCGGGGGCGAACGCGATCGCCGAGACGATCTCGGCGGACGACCTCGACGCCGCGATCGACGCGCTGACCGCCGAAGGGCTGACGACGTCGGCGATCGCGAAGCGGCTCGCCGAAGCCGGGCACGGCGAGCGGCGCCACCTCTACGCGCGGGCGAGCGCGCGCCGCACAGGCCGCTCCGAACCGGAGTGACGAAAGCGTGCGCGTGCCCCCGCGCCCGTTCTACGTCACGACCCCCATCTTCTATATCAGCGGCACGCCGCACATCGGCCACGCGTATACGACGATCGCCGCCGACGTGTTGGTGCGGACCGGGCGCGCGCACGGGCCGGCGCGTTCGCTGACCGGAACCGACGAGCACGGGCAGAAGGTGGCGAACGCCGCCGCCGCCGCCGGGATGACGCCGCAGCAATACGTCGACTCGCTCGCGCCGAACTGGAAGGCGCTCGCGCCGGCGTTCGACGCGAAGTTCGACGACTTCATCCGCACTACCGAGCCGCGCCACGCGCGCGCGTGCCTGGCCCTGTTCGAGAAGATGCGCGAGTCCGGCGACGTGTACGAAGGCGTCTACGAAGGCTGGTACTGCACCCACGACGAGACGTTCTGGCCCGAAGCGAAGCTGATCGAGGGGCGCTGTCCGAACCCCGAATGCCGCCGCCCCGTGCAGTGGCTCTCCGAAAAGAACTGGTTCTTCCGGCTTTCGAAGTACCGCGACCGCCTGCGCGAGCACTTTCGCGCGAATCCGGAGTTCCTGCGGCCGCAGTCGCGCTACAACGAGATGATGGCGATCCTCGACGAAGGGCTGGAAGATCTCTCGATTTCGCGCTCGTCGTTCGACTGGGGGATCCCGCTGCCGGGCGGCGGCGTGCTCTACGTCTGGTACGACGCGCTGATCAACTACATCAGCGCGCTCGGCTGGCCCGACGATGCCGACGGTTTGTTCCGCACGTTCTGGCCGGGGATGCATCTGGTCGGCAAAGAGATCGCGCGCTTTCACTCGCTGATCTGGCCGGCGATGCTGTGGTCGGCCGGATTGCCGGAACCGACGCGCGTCTACGCGCACGGCTGGATCACGAACGAAGGCGAGAAGATGTCGAAGAGCATCGGCAACGTGATCGAGCCGTTCGCGCTGGTCGAAGAGTTCGGCGCCGACTCGGTGCGCTATTTCTTGATGCGCGAAGCGCCGTTCGGGAGCGACTTCTCGATCTCGATCGAGAAGCTGCGCCAGCGCCACAACAGCGATCTCGGCAACGATCTCGGCAACTTGCTGCGCCGCTCGCTCGCGATGCTGCAGAAGTATCGCGACGGGATCGTGCCGCAGCCCACCGAGAGCAGCGTGCAGGAGCGCGTCGCCGACTTGCCCGTGACGGTGAACGAGCACGTGATGTGCCTGCGCTTCCGCGAAGCGCTCGACGAGATCTGGAACCTCGTCACGATGCTGAACCGCGCGATCGACGAGCAGAAGCCGTGGGAGCTCTACAAGCACAACCGCGGCGTCGAGCTCGACGCGCTGCTCTACGACCTGTGCGAGGGACTGCGCTGGCTCTCGCTGCTGCTGTTCCCGTTCATCCCCTCGAAGGCGACCGAGATGTGGCAGCAGCTCGGCCTCGAGGGGACGCCGGAAACGACGTGGGCGGACGAGCTGGTCTGGGGAAAGCTCGCCGCGGGGACGCAGACGTCGCCCGGCGCACCACTGTTCCCACGCATCGAGCCGCCCGCCGCCTAGGAGGTTTGCCATGCCGACGACCGCAGTCACCGCCCCCGGCCCCGGCGCCATAACGCATACCGGCGCGAACGACGGACTCCACCGCGGTGCGATCGCGCTGCGCGGGATCGTCGCGATCGTCTTCGGTTGTCTGGCGCTCTACTACCGGACGTACTCGACGCTGCTGGTCGGAGCGTTCGCGTTCTTCGCGGTGGTCGACGGGATCGTGCGCGTCATCGTCGCGCTGCGCTCGACCGGAAACGATCGCGCGTGGCTGATCCACGCGCTCGAAGGCGTCTTCGGGATCGCGCTCGGGATCGCGACGTTCCGCGTCGCCGGAAGCTTGATCTCGCTGACCTGGACGATCGCCGAGTGGGCGTTCGGGATCGGCGTGCTGACGATCATCTTCGCCGGCGTCACGTGGGGACGGCTGCGTGACGCGTGGCTGTGGATGCTCGGCGGGATCTTGCTGATCGCGCTCGGCGGCGCGCTGCTGTGGTTCACGCTCGGCGGATTGCTGGCGCCGGGGATCGCGCTCGGGCTCTTCGCGTTGGTCTACGGGATCGTCTCGCTGATCATCGCGGCGCGCACGCACCGGCACACCGCCTGAGCGCGCTCACCCGCCGGGCGCGGGCTGGTTGCCGTTCGCCTTTTCTCGCTTGATGAGATCTTCGCACTGCGCGCGGTAGAAGGTGCAGATCGCGCGCGAGAGCGCGAAGTTCGGCGGCAGCGTGAAACCCGGCGGCGGTCCCTGTCCGTAGAAGGTCAGCGCCCCCGGCGCGAGCTGGAACGGATCGGCGTTCGCCGGAAACTTGTACGGCCACGGATACGACACGTTCTCGAAGTAACCGTCGCTGTACCGGATCGTGCAGCGAATGTAGTACACGTGCACGCGGCCGCGCGTGACAACGTCTTGGAGATCGACACAATCGCCTTGCGCCGCGTTGAAGAACATCTCCGGCGTCCCCGCCATGATCGCTTCGTACCGCATCTGCTGCGGGTTGCGCGCGGGCGGACGGCGCTGCGGCGGAACGTCGGTGAGCGCGTGCTGCGCCTGCGCGATCGTTTTGCTGAACTGCGCGTCGAGCGCCGCGATCTGCCGCGGTGAGAACGGATTCTTCGACGCCGGTGGCGGGGGCGGTACCGTAGGGGCAACGGTCGGCCTCGGTTCCGGCGTCGGATGCGAGCGCGGTTGATGGATCGTCGCGTCAGGTCGCTGCGGGAAGGGACGCGACGTGGCTTCGGCTGACGGCGGCGCCGTCGGCTCGAGCGTCGGAACCGGCGTGCGCCGCGGCGGGATCGTCGGCATCGGCGTGCGCAACGGCGGCAGCGTGGGAACGGGGAGCGACGGTGTCACCGGCCCCTGCGCGACTTGCCGCGGTTGCGGCCGGACTGCGCGTCGCGGCGAAGACCGGCGCTGCGCGCGCGGGACGGTGCGCTTCTCGATCGTGATCGCGTCGGAGAGCGCGACGATCTCCGGCGTCGGGCTCGGTTGCGGAAAGAGCTTCGCGACGACCGGTTTCAACCGTGCGTCGAAGAACAGCCACGTGCCGGCACCCGCCAGATGGAGGAGCGCCGAAACGATCAGCGTCAGGACGAGGATCGGGCGCCGCGGCGGTTCGGCGCGCTCGGGGAACATCTGCACGGAGAGGTTAAGGGTTCACCATGATCGACACGCACGCCCACGTCCACGACCGGGCTTTCGACGAGGACCGCGACGCGATGCTCGCACGAGCGCGCGAGCGCGGCGTCGAGGCGGTCGTCACGGTCGGCTGCGACGTGGAGGATAGCCGCCGGGCCTGCGAGGTCGCTGAGAAATACGGGCTCGCCGCGACCGTCGGGGTGCACCCGCACGAAGCGAAGGACGCACCGGCCGATCTCGGCGCGGCGTTCGACGCACTGCGCGAGCGCTACGGCGCGCGCGTCGTCGCGGTCGGCGAGACCGGGCTCGACTATTACTACGACCACAGCCCGCGCGAGGTTCAGCGGCACGTTCTCGCGCTGCAGCTCGCCTATGCGCGCGAGCGCGCGCTTCCGCTCGTCTTCCACCAGCGCGACGCGCACGACGACTTCGTCGCGGCGCTGCGCGACGGCTACGATCCGCGCGCGCAGCGCGGGATCGTGCACTGCTTCACCGGCAACCCCGATCAGGCGCGCGTCTTCACCGGCGAGTTCGGGCTCGTGCTCGGGATCGGCGGGGTCGTCACGTTCAAGACGGCGCAGCCGCTGCGCGACGCGGTGAAAGACGTCGGGCTCGACGCGATCGTCCTCGAGACCGACTGCCCGTACCTCGCGCCGGTCCCGAACCGCGGAAAACGCAACGAGGTCGCGTTCCTCGCGGACACCGCGCGCGCGCTCGCCGAGTTGTTCGCGACCGACGTCGCGACCGTCGTCGCGCGGACCGATGCGAACGCGCGCCGCATCCTCGGGCTCGAGGTCGCGGCGTGATCCTGCCGCGCCCCGAACGCCCCGTCCGCGAAACGGACGCGATCTCCGCCGAGCACGAGTCGCGCTGCCTGATCTTCACCGGAAAAGACACGGCGCGCGCGCTCAAAGACCCCACCGAAATTTCCGACCTGCTCCAGAACGAGAAGAACTTCGTATGGTTCGACCTCGCCGAGCCGACCGCCGCCGACTTGCAGCTGCTGCAAGAAGAGTTCGCGCTCCATCCGACCGCGATCGAAGACGCCGCGCTCGTCCACGAGCGCCCGAAGATCGAGGCGTACGACGGCTACTGGCTGGTCGTGCTGCACGCGGCGACGCTCGACGAGAACCAGCGGCTCGTGCTGCACGAGATCGCGATCTTCGCCGGGACGAACTTCGTCGTGACGATTCGCGCGCACCCCGTCTTCCCGCTCGACGAGATCGAGCGCCGCTGGCTCGCGAAGGGCGGCGTCCCGCACACGTCGACGGGATTGCTGTACGTGATCCTCGACGTCGTCGTCGACGGCTATCATCCGGTCGCGAGCGAGTACGACGAACGGCTCGTCGCGCTCGAGAACCGCGTCCTCGGCCGCGAGGGGCGCGATTCGCAGAAGGTGCTGCGCGACGTGCTGCGCTTCAAGCGCGATCTGGTGCAACTGCGGCACGCCGTCTCGCCGGTCCGCGACATTCTCGGCCCGCTGCTGCGCGGCGAGCTCGCGCCGCTCGATCCCGGCGTCGTCACGTACTTCCGCGACGTCTACGATCACGCGCTGCGGGTGACCGACCAGGTCGATTCGATCCGCGACCTCCTCAACAGCACGCTCGACATCCACCTCTCCTCCGAGGCGCACCGGCAAGGCGAGGTCTCGAAGCAGCTCACCGTCATCGCGACGATCTTTCTCCCGCTGACCTACATCACGGGGTTCTTCGGCCAGAACTTCGGCTGGATGGTCAACCACATCGTCGACGGCCGGCAGTTCTGGTGGATCGGGATCGGCTCGCAGCTCGCCGCCCTCGCCATCCTGGTGGGCTACTTCAAGCGAAAAGGCTGGTTCTGACTTTATCCGTCAAAGCCGGGACGGCTTTGCCGGCTAAAGTCGCGCCCTGCGGGCGCTGTCATTCGCTTCGGCGACGAATGGATGAGGGCGGGGTGGGGTGGTCGTCTAAGATGGGCGGGATGGTCACGGATCCTGCCGGGAAGGGCGCCTACGTTCGCGAGATGTTCGCGGCGATCGCTCCCCGCTACGACCGGGCGAACCGGGTGCTCACCGCGGGGGTCGACGAGGCCTGGCGGCGGCGCGCCGTCGCCGAGCTGGCCGCCCCACGCGGCGGCCGAGTCGCGGACCTGTGCTGCGGGACCGGCGACCTGGCTTTTCACCTGGTCAAGACCGACCCGTCGCTCGAGGTGGTCGGGATCGACTTCACCCCGCCGATGCTGGACGGCGCACGCAGCCGCGCCAAGCGCGAGGATCCCGCGAGCCGGGCGAGCTTCATCGAGGGCGACGTGACCCGGCTGCCCTTCGCCGGCGCATCGTTCGACGGGGCGACGATGGGGTTCTCGATGCGCAACGTCGTCGACGTCGTCGCGACGCTGAAGGAAGCCCGCCGGATTCTCAAACCGGGCGCACGCTTCGTGAACCTCGACGTGACGAAGCCGGCGAACCCGCTGGTCCGGCGCGCCTTCGGCCTGTATTTCTACGGGATCGTCCCGCTGGTCGGCGGGCTCGTCGGCGGCTCGAAGACGGCCTACCGGTACTTGCCGAACTCGCTGACGAACTTCCCCGACGCGGACGGTCTCGCCGAGCGATTCCGCACGGCCGGGTTCCGCGAGGTGCGCACGATCCGGCTCGGCTTCGGCGCGATCGCGATCCACGTGGGGGTAGCGTGATGCTCGCGATCCACGCAGGAGAAGCGTGATGTTGGAGCGGGCGGCGAGCGGCCGGGACCTGTACGCGCTGGTCGAGGAGTTCTTCCGGAACGAGTTCGCGACCGACAACGAGCTCATCACCGAAGCGGTGCGGCGGATGCTCGCGGCAGGCGGGAAGCGGCTGCGGCCGCGGTTCACGCTGCTTGCCGCCGAAGCGGCAGGCGGCCGCGCCGAGGACCATCTGCGGCTGGCGGCGTTCATGGAGCTGATCCACGTCGCGACGCTGATCCACGACGACGTCGTCGACGGCGCCGAGACGCGGCGCGGCGTCAACGCCACCGCGGTCGACTTCGGCAACCGCATCAGCGTGCTCGCCGGGGACTATCTGTTCGCGTGGATCTTCAAGAACGTCACCGCGAGCTACGCGCACCCGATCCCGCACGTGCTCAGCTCGACGCTCGCCGACATCACCGACGGCGAGGTGCTGCAGCTCAAGGCGCTCGGCGATCTCGAAACGACGCTGGCGGCGTACGTCGAGATAGCATCCAAGAAAACGGCTTCGCTGTTCGCGGCGTCGGCCGAATGCGGCGCGCTCGCGGCCGGCGGCTCGCCGTTTTTGGTCAAGGCGCTGCGCGACTTCGGGACCGCGTTCGGGATCGCGTTCCAGATGCGCGACGACCTGCTCGACCTGACCGCCGACGAGGCCACGCTCGGCAAACCGGTCGGAAACGACCTGCGGGAGCGCAAGATGACCGTCCCGCTGATCCTCGCGCTCGACGGCGGCGGTCGGGAATTCCGCTCCGGCGTCGAACGTTTCTTCGAAGAGAGCGATCAGGTGCCCGCGCGGGTGGAAAGCATCGTCGCCGGGATCGGCGCCCACGGCGGCCTGGCGAAGACGGAAGCCGTCCTCGCGGGGTACGTCGAACGAGCCAAACAGTCGCTCGCGCCGCTTGGAAACGCCCCGGCCCGCTCCGAACTCGTCGCGCTCGCCGACGCCCTGCTCTAAACCCCGGAGTTTGTATGTTCTCACCAATCGAAATCGCCGCGGTCGTCGGTGTCGCGATCCTCATCTTCGGCGCCGACAAGCTGCCCAAGCTGGCACGCTCGGCCGGTCAGGCCAAGAAAGAGTTCATGGTCGGACAAGCCGACGCCGACGTCGCCGCCGAACGGGCCCGCGAGGAAGCGCGCAAGCGCGCCGAGGCCGAGGCGAAAGCCGCCGAGGAGACGACGACCGTCTCCGGCGCCGGCCAGCCCGGGCCGCTCGTCCCCGACCCGCAGACCGGCGCGCCCGGCCCCACCACGGTCGCGCCGCCGCGCCCATAGCGCGCGGAGACTAGGCAGCGATGCTCGCGGAGCGGACGCCGCTCGACGAAGAAAAACGCGAGCGCGGGGACCAATGGGACCAGAAGGAGATGCCGTTCACGGAGCACCTGCGGGAGCTGCGGAACCGCCTCTTCGTCTGCGTCGTCACCGTCCTCGCGCTGACGGTGCTCTTGCTGTGGCCGGCGCAGTGGGCGATCCCGCGGCTCACCAAGATCTACTTCGGCAGCGTGCAGCTCCACGCGTTCGGCCCCGCCGACGCGGTCTGGGCGATCTTCAAGATGGCGCTGTACGCGGCGATCATCCTCGGGCTGCCGGTGATCTTGTACCAGGCGTGGATGTTCGTCGTTCCGGCGATCCATCCGAAGACGCGCAAGGCGGTCTACTCGTACGTCGCGCCGTCGTTCATCTTGTCGCTGGGCGGGATCGCGTTCGCGCACTTCCTGGTGCTGCCGCGCGTCGTCGGCGCGCTGGAGCAGATCACCTCGAGCATCGCGGTGCCGACGTACGGTATCGAGTCGACGCTGAACTTGATCCTGCTGTTGTTTCTCGCCTTCGCGATCGTGTTCCAGACGCCGGTGGTCATGCTGCTGTGCGCGCGGATCGGTCTGGTGAGCAGCGGGTTGCTGCGGAAGTACCGCAAGTACATCGGGTTCGGGATGCTGGTCGCCGGCGCCGTGCTCGCGCCTGACGGGAGCCCGGTGACGATGACGCTGATCGCGGCGCCGATGTACGTGCTGTTCGAGATCTCCATCTGGCTGATCGTCTTCATGGAGAAGCGATGGAAGCGCGAAGCGGCGAACGCGTAGCGTCGCGCGCGCTCGGCAGCCTGCGTGAAAGCTGGAACGACCTCGTCCGGCTGTTCGCGCACGTTCCGTTCGGGGTCTCGCTGCTCGCGGCGTGGGCGTTCCTTACCCTGATCGGCGTGATCATCGAGCAAGGGAAAGATCCGTCGTTCTACGCCGGCGCGTACCCGCCGCCGATCGCGCGGTTGATCGTGCGGCTCGACGTCGACAACATCTACCACAGCGCCGCGTACATCGGCGTGCTCGGGCTGATCTTGTGCTCGATGGCGGCGGCGACGTTCACGAAAGTGATTCCCCGCCGCATCCCGCGGCTGAACCCGGTGAAGATCGACGCGATCCCGCTGCACGCGCGCGTTCGCGTAACGGGCGACGCGGAGAGCGTGCGCGAGCGGATCGCGGCGTTCTTCGCCGCGCGCGGCTGGCAGGTTCGCAAGCGCGAGTTCGGCGGGACCGAGTGGACCTTCGCCGACAAGAACAACTGGGCGCGGCGCGGCGTGCTGGTCGCACACATCGGGTTCGTGATCATCGCGACCGGGACGACGATCTACTGGGCGAAGGGCTACAGCGGGCAGTTCGCGGTCCTCAGCGGCGAGACGGCGACGATCCCGGAGAACGGCGCGAAGATCTCGCTGGAACGGTTCGCCTACCGGATCGATCCGATTCAAACGAAAGCCGGGACGGTCTTTCAGCCGATCGACTACGTCTCGAACGCGAAGGTCACCGGAAAGGACGGCATCGCGCGCGACGCGGTCATCCGCGTGAACCACCCGTACGACGTCGACGGAACGCTCGTCTATCAAGCGACGTACGGGTTCGCGATCGACTTCCGGTTGACGAAGGACGGCCGCCCCGTCGCCGGCCCCGACCATCCGCTCAAAGAGGGCGAAGGGTTCGTGATCGACGGAACCTCGCGCGCGATCCAGTACCAGCGGTTCGTCGGCACGATCGATCGCGCGACCGGACAGCCTGCCGCCGATCCGCGGCCGAACGATCCCGGCGTCGTCGTGCAGGCGTTCGACGGCGACCGGCCCGCGGGGAGCGCGATGCTCGCGCTCGGGCAGCCGGCGGATCTCGGCGCCGGCTACGCGTTGACCGCGTCTCGCTACGTGCTGTACTCGGGTTTTCAGTACCGCTACGATCCGGGGATGGTGGTCGTCGGAATCGGCGCGTTCGTGTTGCTCGCCGGGTTGTGCATCTCGTTTTACTTCTTACCGGCTCGGCTGTTCGTGACGGCGCGCGACGCCGGCGACGGCGCGACCGAGGTCGGGATCGCGGCGACGACGGTCCGCGGCTACGACGTCTTCGAAGAACGTTTCCGCGAGATCGTCGACGACTTGCGGCGCACCGAGCCCGCCGCACCGGCAACCGAGGCCGGCGCAACACCGGTCGTCGTCGGCCGAGTCTAGAAGGGGTACAGCATGGATCCGCTCCGCGTCCACATCGATCAAGCGCTGCTCGTCGTCGGGATCGCCGCCTACGTCACCGCGGCGTTCGTCCTGTTCGCGCACTTCTTGCTGCGCAACCCGGCGCTGCGCGCGATCGGGCTCCCGCTCGCGGCGATCGGCTGCGTCTCGCAGTTCGCCGAGCTCGGGTCGCGCTGGTGGATGACCGGCGTGTGGCCGCTGACGAACCTGTACGGGTCGCTTTCGCTTTTCAGCGCGTGCGCGGTCGCGATCTTCCTGATCTTCGCGGTTCGATACGATCTTGCGTTCGTCGGCGGACCGGTGCTGGCGCTAGCGGCGATCGCGCTCGGTTACGCGACGACCTGGAACGAAGGGTACATGCCGGCGGTCCCGGCGCTGCAGTCGTACTGGATCAAGATCCACGTCCCGATCGTGATCACCGCGTACGCCTCGTTCATGGTGGCGTTCTGCGTCTCGCTGATCTACTTGGTGAAGGCCGCAGCGGAGAACCGCTACGCGCGCCGCGGACGATCGCTGCGCGGTGTCGCCGCCGGTGCCGGCGGTGCGAACGTCGACCTCTCTGTTGGAACGTACGCACAAAGCGCGCAGGGTGGGATCGTGCGAAACGACACGCCGGCGCTGACGAGCGCCGCAGCCGCAGGCGATGCGACCGCGAGCTGGCTCGCCGGGCTGCCGTCCCTCGCGAAGCTCGACATCATGCAGTACCGCATCATCGCGGTCGGGCTGCCGCTGCTTTCGCTCGGAATCATCACCGGCGCGATGTGGGCGAAAGAGGCGTGGGGCGCGTACTGGCAGTGGGACCCGAAAGAGACCGCCGCGCTCTTCTCGTGGATCATCTACGCGGGATACATGCACTTGCACACGCGCCCGCAACTCCGCGGCACGTTCACCGCGTGGGTCAGCGTGCTCGGCTTCGTGTCGATCGTCTTCTGCTACCTCGGCGTGAACAT
>DASZGA010000280.1:0-2206 GCA_035939295.1 Candidatus Elarobacter sp. | reverse complement strand
CCCGAACGTCGTCGTCGCGAGATCGCCGTGCACCGCGCGCGACTCGACCGGCATGTTCGAGACCGCGCTCCACGCCGCCGGAAGCGTCACGGTGAGCTGGTACGAAGCGCGAAACGCCGGCTCGTCCCAGCTCGGGAAAGCACGCCGCGCGTCGGTCGACTCGAACTGCGTCGAGAGCATTCGCGCGGTGCTGCCGTCGGCCTTGGTGTAGTCCTGCGCGAAAAGGCCGTCGGGCGAGTCCTCGATCTTCCCGGTGTACGCGAGCGTGAGGACGTGGTGACCGGCGGGCGCCGGCCGCGCCAGCGTCAGCGTGGTGAGCTGCTTCTCGTTGTCGGTGGCGATCTTGGCGACGCGCGTTCCGTCGAACCGCGCCTCGGAGACGACGATGTCGTGCGTGTTGAAGACGATGCGCGCGGTCGGGCGGCGCACGTCGAGCGCGACGTTCTCGTTCCCGCGCAGCGTCTTCGCGGTGACGTCGGGGACGAGCGCGATCCGGTAGTCGGTCGGGACAACGTTCTTCGGCAGCCGTCCCGGGGTCGTGTCGAACTTGAACGGCGCCTCCGCGGCGGCCGGCACGGCGTGCGCGGCGACGAGCACGGCGAGAATCAGCGGACGAACGATCATGACGGTGCTCTCCCCGGTGCGAGCGTCAGGTCAAGAACGGTGCGCGGCGACGTACGCGTCCGCCGCGGGAACGAGCCGTCCCTTGAGAGCGAGCGAGAACCGCGCGCGCTCCATCCCGCGCGCAACGTACGTGCCGGCGTTCGGCGGAACGTGCGCCTTGACGTACGACTCCAGCTGGTCGAGCGGCGCTGCCTGCCAGAACTTCGCCGGCACGTCGGCCATCGAGATCGCGCGCTCGAACTCCGAGCGCGAGGCCAGCAGCTCGGCGCTATGTGACTGATAGAAGCCCCAGACGAGCTGCGGGTTCTCGGGGATCATCTCGAGCACGATCCGATTGCGCGCTCCCGCCACCTGCGGCGGCAGCTCGGACGACATCAGGATGTCGAGCGCTTGCGCGGCCAGCTTGGGATCGCGCACCGCCGTCAGCGCGCCGTAGTAGCGGCGAACCTCGCCTTCCTCGCGCGACGACTTTGCGATCGCGTGCAGCCGGTCGAACGCGGCTTGATCGGCGTTCTTTGCGACGACGGTCAGCACGGCGCCCTGATCGTCGGGCGCGAGCGAGCTGCGGTTCGCGACGAACGCGTCGAAACGGCGGCGCGCTTCGGCGACGACGGCCGGCTCGCTCCACCCGCCGAGCTCTTCGATCGCGTCGTGGCGCACTTTCTGCGTCGCCGGCGAGTCGTTTGCGCGCGCGTCCCAGCCCAGCGCGGCGACCAGCGGCCGGATCACCGAGCGCGCGTAGCCGACGAACGCGTCGTGTCCGGGCGTCCCGCGCTCGTCGATCTCGATCGCGGCGAGGCTCGCGACGATCTGTTCCCACGCGCGCGCGTCGAGATCGTCGCCCATCGACGAGACCAGCGCGAGGTACGAGCCGAGCGGCGCCTGGTTCGCCTCCGCCAGCGCCCACTGATCGTCGAGGAGCGCGATCTTGTCGGCGTCGGGAAGCGCGCGGAAGCTCGCGCGGTTTCGCGCGAACGTCGCGTCGTCGTACGCGACGCGGTAGAACCCGACGTCGCCGGCGTTGACGCTGAGCGGCTGATCGCAACGACCCGCGCGCGTGGTCTGCCCGTCGCGCGCCAGCAGCACACGCTTCGGCGCACCGTTCGCGCCCGAGCGCACGACCAGCGGAATCTGCCAGCGCGGATGCGCCGGATCGTTTCCTTCGTAGACGAACCGCCGCTGCGCGAGCGCGATGGTGCGGTTCCCCGCCGCATCGCACGACGCGCGCACGCTCACCACCGGGAAACCGGGCTGCGTCGTCCAGCCGGATGCGATCCGCTCGACGTCCTGCCCGCTCGCCGCGCTCAGCGCCTGCCACAGATCGCCGCTGGTCGCGTTCGAGTACGCGCGCGCCTTGACGTAGCGGCGCACCCCGGCGCGGAACGTGTCCTCGCCCAGATAGAGCTCCAGCATCCGCAGAAACGACTGCCCTTTGTTGTAGGTGATCGCCGGGTCGAACGACGCTTCGGCGTCGAGCTCGTTGACGACGTGCTGCTCGATCGCGTGCGAGGTCAGGTGCGCGTCGGCGTTCATCGCCGTCTCCTTGACCTCGTCCTGGTGCTCCCACCAGTTCCAGCTCGGG
>DASZGA010000279.1:0-11863 GCA_035939295.1 Candidatus Elarobacter sp. | reverse complement strand
ACCAGCCGTTCCTTCGCGCGCGTCGCCTGCTCGTCGCGGCGAATCCCGACGAAGACGGCGCGATAGCCCTCACGCGCGAGCAGCGCGCGCAGTCCTTCTGTCTTGCGCGCCGCGGCGCGCGCTTGCGGCGGAAGGCTCGGATCGGTCGACTCTTCGGGCGGGCACTGCTCGACGCGCATGTCCAGCTGCCATTCGCGCGCGATCCGGTCGCGGAACGCGTAAACTTCGGGGAGTTCCATCCCGGTGTCGAGCAGCACGACCGGCATCGGAACGGTGCCGAGGAACGCTTTGCGCATCAGCCACAGCAGCGCGGTGCTGTCCTTCCCCATCGACCACAGGACGCAGCAGGGAGCGAAAAGACGGTACGCGTCGCGAATGACGGCGATCGCCTGGCTCTCGAGATTGTCCAGCGCTTCCGTGACGAGCTCCTCCGAGTAGTGCTCTCGGCCTTTTCGTCCCCGGAATAGATACGCCCCGGCCGGTTTGAAGGGCCCGGGGCGCGGGACAGTGGGCTGGTGTCCCGGCAAGGGTGTCCCCCAGCTAACCGGTGCGTTACACGTCGCCGAGCGATTTTTTCAACTGGCGACCCGCAACCCGGCTCAGCAAGCAAGGCAGGCGGCCAAGGGGATCGACCGCCGAAGAGGTCGGCGCATGACCCTCCCGCTCGCGATGCTCAGCCAGTTCGAGATCCTGGTCGTCTCAGCGTTCGGCCTCGTCGTCCTCGGCATCGTGCCGATCGTCGCGTGGGCGGTCTACGCGATGATCCGAAGCGCGGTCCGCGCCGGCGTCCGCGACGCGCAAGGACGCGACAAAAGCAGCACGCCGCCGCAATAGCACCGCGCACGCGACGGCAGGGCCGGAGACGGACCCGCCGAACCCGGGTTGGTCGCGTCGAGGTAGCTCAGTTGGTAGAGCATAGGTCTGAAAAACCTAGTGTCGGGAGTTCGATTCTCCCCCTCGACACTTTGCAAACCCCGTCAATCGAATTGGCGGGGTTTCTTATTTTTCGGCAACATGAATGCCAACCGGTTGACACGACCGTCGCATACTCTTTCATTGTTTCCTTCGGGACGGACGAGTCGATGCGAGGTGTCAATGGCGAAGCGACGTGCACTGAATTGCGCCAAGTGCGGTTCCGTGAGAATAACGATGAGGAATGGGGCGTCGCGATGCATGCCGTGCCGCACACGGTGGAATCGTGAGTACTATCATCGGAGCCCGAAGCGGCGCGCGAACCAGCGCCGTTGGTACGTGATGTGGCGATATGGGACAACCCTCGAAGATTTGGAGAGACTGCTCCACGAACAAGGAGGTTGCTGCGCGATTTGCCGCCGCCCCTGGCAAGCATGTGTCGCCGCGAAACGCGTGCGGTATGAAGAGACGTTTCTCCAACGTCTTTATGTCGACCATGACCACCGGAGCGGCAAGGTTCGCGGCCTTCTATGCAATGCGTGCAACACGGCGATCGGGCTCTTCGAGGAAGATCTGAATCGCTTTGAGCTCGCGATGGCGTATTTGAAGCGGTCGAACGCCGCGGTGAGCGACGCCTAGGCTGGGAGGGTTCGGGCGGCGAGTAGGCCGGTGCAGGCGGCGGTTGGGAGCGGGTGGCTGAAGAGGAAGCCCTGCACCACGTCGCAGTCGAGGGTGCGGAGGCGGTCTAGCTGCTCCTGGAGCTCGACGCCTTCGGCGACGGTTCGCACGCCGAGGCCGCGAGCGAGCGTCGTCACGGCGCGGACGACGGCGCCGTCGAAGCCGCCGCGCGCGACGTCCGCGATGAAGCTGCGGTCGATCTTGAGCATGTCGACCGGGAAGCGTTTCAAGAACGCCAGCGAGGTGTAGCCGGTGCCGAAGTCGTCGATCGAGACGCGCACGCCGCGCTCGCGCAGCGCGTGCAGCAGCCGCAGCGCCGCGGGCACGTCGCGCACGATCGACGACTCGGTGATCTCGATCTCGAGGCACGACGCCGCGACGCCGTACTTCTCCAGCAGCGCTTCGACCAACAGCGGCAGCGCGTCGCCGTGCAGTTGGCGCGCCGAGACGTTCACGCTGACGCGGACCGCCGGGATTCCGGCGTCGGACCACGTGCGCACTTGCGCCACCGCGCGCTCGAGAACCCACGCGCCGATCTCCTCGATCAGCCCGAACTCCTCCGCGATCGGGATGAAGCGGTCGGGCCGCACCATCCCGTGCACCGGATGGCGCCAGCGCAGCAGCGCCTCGACACCCTGGATGGCGCGCGTCTCGATGTCGTACATCGGCTGATAGTACAGCTCGAACTCGCCACGATCGATCGCGCCGTGCAAGTCGCGCCGCGTGAGCACGCGCTCGAGCGACGACGCTGCGCCCGGCGAGCGGTATGCGCGAACCATGTTCCGGCCGAGCCGCTTCGCCTCGTACACCGCGGTCTCGGCGGTCCCGATCAAGCCGGCGACGTCGCTCGCGTCCTCAGGGGCGTGCGCGACGCCGATGCTCGCGGTGAGATGGACCTGCTTGCCGGCGACACGGAACGGCGATGCGAACGCGTTTGCCACCGTCTCGGCCGCGGCGCGCATCGCGCCGTGCTCGTCCTCGCAGCGCAGCAGCACGAACTCGTCGCCGCCGAAGCGCGCGACGTAGGCGTCGGGGAGGGCCTCGCGCAGCCGCGCCGCGATCTCGCGCAGCACCGTGTCGCCCGTGCCGTGATCGCCGAGGTCGTTCACGACGCGAAAGCGGTCGACGTCGACGAACAGCACCGCGAGCGAGTTTCCTTCGCGCTCGCAGTCGGCAAGCGCGCTCTTCGCGTGCCGTTCGAACGCTTCGCGCATGGGAAGCCCGGTGACCGGATCGCGGCGCTCCAGCGTGACCAGATCGAGCTCGGCGCGCGTTCGGCGCAGCGACGAGACCAGCACCGCTTCGCGCACCGCGCGCGCGATCGCCGGGCCGAGACGCGGAAGATCGCGCGGCATCACGACGTCGAGCGCGCCGAGCGCGAGCGCGTCGCGAATCCCGTCACCGTCGAGCGCGCCGACGACGATCGCCGGAAGATCCTCGCGCGTCACGTGCAGCGCGCGCAGCAGATCGCGGTACGAGCCGTCGGGGACGCTGGCCGCGACGATTGCGACGTCGAGCGACGTGCGCCCGAGGATGCGTATCATTGCATCGAGGCTGCCGGCGCAGCGGACGTCGAGCGAGACGTCTTCGCGGGCGGCGTCGGCCCAGCGCGACGCCTCCACCGGATCGGCCGTGACCAGCACGGTGCGGACGTGCTTGCGGACCGGGGTTCCGCCGTCGGTCTCCACGGTCGGTATCTTCCCTAGCAATCAGCCCTACTAATTTGTGTGAGCCCTTTGGACGGCCCGTTGTGTCCACCGTCACGAACATCCGTGCGTTCTATATCCGGCGGTGCGCCCTCCACGGCAGCGCGACCGCTTCGACCGCGTCGACGATCGCCGCCAGCGCAAAACCGAGCAGCGAGACCGCGACCAGCGCAGCGTACAACCGCTCGACGTCGAGGAGCTGCTGCGCGTTGAAGATCGCGTAACCCAAGCCGGTCCGCGTGAGCTGATACTCCGCCGCTACCGCGAGCACGATCGCGATGCCGATGCTGAGCTTCAGCCCGGCGTAGATGTTCGGCAGCGCACCCGGGAGCAGCACGCGGAAAAAGAACGTCGCCGGGCGGATGCGGTAGGCGCGCGCGACGTCGAGATAGATCGTCTCGATCTGGCGGACGCCCGCTTCCGTGTTGATCGCCATCAAAAAGAAGACGCCGACGGCGACCGCGGCCCACTTCGCCGCTTCGCCGGTGCCGAAGATGAAGTAGAACAGCGGCAGGATCGCGATCTTCGGGATCGGGTAGAGCAGTGCGATCACCGGCCCGAAGTACGCCCGCACCCACACGTTCATCCCCATCAGTAGTCCGATCAGCGTCCCCGGGATCCCGCCGAGCAGCAAACCGATCAGCAGCCGCGAGAGCGTCCAGTACGCGTTCGTTCCCAGCTCGCCGCTCGACGCGTACGCGATGAAGTTCGCGAAGATCGCACTCGGTGGCGGGAAGAGCCCGGGGTTCAAGAACCGCGTCGAGACGGCGAGCTGCCACAGCGCGATCAGCGAGAGCGGCGCGAAGATTTTCATCAGCCGAATCAGCCCGGCGTTCACCGCAGCAGCTCCCAGATGCGCACGACGTGCTCGCCGAAGCGCGGCTCGCCGCGTATCGTCACCGCGTCGCGCGGTCGCGGAAACTCGATCGGGATGATCGCCTTCACCTGGCCCGGCCGCGCCGACAGCACGACGACGCGGTCGGCGAGCGTCACTGCCTCTTCGATCCCGTGCGTCACGAAGACGACGGTCTTCGGCGAGCGCTCCCACAGCCGCATCAGCTCGTTCGCGAGGCCGACGCGCGTCTGCTCGTCGAGCGCGCCGAACGGCTCGTCCATGTACAGCACCGGCGGATCGGTGACGAACGCGCGCGCCACCGCGGCGCGCTGCTTCATCCCGCCCGAGAGCTCGTGCGGCCACGCGCGCGCATGGTCGGCGAGGCCGACCAGCTCGAGCACGTCTCCGACGCGCCGGCGCACGTCGTTGCGCGCGACCGCGAGCGAGTCGAACGCTACCGCGACGTTTTCGTGCACGCGCATCCACGGAAACAGCGACGCCTCTTGAAAGACGGTCGCGCTCGGGAGCTCGTCGCCGCGCGCGCCGCCGCCGGCAACGGTGATCCGCCCTTCGGTCGCGCTGTCGAGCCCGGCGAGGATGCGCAGCAGCGTGCTCTTCCCGCAGCCGCTCGGCCCGACGACCGCGACGAACTCGCCGTCGGCGATCTCGAGGCTCACGTCGTCGAGCGCGACGGTCCCGCTCGGATACTTCTTCGTAACGTGCTCGACTGCGATCGACGCCACGCCTGCGCGTGTTCGCAAAGCCGAACGCCGGACCCCTTGTGAGATCCGGCGTTCCGGTACTGGCGACGTTGATGGGGCTCGAACCCACGACCTCCGCCGTGACAGGGCGGCGCTCTAACCAACTGAGCTACAACGCCATCGAGATGGTGGGCACGGTTGGGATTGAACCAACGACCCCCCGCGTGTGAAGCGGATGCTCTCCCACTGAGCTACGCGCCCACATCCATTCCCGTTTTGGCGAACCCGCGTATTCTACCGGGAAGCCCTGAGGCCTGTCTAGGGCTTTCGGCGGGTAGAAGCGACCCGATGCTACCGACCGAGGGTCCGGAAGCCGCGAAGGCGGCGGGGCTCCGCTACACGACCGACGCGATCCCCGGCATCCGGCGGGTCAAGCGGCGCTCGGGCTTCTCGTACGTCGCGGCCGACGGCAAGCCGATTACGGATGCCAAGGAGATCGCACGGATCAAGGCGCTTGCCATCCCGCCCGCCTATACGGACGTCTGGATCTGCCCCTACCCGAACGGCCACTTGCAGGCGACCGGCCGCGACGCGCGCGGGCGCAAGCAGTACCGCTACCACAAGCGCTGGCGCGCGGTGCGGGACGAGAACAAGTTCGACCGCATGATCGACTTCGCCAAAGCGCTCCCGGCGATCCGCGCCGCGGTCGCTCGAGACATCGCGCATACCGGCTTGCCGCGCGAGAAAGTCCTCGCGACGATCGTCGCGCTCATGGAGCGCACCGCGATGCGGGTCGGAAACGAGGAGTACGCGCGCGAGAACGACTCCTACGGGCTCACGACGATGCGCGACGATCACGTCGACGTGAAAGGCGCGACCGTGCGCTTCCACTTCCGCGGTAAGAGCGGGAAATTTCACAAGATCGAGGTGCACGACAAGCGCATCGCGCTCATCGTCAAGAAGAGCCAGGATATCCCCGGCCAGCGGCTCTTCGAATATCTGGATGAGGAAGGTACGGCTCATCCAGTCCATTCCGAGGACGTCAACGACTACGTGAAGACGGTCGGCGGCGGCGAGTTCACCGCCAAGGATTTCCGCACGTGGGAGGCGACCATGATGGCCGCGCTCGACCTCGCCGCGACGAAGGCGGAGGAGCAGAATCAGACGGAGCGCAAGCGCATCGTCACCGAGGTGATCAAGAAGGTCGCCGACCACCTCGGGAACACGCCGACCGTCGCCAAGAAATCGTACGTCTATCCGGGCGTGATCGACGAGTTCCTCGGCCACGGCACGCTCGAGCTCATCGAGACGTCGGTAGCGCGCGCGCGGCACCGGACGGAGCACGATTTGGACGCGCACGAAAGCGCGGTCGTGGCGCTGATCGAGCGGATCGTCACCGAGCAGAACGAACCGCTCGCCGACGTTCTGGCGAAGTCGGTGCGCGCGGAACGGGCGAAACGCAAGCGAGCGTCCGGCGGCAAGAAGGCCGCCTAGCGGGTAAGTGCCTGCCATGCGTACTTTTCTCATGGCCCTGGGGCTTGCCGCGCTGCCCCTCGCGACCACGTTCATCACCACCGCGGCGCCGGCCGAGGCCGCGAAGGTCGGCTCGTCGTGGGTCGAGGGGACCCTGGTCCACATCTCGACTACCAACATCAAGGTCAAGGACGACAAGACCGGACAGGAGCTCAGCTTTCTGCTCGTCCCGCACTTCGATCAGGTCTTCTCCGAAGACGGAAAGACCACGTATCAGATGAAGTCGTTGCACTCCGGACAGCTGGTCAAGGTCTTCTACGACCAGAAGCTGCTCGGCGCGCGCCATGCCGACCGCATCCTGGTGCTGAACCGCGCGCAGAAGCCCGTCAAACAGCAGAAGGGCTAACCGTTCACTCCGGGAGCCGGGAGGCGAACATGACCGCATGTCCGCCCGGCTCCCGGACCGTGATCTCGTGCATCCCGTAAAACGTCTTGCGCAACGGGACGATCACGTCTGCGTCGGCGACCTCCGGAACGAGCAGCTCGACGTTGCTCACGGTCAGATAGAGCATCACGGCGCCGCGTCCCGAGATCGTCTCGTTCACTTTGCGCGTCGCGTCGTGTCCGACGTCGGCGATCGTCGACGCGTGCGACTGCACCATGATCGTCACGCCGCCTTTGACGAGCATGACGAAGCCCAGTTCGCCGTCGTGATCGAGCGCGACCGTTACGGCGAAACCGAGCCGGTCGCGAAAGAAATCCCGCGTCGGCGCGACGCGCTCGACGATCATCACCGGAGCGACGGATTCGTATTCGAGATGCGGCATCGTTCGGCCGTTCAGCGCGCCACGCGCGCCTTCGCGTGGATCTGGGTCGGCTGCGAGACGGCGATCTGCGTTCCCGCGCCCGGCGGGGCCACACCGTGCTCGACCAGGTTCACCAGCTGGTTGAACGCCGCCCACGCGAACGGAAGCTGCGCCTGAAGCCCGTAGCCGAACGGAGCGAACGTGTCGACGTGCGTTCCGCCGCTGACCAGGTACTGCCAGTACTGCGAGCCTTTGCCGGACGCGTTCACCGCGGCGAGATACGGCGTCGCGTTGTTGCCCGGAGTGATGAACATGTCTTGCGCGCCGGCGATCGAGATCAGCGGCTTGCCGATGTTTCCGGTGTGCGCGAACGCGGCGATGCCGGTGCGCGCCGCCGCCGACGGAACGTAGTTCGCGCGCACTTGCGGATCGGCTTGTCCGCTCACGCCGGCCGACGGCGTCCCGGGGAGCCGCACCGGGTTTACCCCGTTCGGCGTGAAACCGGCGTTCGAGGGCAGCGTCGACTGGGTGTTCGGGTCGATCAGCAGCGCGTACGCGTAGGTCGTCAGGTCGGAGTAGAACGAGACCTGGTTGGAATAGTACTCGAACCACAGCGAGGGATGCGTCGCCGACGCCTGTTTGACGTCGGCGGGATACCCGGCGGCCTGAATGAGCGCCGCCGACACCGGATCGGTAAAGTTGCTCGCGACGTACGTCTGCATCGCCTTGAGAAAAACCGGCAGGTAGTCGAGGATGCTGCGCGCCGAGCGCCACATGACGCCCGACCAGTCGACCCCGCCGTCGACGACCTGCGGGTGCTGCTCGAGCAGCGAGCGCACCTGCGCGCCGCCGTTCGAGAGCCCGACCGCGTACGTCTTCGTCGGCGCCTTGTAGAACTGCGCGAGGTAGTTCTGCGCGGTGACCGTGAGCTGGAAGAAGTCGTCGTTCCAGGTGCTGATCGACTTCTTGTTCTGCAGCACGCCGACGCGGTACGAGAACTTGAACGTCTCCAGGCTCGCCAGATCGAAGCAGATCGGGAAGTTGGTGTTCGGGTTCGGCGACGCCGCGATCGTCTCGGCGATGACGTTGTACGGGATGCCTTTGTTGCTGCACGCGTACGCGTAGCCGAGCGAGAGCAGGAAGTCGCTCCAGATCGCGTCGTTGGCGAACTCGCTGCGAAACGCCGGCGTGCCGGCGACGACGAGCTTTCCGTTCCACGCGTCGGGGACGCGGATCACGTAGCGTTCGTCGGTGCCGAGGGAGCCTTGCACGAGAACGCCCGGGATCGGGTTCGTCGCGGGCGACGGCGTGCCGGGGATGATCAGCGCGTTGGCGTCGCCGAGGGGATCGTAGCCGTTCCCGGTCGGCGGAAGCGGAGCGACTCCGAACCGCAGATCGCTCAAATGGCCCGGGCCGACGCCGCTGGTCGGCAACGGTCCGAAGCCGGTCGCGCCGCCCCCGCCCGTTCCGCTGCATCCCGCAAATCCGAGCGCGGTCGTGCCCGCGATAAATGTTGAACGTCTCACGCGTCAGAGCTCCGTTAGCGGCGAGTTGGTCGAGCGTGCTTTCCCGGCCGCCTGATTTCTCCTAGCGCGCCGCGCGAAGGCGCTTATCGCCCGCCGCGTGAAAGTGAGCGCTCAAGGACGCTTCTTGTCAGGAGAAGGCTTTTGAAAACACGTCAGTTTCTTGCCGCGCTCGGCGCAACGGCACTGATCGTTCAGCTCGGCGCGAGCGGCGGTGGTCCGGCGCAGGCCGCCGGCCCGAAGTCTCCCGTCAACGTCGGACTGATCTACTCGAAGACCGGACCGCTCGCGTCCTACGGCGCGCAGTACGCCGACGGCTTCGCGGTCGGGCTCGACTACGCGACGCACGGCACCGGCACGGCCGGCGGTCACAAGATCGTCGTGACCGAGCGCGATGACGGCACGGACGCGGCGAAAGCCGTCGCGGCCGCGAAAGAGCTCATCGGCCAAGGCTACAAGATCATCGGCGGCTCGACGAGCTCGGGCGCCGCGATCCAGCTCGCGCCGCTGGCGAAAGACAACAACGTCCTGTTCGTCTCTGGCCCGGCGGCGTCGGATGCGATCACGGGCGTCAACCGTAACACCTTTCGTTCCGGGCGCCAGACGTATCAAGACGTGCTGACGGCCGGGACGATCGTCGGTACCAACCTGCGCGGCAAGAAGGTCCTCGTCTTCGCGCAAGAGTCGACGTTCGGACAAGCCAACGTCAACGCTGTCCGCTCCGTCCTCGGTGGCGCGGGAGGCGACGTCTCCGCCGTGCTCGCGCCGCCGTCGGCCAACGACTTCGCGCCGTTCGCGCAGAAGATCAAAGACGCGAAGCCCGATCTGCTCTTCGTCGCCTGGGCCGGCGCGACGGCGCCTGCGATGTGGAAGGCGCTCGACGATTCCGGCGCGCTCTCCGCGACGAAGGTCGTCACCGGGCTCGATCAGCGCTCGACGTACGAAACCCTCGGAACGGCCGGGACGAAGCTCGCGTTCCTCTCCCACTACTTCTACCAAGCGCCGAAGAACAAGCAGAACGACGCGCTCGTCGCCGGGCTGAAGAAACAGAACAAGGTCCCCGACCTCTTTTCGGCCGACGGGTTCGTCGCAGCGCAGATGATCGTGCACGCGATCGAGAAAGCCGACGGCGACGACGTCGGCAAGATGATCGCGGCGCTGGAGAACTGGACCTTCGATGCGCCTAAGGGGCGTCAGACGGTGCGCGCGGCGGATCACGCCATGCTGCAGCCGATGTTCGTCGCGAAGCTCGAAGGGAAGCCGGGTTCGCTCGAGCCGAAGCTGCTGCGGACGGTCCCGCTCGGGGCGGTCTCGCCGCCGGTGAAGCCCTTCAAGTAGCGCTCGTGACGGAGAGGGTCCCCGCCGCGGTGATGTCGACCGCGAACCTCGGTTTGCAGATCCGCGGCGCGGTGATCGTCGACGACGTCAGCTTGACTGTGAACGAGGGCGAGTTCCTCGTCATCATCGGACCGAACGGCGCCGGGAAGACGACGCTCTTCAACCTGCTTTCGGGCGTCACGCGCCCGACGGCCGGGCGGATCGTCTTCCGCGGGACCGACGTGACGAACGCGCCGCCGTACGTGCGCGCGCGGCTCGGGCTCGGCCGGACATTTCAAACCTCGACGATCTTCGCCGAGCTGACGACGCTGGAGAACGCACGGCTCGCCGCGCAGGCGTATCTCGGCGGATCGAACCGGCTCTGGGTGCTCGCGGACGACCAGCATGACGCGCTAGAACGCGCGCGCGCGGCGCTGGCGTCGGTCGGGCTCGAAGCGCGCGCCGAGACGAAGGCCGCGCTGCTCTCGCACGGCGAGAAGCGCAAGCTGGATCTCGCGATCCTGTTGTGCGGCGATCCGCATGTGGTGCTGCTCGACGAGCCGACGGCGGGGATCGCGGTCGAGGACGTCCCCGAGATGATGGCGCTGATCCGCAGCATCCACCGCGAGCGCGGCAAGACGGTGCTGATGGTCGAGCACCGGATGGATCTGGTGATGGGGCTCGCGGATCGCATGGCGGTGATGCACCACGGCTCGCTGCTCGCGATCGACACGCCGGAGCGGATCATCGCGAACGAGACGGTGCAGTCGGCGTACTTGGGAGATCCCTTGTGAGCGTCGTCGACGCGGTCGAAACGCTGTTCGCGGTGCGCGACCTCGACGTGTATCTCGGCGAGTCGCACATCTTGCAAGGCGTGTCGTTCGACGTGCGGCGCGGCGGAATTACCGGGCTGCTCGGACGCAACGGCGTCGGCAAGACAACGGCGCTGCGCGGGATCCTCGGGCTGGTGCCGCGGACGGGGAGCGTACTGCTCGGCGGCGAGGAGACGACAAAGCTGCCGACCCACGAAATCGTGCGACGCGGCGTCGCTTACGTTCCCGAGGACCGCGACGTGTTCGCGGGGCTCACCGTCGCGGAGAACTTGCGGCTCGCCGAACGCGGGCCGGCACCGCGCTACGAGCTGGTGTACGAGCTGTTTCCGGAGCTGAACCAGCGCGCCGCGCAGAAAGCGGGGACGCTTTCCGGCGGCCAGCAGCAGATGGTCGCGCTGGCACGTGCGCTGCTGAATCCCGACGATCGCATTCTGCTGATCGACGAGCCCACGAAGGGGCTGGCGCCGCTCGTCGTGCGGCACGTCGTCGATGCGCTGCGGCGTGCGGCCGACGTCGCGACGATCTTGCTGGTCGAGCAGAACCTGAGCGTCGCGCACTCGCTGGTACACGACGTCGTCGTGCTCGACCAAGGGCGCGTCTCGTTCACCGGCAAGGTCGACCAGCTGATGGGCGACGCCGCACTCGCCCGCCGCCACCTAGGCCTTGCCGCCGCCGGGAGCCACTAAACGCCGTGACAACGTTCGCGCTGCTCCTCATCACCGGGCTCGGTCTCGGCGCGCTCTACTTCCTCATTGCCGCCGGGCTCTCGTTGATCTGGGGGCTGATGCGCGTGCTGAACTTCGCGCACGGCGCGTTCTTCACGGTCGCCGCGTACGCCGGCTGGTCCGCCGCACACCTCGCCGGATCGCAATCGCTGGGCGTGCAGTGGATCGTTGCGGTCGCGGTGGCGATCGTCGTCGGCGGCGTCTTCGCCGCGTTGACGGAAGTCGTGCTGATCCGGCCGCTCTACGCGCGCCACATCGGGCAGGTGCTGGTGACGGTCGGGCTCGCGCTCGCTGCGATCGCGCTGGTGCAGGGCGGGTTCGGAAGCGATCCGCAAAAGCTCGCGCTCCCCGTCT
>DASZGA010000278.1:0-13230 GCA_035939295.1 Candidatus Elarobacter sp. | reverse complement strand
CTCGGCAACGGTCTGGACCGCGCGGACGTGCCCGCGCTCGCTCGCTCCTTGCGCGACGATCCCAGCCCGATGGTCCGGGGGCACGCCGCGTGGGCGCTCGGCCGCATCGCTTCGCCGCAGGCGTTCGCCGTGCTGCGGGCGGCTGCGGCGATCGAACGCGCCCCCGCCGTACTCGACGAGGTGAAGACGGCATTGGAACTGAGCCGACCCGCAACGGCGTTGAAACGGGTGAGGATATGACGCTTATGATCCGCCGCTCGTTTTCATTACTCGCCGCCGCCGCGTTCGCCGCGCTGATCGTGCCGTCGCTCCCAGCCGCGGCGCAGGAAGATCTGTACGCGCGGATGCAGCGCGTCAACAGCGGGCTCACCTCGTACCAGGCCGACGTGACGGTCGCGATCCAGTTGCACACCTTTCCGTATCTGAGCCCCACGCTCGAAGGCAAGGCGTACTACAAGAAGCCCGACAAGAACGCCGTCCAGTTCCAGTCGGTGCCCGCGCTCGCCGGCCAGTTGAAGAAGGTCGTCGGCCAGATGGAGCCGCCGTCGGACTGGCCGAAGCTGTACGAGGTCACGAAGACGAACGACGACGGCACGAACGCGATGTTCAAGCTGGTGCGGAAGAAGAACGGCCGCATCGACCACGTCGACGTGAAGGTCGACGACAAGACCGCGACCGTGAGCGAGATGACGTACGTCTACAAAGAGAGCGAAGGCGGCGGCTCGATCAAGTTCACCAACACGTACGACCAGATCGCCGGCAACTACGTCGTGAAGCAGCAGACCGGTAAAGTCGACATCCCGCACTACAACGCCGACATCAGCTCGAAGTTCGCGAACTACAAGCTCAACGTCCCGATCGACGAGAAAGTCTTCACCGAAAGCTGACGGGTCCCAAGTTCAGACTTCGGAGGGGTTTCGGCGACAGCCGGAACCCTTCGGCGTTTGGTGGAATCCCTAGCTGCGTGATCGATCTCATCGAGCAGGCGGCGGAACCGCTCGTCGACGCCTTCCGGCGCCCGATCACCTACCTGCGCGTCTCGGTGACCGACCGGTGCAACCTGCGCTGCGTCTACTGCATGCCGGAAGCCGGCCTGCCCTGGATCCCCAAGCCCGACATCCTCTCGTACGAGGAGATCGCGAGCATCGTCCGTGCCGCCGCGAGCATCGGCGTCCGCAGCATCCGCCTCACCGGCGGCGAGCCGCTGATCCGCCGCGACCTCCACCGTTTGGTCGCGATGATCGCCGCGATCCCCGGGATCGACGACGTCGCGCTCTCGACGAACGCCCTGCTCCTCGCCGACCAGGCACCGGCGCTCGCCGCCGCGGGGCTGCGGCGCGTGAACGTCTCGCTTGATACCCTGCACGAGGACCGCTTCGCCGCGATCGCTCGCCGGCCGGGGCTCGACCGCGTCCTGGCCGGAATCGACGCCGCCATCGCCGCCGGCCTCGGCCCGGTGAAGCTCAACTGCGTGCTGATGCGCGGCACCAACGACGACGAGCTCGAAGCGTTCGCGCGAATGACGCGCGAGCGCGCGGTGCACATCCGCTTCATCGAAGTCATGCCGGTCACCGAGAACGTCGAGCTGCAGCGCGACACCTGGATCTCCTCCGACGAAGTTCTAGAGCGGTTGGGCGCGCTCGGGGAATTGCACCCGGTCCCGAACCCGCACGGCAACGGTCCCGCGCGCACCTTCGCCTACGACGGCGTGCCCGGCACCGTCGGCGTCATCTCGCCGCTCGCGCACGACTACTGCGAGCGCTGCAACCGCGTGCGCCTCTCGGCCGACGGCCGCCTCAAGCTCTGCCTCTTCGGCGACAACCTGATCGACCTGCGCACGCCGCTGCGCGAGGGCGGCGGCGAGGAAGCGATCGTCGCGCTCTTGCGCGCGTCGATGCACGTCAAGCCGGAGCGCCATCACCTCGCGCTCGGCGAGACGGCGAGCATGATGCGTGCGTTCAGCGAGATCGGCGGCTAGCAGCCGCGCGAACGATCGGCTATTCGATCGACTTGCGGAAGAACGCCAGCATCCGGCCCGCTTCCGGCATGATGCGGAACTCTTCGAACCCCCACGACTTGGCCTGAGCGATCCCGCGGTTGTCGCCCATCTGCAGCAGAAACGTCAGCGTTCGAACGCCGCGCTTGCGCGCGATGTTCTGCACGTCCGTGATCAGCTGCGTCGCAACGCCGTGCGGCGCGTCGGTCCGCGTCCGCAGCGCCTCGACCATCGCGACGTCGACGCCGTTCGCCGCCTCGGAATCCGCGTAGCCGGGCGGGAAGCGGAACACGAGCTGCACCGTCCCGAGCAGCCCCGACGCATCCTCGGCGACGAGGATGAGACGCCGTCCCGCCTGCTGCTCGGCCAACCACTTCTGCACGCGACCGATCCACGGCTCGCCGGTCGGCGTGGCGCCGCCCACGACGCCGTCCGTCACGAGCCGGTCGGCGTCGCGCGGTAATGCGTACCGTATGAAGACCCGGCTCACGCCGTTCGTGTACGCAGCGCGAAGAGCGTTCTCCCGTCGGAGGGTGAAGGAATCGTAAAGTGGGTACACCCCACCGCCGAAGAAAGGGAGACCATGCAGTCCAAGCCGTTAGCGTTTCTGGCGGCCGGCGCGATCGCCGCGTTGATCGCCGCCGGATGCACGAAGGGCAGCGATCAGTCCTCGAGCAGCAGCACCACGACGACCTCCACGACGTCGTCCGCGCCGGCCGCGGCGTCGAGCTCCTCGGCGATGAGCACCACGCAAGGCGACGCGGCGCACGGCAAGCAGATCTTTGCCGCGAACTGCACGCAGTGCCACGGGCAGACCGGGACCGAAGGCGGCATCGGGCCGCCGCTCAAGAACGAGAAGAGCCGCAAGAACTACGCGCAGACGATCGCGTGGATCAAGAACCCGCAGCCGCCGATGCCCAAGCTCTATCCTTCGCCGCTCAGCGAGAAAGACGTCGACGACGTCGCCGCCTACGTGCAGAGCCTGTAGGGCTCGGACGCGGCTACAGTGAACGCCGCCCGCGACGTGGCCCGGGCGGTTTTCGCTTTCTCGAGGGATCTTCGCCTGAGCGATCACGCCGGGCTCGCGGCGGCGGCGCGTCACGGCGAGGTCGTCCCGGTCCACGTGATCGATCCCGTCTCGGCGGCCCGGCTCCGCCGCTCGCCGCGCCGCGCGGCGTACTACTGCGCCGCGGTCCGCGCGCTCGACGCGGCGCTGCGCGAGCGCGGCAGCGCGTTGATCGTTCGGCGCGGCACCCCGGGTCCGGCGCTGCGCGCGCTGGCCCGGGCGGTCGGCGCCGGCGTCGTCGGCTGGAGCTGCGGCTACGACGCGAAGAGCCTTCGCCGCGACCGCGACCTCCAGTCGACGCTGGAGGAAGCCGGGCTGCGCGCGGTTCCCGTCCACGACGCGCCGGCCGTCCCGCCCGAAGACGCGGCCGCGACGCACAGCCGCGGCGACGGCTACCGCGCCTTCGTCCCGTACCACGCGCGCTGGAAGACGCTGATCCCGCAAGAGGACGCGGGGACGGCGGCGTTCGCCTCGATCGAGATCGCGAGCGAACCGCTCCCGATCCCCGAGGAGTTCGGCTCGCAGGCGAGCGCGGCGGGGCCGATCGGCGAGGATGCGGCGCGCGCGAAGCTGACGGCGTTTCTGGCCGGCCCGGCGCTGCAGTACGGCGTCGCGCGGAACGTCCCCGGCGACGGCGAGACCTCACGGCTCGGGGCGCCGCTCTCGTTCGGGACGATCGCCGCGCGCGAGGTCGTCCGCGCCGCCGTCGCGCGCGCCGCCGACCCGTTTCTGCTCGTCGAAGAACGGACGTCGCTCAAGCTCTTCCTTCGCTCGCTCGCGCAGCGCGACTTCTTCCTGCAGCTCGCGTGGTACAACGAGTCGCTGGCCGAGGAGCCGCTGCAGCCGAAGATGCGCGGCTTTCACTTCGCGCGCACGCATCCGGCGCTCGACGCGTGGCGGAGCGGCCGCACCGGCTATCCGCTGATCGACGCGGGGATTCGCGAGCTGCGCGCGACCGGCTGGATGCACCCGCGGCTGCGCGCGATCGCGGCGTCGTTCCTGTGCTTCGATCTGGGCGTCGACTGGCGGATCGGCCGCGACGAGTGGGATCACTACTTGATCGAAGACGACCCGACGCTCGCGGCCGGCAACTGGCAGTGGGTCGCCGGGGTCGGCGCCGACCTCGCGGCCTACCCGCGGATCTACAACCCGCTCAAGCAGGCGCGGCGCTTCGACCCGGCCGCGAGCTACGTCCGGCGCTGGATCCCCGAGCTGGCCGGCCTCCCCGACGCTGCAATCCTCGAACCTGCCGAAGCGCGCCGCCGGCGGCAGCTTGAGCTCCCGCTGTTCGGCGGGAGCAGCTACCCTGATCCCGTGGTCGATCACGAAACCGTCGCACGCGCCTTCCTCGAGCGCTACGCCCGCGAGGTCCGTGCGACCGCCGAAAGAGCGTAAACGGCCGCCGAGCGAGTACTTGCTAGCGTGTCCTAAATAGTGCGTTGCACATGTAGTAGATACCGAACATCATCCCGGTGACTGCGACGACCAGGACAGCAATGAGCCCCGATGTGATTGGATCGCCGTGGCCGATCTCGAACGCAAGCAACCCCAGGGAAAGAGCGACTTTCGGGATCGTCGCCTTTCTCCGAAACGCCGTCGAACCGACGATGCGCAGAGCGATGATGAAGAGGAGGATACCGGCGAGGATCGGAGCGGCCCAATCGATCGGGATGAGGCGCTTCATCGTCCAGTCGATGACGAAGACCGTCGCCGCGAGCAAGATCAAGAAGTCGCCGAACAAGTTCGTGTTCTCGAGAACGCGCACCGGCTGGTCACCGGCATAGCGCGATTGCCATGACGCCAAAGCAGACCGCGACCGCGACGCGCACGAACGGACGGCGAACCGGAGCCTCCCAGACGGCGGTCCACGCGGAGGCGTTGCGGCGCGCCGCCGCCATCGTTCGAACATGTGATTGCGTCAGCTCGCAAGAATTCCGTATTCGGTCGAGCTCCATGGCGCTCAACTTGGCTCGAGCCACCAAGTTCCAAAATACCGCTGAATCGTCTTGTATTGCTGTTCGTTGTTCGTCGTCGTGGCCTGTTTCACGTTTACCGTGCAGTCGCGGTGAGCGGCAAGCGTCGCTTCGCCGAGCCGCGCGAACTCCGCCTCGCCGAGCTGAATGCTCTGCATGCCGCGCTGCCCGGGCACGGCTCGGGCGACGTCGGGAAGCACCTCGCGTAATAGTGGACGGACGACGTAGCCGCCCGAGACCTCGGTGATCTCGTAAGCGTTGTGCCTGGCAAAGCACAGCGGCTTGACGTTCGCGGCGGCCGCGATGATCTTCGAGCGCGTATCCGGATCGGCTTTGAGGAACGCATCTCCGAGCCCGAGGAACGTGCGCTGGTCCTCCGGGGTCAGCTTCGCAAGTCCGGTCCAAAACGCTCGTAGCTCTGGTCTCTTGACCAACGCCGCAAACCGCTTTCGCTCCGCCGGTGAGAGACCGGCATAGATCGACGCGAACGCCTTGAGCTCGTCCTTGTTCATCCGGGCCAGCTCCGGCAACGAGGTACGGTCGAGATCTTGGAGCAGCGTCGTCGTGTCGCGGAACGCCCGAGTCGCCTTCTTCCCGGCTGGAACGACGTCAATCCGTCCGAGATCGGCGACCGCGACCAGCTTGGAGGTCGAGTTGAGATAGTTCGTGACGCTGAAGACACCGAACTTTCGCGCGAGCTGCGTGAGGCGATCGTGCATGTCGCCTTGGACGGCACGGTACGCCGCGAACAGGAACAGACCGAGGAAGATGATCTGCAGCAGCAGGTCCACCAGGGTGAAGAGGATGATCCGGTCGCCCGAACCGGCTCGAAGGGTCACCGAACGCGTCCCGCCATCACGCCCGCCGTCTGCCCCAGCTCTTCGGCCATGGCGACGAACGCGTCGGAGAGCATCTCGGTCGCGGTCGTGAGGTCCTTTGCTTTGGACGCGATCGAGCCGACGGCTTCGTCGGACGCGGCGGCGTACCGCTGCTCGGCGCGCGCCGTCGCGGCGTTCAGACGCTCGACGCTCTCGCGTAACTGCGCCATCGAAACCCGAACCGGGTCCGCATCGAGCGCCGCCGTCCCGGCCGACGCCCTGGCGAGCGCCTCGCTCATCGCCGCGGCGGATTCGGACGCGCGCCGGACGTGTGTGTCGAGCGCCTCGACGCTGCTCGTCGCGGCTGCCGTGCGGCCTTCGAGGGCCTCCATCGATTGAAACGCGCCGGTCACCTGTTTACGACCTTTCGCGATCGCCGCGGCGACGTCGGCGATGGCAGCCGCAAGCGCACTGGAGGGCGCTTCGAGGGAGGCCGCCTTGACGAAATCCTGCAGACTGCTTCGCGCCTGTTCGATCACGTCGGACATCTGCTTGAACAGCGCAGCGTTGTTCGCGGACATCGTCTCCGCGGACTTCGCCGTGGCCTCTCCCATGCTGCTCTGCGATTGGGACAGCTCACTCGACGCCGCATCGACCGCCTCGCGAAGGCGAGCACGCGCGTCATGGATCGCCTCGGCGAGCCGCTCACCCAGGACCGAGTTCACCTGCTCGACGTTCTGACCGAAGCGGGCGGCCGCATCGTCCATAACCGCGGAGAGCCGCCCGTACGCTTCGTCGAGTTCATACGTGCGATCCCGCAGCATGTTCTCCGGCTCCGGCGCCGCGACCAGATCCTCGCGCAGCTGGACTAAGATGACGCGCGCCAAAAGGGCGATGCCCGTCGCGGAGAGGCTGACGCCGAACGAGATGCCGATGAAGGTGAAGTTGGAACCTTCGTTGCTCTTCCCCACGAGCGCGTAGGCAACGACGCTGGCCAGGAGCGTCGTCAGCGTTACGAGGAAGCCGAGGTAATACACGGCGTCAACGGCGGTTTCGCTGACGAATGCCGAGCGAGTTTGAAGCTCGCGATGAACGAACCAGGCGTAGGCGCCGATCGGAACCAATCCGAAAACGAAGAACGAAACGAAGCGCAGACCCTCGTTACCGGCCGGCGTTCCTTTGGCCATGACATAGAAGAACGTGGTGAGGAAAATGCCCGCGAAGGCGACGCCGAAACACCAGCAGAAAGCGTAGAGGGCGCGGTTCTTCGTCTCGTTCATATCGTCATCCACGTCAAATGGGGAAACGTCGGTTCCCAGAACGCTCTTACGCATCGTTCACCGGGGTATCGCGGCCACTGTGCCGCCTCGCGGTGGATTCCGTAGACGTGCACCGGGACGTCGCGGAAAAACTGACTGACGTCACCGTATGTATCGCGGAACCGTGATGTTGCGGCGTCTTGTGGGCCGCACGAAGCAGGAACGCCGCTCAGAGACTTCCCCTTGGAGTCCTGGACCATGTCGCTGTAGATGTCGAATTGAACGTCGACGTGCTGCTCGAGCTTCGCGGTGACGATCCGCTGTCGGGCGATCGTTGCGAGCGACTCGATGATCGGGGCGGCACCGGAGCGCTGGTAGTGCGCGTCGATAAAGTGCTTGACCTTCTTCACGACCGAAAGGCGAAATTGGCGCTGCTGCTCGCTGACGTCGTTGAAGAACACGTTCCCGCGCGTCGCCGGCTTGCACACGTTGAGCACCAGCGACGGATGCTCGGGATCGCTCGTGATATAATACAAGTTGATCTCCGCGTTGTCTGCGGCGACGGTCAACATCTCCACCAGCGTCCTGTCGATCGAATGGGCCTGCGTGGCCGAGTATGGTTTCGTCTTGTCGAACACGATGTTGACCTGCTGCGGAGGACCGCTGTGGCAGCTCGCCGCCGGCCATAGCGCCTTCACCGCTATCGCGATGCCCAAGAGCAGAAGAAGCGGGACCGTAATCAAGAGGATCGTCTTCGGAGAAGCTGAGGTCTCCATCGTCCCTACGTGCGCGAGGTGCGGGTCACTTCCGTGACGGCGCCGCTCGCAGGTGCTGTCCCGTCGTACGTGATCGTACGGGGTCCGGAATACTTCTGGTGCTCGTCCTCGTACGCCCTGATCGCCTCGCCGCTCCACTCCTTCATGACGTCGGTAATCGAAGTCTCGAGCTGCGCGCGCAGATCCGAGAGCTCGGCGATCTCCGCGTTGAGGGTTGCGATCTCCGGTTCAAGCTCGGCGTGCGAATACGCCAGCGCATCGAGACTGGTGCGGATGTTCTCGAAGACGAGCGGGTTTGTCTCCAAGCCGGCGTCGTCGATCGCTTCCGAGTAGTATGCCGGTGGCGGGATCGCCCGAATCCGCGTGTTTTCGGCTCGGAACTCGCTGACGGAATGCTTATATTCGTTGTTCAGCTTCTCGGCCAGCTCGGCCAGCTTGTGGGTGCAGCGCTCGAACTTGATCGACACGTCGCCGTGGGCTCTCGACGCACCGTTCACTTCGTCGACGAGCCGCTTGCGCTCGCTCTTCATCCGGTCGGCGGCGGCCCGAAGAGCGCGGCGCAGATTCGTCTCGGCGGCCTGACGAGCGGCTTCGGCTGCATCATGTTGCTCCGACGCCTTCGAATATCCGGGGACGGGATCTTCGAACCGGTAGCCGGCTATCGTCGCGTTGAGGAACGCGATCAGCGCTAAGGCAAACAGCAGAGTCGAGTTCAGCTCGTGGAACGGGATGTGGAACAAGAAAATTTGCCGTCCATCGTCCAGGGCGGTTGCGAACAGGCGTGCCGACTGCGCGTAGAGATCGGTGCTCGCATCGGGGTTCTGCAGAAGCTCGATGCGCGAGAACTCGACCAGCGACCGGTACGTCGCCGTGACGGAGGACAAGTACACGGCCACGACGGTGCCCCCCACGAGGGCAAGCCATCCACCGACGCGTTGCAGCGCAGGTTTCGCGTTGATGTACCTGCCAGCATAACCTGTGACAAAGCCGAGGAGCGCGACGACCAGCGAGAAGATGAATGCAACCACGGCGCCCGCGACCAGCCCCACGCCGGTCGAATAGAACCAGGCGTTCATGAAGGTCTCGGCGACCAGCGTTATGCTGATCTGTGCGGCGGCCTCGATCGGTTTCTTCCGCCGCTCGGCCGTCCGCGTCAGCCCGTGGTCGTCTTGGAATATCCTCAGATGCGAATAGGCGTTGAGCTTGTGCTTGAGACGCCGAATCGTTTCCGGCTTCGCCGACTCGAGATCGGCATGAAGCGTTTGTTCGACCTGAGCGACCGGCTCGCGGGCGGCGATCTTCTGCTTGGTCTCGACCAGCGCGGAACGCGTCTTGTTCAATCGCTCCGCGATCGCGTCAGCCTCGTCGAGCATCGGCTTTCGGTTCTGGGCGAAGAGGCCGTCGAAGAATCGTCTGATCTCCTCTTGGCGCGGGTCGGGCAGAACCGCGTCACGAGGCGGGTTCCCTTCGAGCGCGTCTTTGCGCGCCTGTTCCTTCCAGCGACGATCGACATTAATGAGGACAACGTTCTTGTTCACGATCTGGCCCATCCACGAGCGACCCCGGTAGCTCATTCTCACCGGCCCATAATGGCCAGGTCGCCCCGGGTT
Source organism: Candidatus Elarobacter sp. (assembly GCA_035939295.1). Classification (GTDB taxonomy): domain Bacteria; phylum Vulcanimicrobiota; class Vulcanimicrobiia; order Vulcanimicrobiales; family Vulcanimicrobiaceae; genus Vulcanimicrobium. Next base: position 3,732 of record DASZGA010000278.1, on the reverse strand, counting down.
CGCGTTTCTTCGCCTCGCTCGGCCTAGCTCCTAGTTATGCCGAGCGTCCGATTTAGCCGGAGGACAGTACCGGCTGCGATCCCAGCCGAGGCCCGCTTTGGCGGGTGCGCGAACCCATTCGGCTATGGCCGAGAAGTCCGTCGCGTCCCATGACAGCGGCAACCCCGAGAACCTGCTCAAGTTCATGACGAGCGGCTGGGCGACGCCGCCCGGGACGCCGGCTAGTCAGATCGAGGGCGCCGAGCGTTTCGCCGCACGGCGCGATGTGCTAAGTCGCGCGTTCCGCGGCGAGACGCTGGTCGTCCCGACCGGGCACGAGAAAGTCCGCGCCAACGACACGTTCTACCCGTTCCGGCCCGGAACCGAATTCTATTACCTGACCGGCAATACCGAACAGGATAATATTCTGGTTTTCATACCGGACGGCGACGGCCACGCCGTGACGCTCTACGTCGAGCCGAACCCGGGCAAGACCGACGCGACGTTCTTCACCGATCGTGCGAAGGGTGAGCTGTGGGTCGGTCCGCGGCTCGGCCTCGCGCAGACCGCGCAGCGCTACGGGATCGGAACCAAGCCGCTCGCCGATCTGCCCGCCGATCTTTCCGCCGCGCTCGCGCGCGGGCCGTTCCGGTTGCTGCGCGGGATCGACCCCGCACTCGACGCCACGATCCCGCTGCAAGCCGAGCGCGACGCCGAGCTCGCCGTCGCGCTTTCGGAGATGCGGCTGATCAAGGACGAGCTCGAGGTGCGCGAGCTGCGCCGCGCGGTCGAGGCGACGCACCGCGGGTTCGACGACGTCGTGCGCGCGCTCCCGGACGCGCGGACGGAGCGCACCATCGAAGGGATCTTCCGGCTGCGCGCGCGCGTCGACGGAAACGACACCGGCTACAACACGATCGCGGCGACCGGTCCGAACGCGACGACGCTGCACTGGACGCGGAACGACCGCCGGATCGGCGAGAACGAGCTGCTGCTGCTCGACGCCGGCGTCGAAGCGGAGACGCTCTACACCGCCGACGTCACCCGCACGATTCCGATCAGCGGCCGCTTCACGCCGGAGCAGCGCGCGATCTACGATCTCGTTCTCGCGGCGCAGAACGCGGCGTTCGCGCAGTGCAAGCCCGGCAACGACTTTCTCGATCCGAACCGCGCCGCGATGCGCATGCTGGCCGAAGGGTTGGAACGGCTCGGGATCCTCTCGTCCGCCGAAGAAGCGCTGCGCGAGGAGAACCAGTTCTACAAGCGCTACTCGCTGCACAACGTCAGCCACATGCTCGGCCTCGACGTGCACGACTGCGCCGCGGCGCGCGCCGAGACGTATCGTTTCGGCACGCTGCGGACGGGGATGGTGCTGACCGTCGAGCCGGGCTTGTATTTCCAGCTCGACGATCTCACTGTGCCGGCGCGCTACCGCGGGATCGGCGTGCGCATCGAGGACGACGTGCTGATCACGGAGACCGGCGTCGACATCCTCTCTGCGGCGATCCCGCGCGACGCCGGCGACGTCGAGACGTGGGTTACGTCGTCTGCGTCTGCTGCGGAGCGGGAAGGCGCGCGTCAACCCAGTCGCTGACGACGGGCACGTTCACGTCCTCGCCCTGCCACACTTTGACGCCGTAGACCACGCTCGCCACGACCCAGACCGGGAAGATGAACGTGAGCAGCGGCCACACGCTGAAGCCGAGGATCGGGATCGCGGCGGCTGCGGTGAGGAACGCCGAGAAACCGAACAGTCCGCCGTTGAAGCCGAGAGCCTGCCAGGCCTGGCGGCGCGCGAAGTACGATCCTTTCGAGTCGAGCAGCGCGAGCAGCGCCAGCGGCCAGAACGGATAGCTCAGCGCGACGAGCGCGCGCGTCTCCGGACGGCACGCGAGGGCAGCCCGTCGTTGCACGCGCGGCGGCGGCGGCTCGGGGTGCGGAGGCGCCGAGTACTCGGCAGCACCCGGCGGCTCGCCGGTGTAAGATCCGTACGACGGCCCGACGCCGCCGTTGATCGGAGTCGTTCCGCGCGCCGCGTCGATGCGGGCGGCCAGAACGCAGCTGGGGCAATCGCCGTTGGCGTTGCGGCAGGACGCGCAGATCGGTTTTCTGCACCCCCGGCACGGGGCGACGGACGGAACGGCGTTGTGAAAGAAACAATCCACGATTGAGATGACAACCTCACGGTCGGTGAACTCGCACCCAAGGTACTTGCGAGCGGCGGCGAAGGTTTCGTGGTGAACCCGACGTTCCGGCGGCTGCTCCGCGAAGCGCGGCCCTTCTATCCCCGGCTGATCGTCGGATCGCTGCTCGGCGTCCTCGCGGGGATCGCGCCGCTGACCCTCGCCAAGGTCGCCGGCTATCTGCGCGCCGACGTTCTCGTCGCGCACCCGAACTGGAACATTTTGGCGCTGATCATCGGGCTGATCGTCGTCTCGCAGATCGTCGGCAACGCCGCGGCGTACGGGCAAGCCTACCTGACCGCGTTCAGCGGGCAGAAGATGGTGCAGGCGTTCCGGCTGCGGATGTTCGACCGCATCGCTCGCATGCCGCTGAGCGAGTTCGACCGCTGGCGCCCCGGCGAGCTGCAGTCGCGGATGAGCGCCGACCTCGGTCTGATGACGGACGCGATCTCGATCTCGCTGCCGCAGTTCGTCCAGATCACGGTGACCTTCGTCGGCGCGCTCATCTACATGGTTGCGCTGGACTGGTTTCTTGCGGTCGTGCTGTTCGTCGCCGCGCCGATCATCGCGTGGATCGTCGGCAAGTTCAACGCGCTGATCATCAGCGGGACGAAGCGCTCGCAGGCGCGCATCGCCGACCTTTCGAGCAATTTGACCGAAGTGCTCAACAACGAGCGGATCGTCAAAGCGTTTCGGCGCGAAGAATTCGAGTGCAAGCGCTTCGCGGCCGCGAACGAGCGCTACTTCGACGCGTACATGAAGGTCACGCAGTTCAACCAGACGCAGGCGCCGGTGCTCGCCTTCGTCGTGATGCTCGCGATCTGCGCGGTCATCGCGTTCACCGCCCGCGAAGTTTCCATCGGCAGACTCACGCCGGCGCAGGCGTTCGAGTTCTGGACCGCGACCAGCCTGCTGATCAACCCGATGAACCGGTTCTCGATCTTCTTCGCCGACTTCGGGCGCGCGTTCGTCGGTGCCGGCCGCGTCTTCGAGATCCTCGATCTCCCCGTCGAGCGCGACGATCCGCCCGACGCGGTTCCGATGCCGGCGATCGTGGGCGACGTGCGTTTCGAGAACGTCACCTTCGCGTACGACGACGATCGGCCGGTGCTGCGTACTTTCTCGGCCGACATGCTGCACGGCGAAGTCGTTGCGCTGGTCGGCCCGTCCGGGGCCGGAAAGAGCACGATCGTCAACTTGGTGCCGCGCTTCTACGAGCCGCAAGCGGGCCGCATCACGGTCGACGGCATCGACGTCGCGCGCGTTCGGCTGACCGATCTGCGCGACGCGATCGCGATCGTCCCGCAGGAGACGCAGCTCTTCAACGGCACGATCGCCGACAACATCCGTTACGGCCGCCTGAACGCGAACGACGGCGAGATCGTCGCCGCCGCGAAAGAAGCGAACGCCGACGAGTTCGTGCAGCGTCTCCCCGACGGCTACCTGACGATCGTCGGCGAACGTGGAATCCGCCTTTCCGGCGGACAGCGCCAGCGCATCGCGATCGCGCGCGCGATCTTGCGCGATCCGCGCATCTTGATTCTCGACGAAGCGACCAGCGCGCTCGACT
>DASZGA010000277.1:0-4142 GCA_035939295.1 Candidatus Elarobacter sp. | reverse complement strand
CTTCACCGCCGAGCAGTGCGCCGACGGCGACGGCGATCACCGGGATGACGAGCGCGGAAAGGCCGACGACCCAGGCGGAAAGCCGTTGCAGCAACCAGTGGTTGAGATAGAACGCGATCCCGCTCCCGAGGACGGCGAGGTACAACACCGCGCCGACCGACGAAGGTGAAGCGCCGCGCCGCCAGTCGGGATGCTCGAACACTGCGCCCAGAACCGCCATCGTCACGCCGGCGAGCAGCATCGCGGGCGGCAGCGTGCGAAACGGGTCGCTCGCCGCATGCTTCTTGAGCTCGACGTTCGCGTACGCCGAGATCGCCGCCGCGCCAAGCGTCGCCAGCGCGAAGAGCGGTGAACCGTGCGTGTCGCCGCCGAGCGAGATCGTCGCGACACCCGCGAGCGCGAGCGCCGCGCCCGCGATCGCGGTGACGCCGACGCGCTCGCCCAGCATCAGCGCCGCGAAGCCGAAGACGAAGAACGGAAGCGTTCCGAAGATCACCGCGACGAGCCCCGAAGCGAGCCCTGTCTCAGCATAGTACGTGAGCGCATAGTTCGCGCCGAACAGCGTCGCCGCAAGAATGACGATCACGACCAGCGGCGGTCGCGGCCCGCGCGGACCGGGAACGAACCGCCCGAGCGCCCAGAGAAACAGCGCCGCTAAGGTGAACCGGATGCCCACGCCGGTGATCGGCGGGAGCCCTTGCAGCCCCACCTTGATCGCGAGCCACGTCGTCCCCCAGATCGCGCACATCACCACGTAGCCGATCACCGTTCGCACGTCCACGAACCGGTACGACCCGTCTCGGCCGCAGAAGGCTGCCGTACCAGACTGGATCAGACGTGCAGGATCCGAAAAACGACGAGGAGCTGCGTCACCAGCGCAAACAGCGTCACGAGCAGCGTGGCCGTAAGAGCGCAATCCAGAGCTATGGCTTTTCGTGAGTGAATAGCGGCATTCGCCAGCGTTGCGATCCGCATCGCTGCGATCGCCGCGACCAGCGTCGTCACCGGGTAGCTGGGAAACGACGCTTCGAGCGTCGCGACGCTCGGTGCTAGTTCGCGCTGCTTCGTCGTATACGCCGTGGCGATCACGGCGAGCGGAACGAGGTAGAGTAGCGCCGTTATCGTGCTGACGGTCGTGGTATTGACGCGAAACGAGAAACCTATCGCCGCGATCACTCCAGTCAACAGGGCGGCAAGTTTCGCGTCGAGGCTCTTTCCGCGCTCCTCGTCATGGACGAACTGTTCGCGCGCTAGGTCGTACAGATACCGATAGTCAATCGGCCGTCCTTCGGCAAGTGGTTCGTCCGTTACGGTGTATAGTCTTGGATCTAACGGCGCAACCACTTGAACGGATCCCAGATCCGTTCGTGGTAGATGAAGTCCTCCGCGCGAGGAGGCGGCGGGATCGGGCGCGGCGTGTTCGCACGTTCGGCCTCTACTTGACGCGGACTCGGCGGCGGCGCCTGCTTCTGGTGTTCCATCACTTCCTCCAGTATACACCTGTGCAGCTTATGCCGACAACCGCCGGCATACGGTGTCCACAATGTAACCGTTTTCGCATTGCTTTATGGTAGTGCTGCGCTAAGGGCCTGTTCCAGGTCCGCGATTAGATCGGCGCTTTCTTCGAGGCCGATCGCGAGGCGCAGCAGATCGTCCGGCGTTTTCGAGGCAGGTCCTTCAACGGAGGCGCGGTGCTCGACGAGGCTGTCGGGACCGCCGAAGCTGGTCGCGCGCCGGAAGAGCTTCAACCGCGCGGCGACGTTCAGCGCGGCTGCCGACCCGCCGCGCACGCGGAACGAGAACAGCCCTCCGATTCCCGAGGATTGCTTTGCGGCGAGCGCGTGTCCGCGATTCAACGGCAACCCGGGGTGCAGCACTTCGCGAACCGCAGACTGTCCGGCGAGAAACGTCGCGATCGCGAGCGCGCTCTCGTTCTGCCAGCGCACGCGTGGCACGAGCGAGGTGATCCCGCGCAGCGTCAGCCACGACGCAAACGGCGAGGGGATCGCACCGCACAGCTTCTGCTGCGCGCGAACACGCTTCCAGAGCTCGTTCTCGCGCGCGGTGACGAGCGCGCCGCCCATCGCGTCGTGGTTTCCGGCCAGGTATTTCGTCGTCGCGTGGACGACCACGTCGGCGCCTTGCGCGAACGGCTGTTGCAGCACGGGCGTCGGCAGCGTGTTGTCGCAGGCGACGACGGCGCCGATGCCATGCGCGAGCGCCGCGACGCCTGCGATATCGCTAACCCGCAGCATCGGATTGGAGGGCGTCTCGATGAAGATCAGCCGCGTCTGCGGCCGCAGCGCCGTTTCGACGGCGGCGAGGTCGGAGCAGTCGGCGTACGTTACCGCGAGGCCCCACGGGACGAACACCTCGTCGAGCATCACGCGGATGCTGTAGTACGAGTCGTCCGCCACCACGACGTGATCGCCCGGCCGCAGCGCTTGAAACAACGTCATCGCCGCCGCGCTCCCGCTCGCGAAGGCGGCCGCATCGGCGCCGCCTTCGAGCTGCGCGAGCGCGAGCTCGAGCTGCCGCCGGTTCGGGTTGTCGTCGCGCGAGTAGTTGAAGCCGCCCGAGTACTCGCCCTCGGCGTCGCGCTCGAACGTCGTCGAAAGGTAGATCGGCGGCGCGATCGACCGTTCGCCGTCGTGCGACGCCGATGCGGCGTGCACGGCGCGCGTTGCGAAAGACAGCCCGTCCGGTTCGCTCACATCCGGAACACGCCGAACTTCGTCTCTTTCGGCGCCTTGTAGCGGGCCGCGCGCAGGCCGATCGCGAGAACGCGGCGCGTGTCGAGCGGGTCGATGATCCCGTCGTCCCAAATCCGCGCCGTTGAGTAGTACGGGGACCCTTCGTGCTCGTACTTGTCGAGGATCGGTTTCTTGAACGCGTCCTGCTCCTCGGACGAGAGAGCCGGTTTGTGCTTCTCCGCGTCGGCATTCATCCGCACGGTCAGCAGCGTTGAGGCGGCTTGCACGCCGCCCATCACGCTGATCCGCGCGTTCGGCCACATCCATAGCATCCGCGGAGAGTACGCGCGCCCGCTCATCCCATAATTTCCTGCGCCGAAGCTGCCGCCGATGACGACGGTGAACTTCGGCACCTCGGCGCACGCGACCGCGGTCACCAGCTTCGCGCCGTCCTTGGCGATCCCGCGGTTTTCGTACTCTTTCCCGATCATGAAGCCGGTAATGTTTTGCAGAAACACCAGCGGGATCCCGCGCTGGCAGCACAGCTCGATGAAGTGCGCGCCCTTGAGCGCCGACTCGCTGAACAAGATCCCGTTGTTCGCGAGGATTCCGACCGGATGGCCTTCGACGTGCGCGAACCCGCACACGAGCGTCGTCCCGTAGCGCGCCTTGAACTCCGCGAAGTCCGAGCCGTCGACGATCCGCGCGATCACCTCGTGTACGTCGTACGAGTGCCGCGCGTCCGATGGGATGATCCCGTACAGCTCGTGCGGGTCGCGCGCGGGCGGGCGCGGCTCGCGCATCGGCCATGCGTCGTACGGCCTGCGGTCGAGGTGGTCCACGATCTGCCGCACGATTCCCAGCGCGTGTTCGTCGTCGACCGCGTAGTGGTCTGCGACGCCGCTGATGCGCGTGTGCACGTCGGCGCCGCCCAGCTCTTCGGCGGTGACGATCTCGCCGGTCGCCGCCTGCACCAGCGGCGGCCCGCCGAGGAAGATCGTGCCTTGATCTTTGACGATGATCGACTCGTCGGCCATCGTCGGCACGTACGCGCCGCCCGCCGTGCACGAGCCCATCACCGCGGCGATTTGCGGGATCCCTTGCGCGCTCATTCGCGCCTGGTTGTAGAAGATGCGCCCGAAATGGTCGCGGTCCGGAAACACCTCGGCTTGCAGCGGCAAGAACGCACCACCGGAGTCGACCAGGTAGATGCACGCGAGCCCGTTCTGCTCGGCGATCTCCTGCGCGCGCAGATGCTTCTTCACCGTAATCGGGTAGTACGTGCCGCCTTTGACCGTCGCGTCGTTGGCGACGATCATGCAGTCGGTTCCCGCGACCGTCCCGATCCCGGCGATCATCCCGGCGGCCGGCGCGTCGTCGTGATACATCCCGTTCGCTGCGAGCGCTGAGATCTCGAGAAACGCCGTTCCCGGATCGACGAGCCGGTCG
>DASZGA010000276.1:0-2248 GCA_035939295.1 Candidatus Elarobacter sp. | reverse complement strand
CGTTCTTCCAACCGCCGGTCGTCGATCTTCTCTTTCGCGATCAGCTCGTGCAGCGTCTCGAGCTGCTGGTGACAGCCGGCGATCCCGGCAGTCCCGGTGCGCTCGTGCTCGAGCAAGAACTTGGCGATCGTCCAGCCCTCGCCCTCACGGCCGACAAGGTTCTCCACCGGGACCTCGACGTTCTCGAGGTGCACCTCGTTGATCTCCTTGCCGCCGTCGATCGTCTCGATCGGGCGCACCGTCACGCCGGGCGTCCGCATGTCGGCGAGGATGAACGAGATCCCCTCCTGCTTCTTCGCCTGCGGGTCGGTTCGCGCGAGGACGAAGATCCAGTCGGCCCACTGCGCCGCGGTGATCCACGTCTTCGTCCCGTTGATGACGTACGTGTCGCCGTGCTTCTCGGCGCGCGTCGCGAGCGAGGCGAGGTCGGAGCCGGCGCCCGGCTCGGAGTAGCCCTGGCACCAGAACTCCTCGCCGCTGTGGATCTTCGGCAAGTAGCGCGCGCGCTGCGCGTCGTTCCCGAACTCGATGATCACCGGCGCCACCATCGACAGCCCGAACGGCATCAGCCGCGGCGCCCAGCCGTAGCTCGTCTCCTCCTGGAAGATGTGGCGCTGCACCGGAGTCCAGCCGGGTCCGCCGTACTCTTTGGGCCAGTTGGGCGCAACCCAACCGCGTTCGTGGAGAATCCGGTGCCAGCGAGCGTAGTCGTCCTTGACGAGGTGGTCGCCCGCCTGCACCTTGCGGCGGATGTCCTCCGGCAGATGGGTCGCGACGAACTCGCGAACCTCGTCGCGGAACGCGAGCTCTTCGGGGCTGAACGCCAAGTCCATGAGCTATGATTACCTTCGTACGATCGGAGTGAGACGTTGTCGTTGTTCGAGCTGAACGGAAAAGTCGCCGTGATCACCGGCTCCTCGCGCGGGATCGGCCGCGCGATCGCGGAGCGCATGGCGGAGGCGGGCGCAAAGGTCGTGATCTCGAGCCGCAAGGCCGACGCCTGCGCCGAAGTCGCGAATATGATCACGGCGCGCGGCGGGACCGCGATCGCGCACGCCGCGAGCATCTCCGACAAAGCCGCGCTGCAGGGCCTGGTGGACCACGCGCTGCAGGAATGGGGCCGCATCGACATCCTCGTCTGCAACGCCGCCGTCAACCCGTACTTCGGCCCGCTGCTGAACATCAGCGACGAGGCGTTCGACAAGATCATGGCCAGCAACGTGCGCAGCAACCTGTGGCTGTGCTCGATGGTGATCCCGCAGATGGCCGAGCGCAACGACGGTGCGGTAATCGTCGTCTCGAGCATCGCCGGGCTGAAAGGCAACACCGCGCTCGGCGCGTACGGCATCTCGAAGGCGGCCGATCTGCAACTGGTGCGCAACCTCGCCGTCGAGTACGGCCCGCGCAACGTGCGCGTCAACGCGATCGCGCCCGCGATCATCCGCACCGACTTCGCGCGCAAGCTGTGGGAAGATCCCGTCATCTACGGCAATGCCGTGAAAGGCTATCCGCTGCGCCGGATCGGCGAGCCCGACGAGGTCGCGGGCGCGGCGATCTTCCTCGCCTCGCGCGCCGGCGCGTTCGTCACCGGCCAAGCGATCGTGGTCGACGGCGGAATGACGATCGGCGGCGGCGAGTAGCGCGGTCACGCGACCTCGAACAGCCCCGCGGCGCCTTGGCCGCCGCCGACGCACATCGTGACGACGACGTGCTTCGCGCCGCGGCGCTTGCCTTCGATCAGCGCGTGGCCGGCGAGCCGCGCGCCGCTCATCCCGTACGGGTGACCGATCGAGATCGCGCCGCCGTTCACGTTGAACTTCTCGTGCGGGATCCCGAGCCGCTCGCGGCAGTAGAGCGCCTGCACCGCGAACGCTTCGTTCAGCTCCCACAAGTCGATGTCGTCGATCGTCAGCCCGTGGCGTTCCAGCAATTTCGGGATCGCGAAGACCGGGCCGATCCCCATCTCGCCCGGCTCGCAGCCGACGACGACCATCCCGCGGTAGAACCCGAGCGGCTCGATGTTGCGCTTCTCCGCGAGCTTCGCGTCCATCACGACGCACGCCGACGCGCCGTCCGAGAGCTGGCTCGCATTTCCGGCGGTGATGTTCTTTCCCGGACCGCGCACAGGCTCCAGTTTCGAGAGCCCTTCCATCGTCGTATCGGCGCGGTTCCCTTCGTCCTTCGTCAGCACGACGTCTTGGTAGCTCACGGCGCCGGTCGCTTTGTCGACGATCGCTTTGCGGCTCGG
>DASZGA010000275.1:0-10749 GCA_035939295.1 Candidatus Elarobacter sp. | reverse complement strand
CGCGAAGCGGAGCGCCGCGGTTATCGTGTGACGCTGGTCGCCGACGGCCACGCAACGTTCGCCGCCGAAGGCGCGACCGAAGAGCAGATCCGCGACCAGGTACACCGCGTCGCTCGCTACGAGGTCGCCGCAATCGTTCCGGCGGCAGACGTTCGCCTATAGGTCCATGGCCAACTTCTACGACGGTGCGCTTGCGCGATTCGGGGCTCTGCGGCAGAAGTCGCTGAAGAAGCGGCGTGCTGCGCCGTTCACGTTGGTTGCGATCGCCGTCGTTCTCGTTGGGGTCGTGATGGCGGGGGTGGTTTGGGGGCGGAGCGAGCCGGCGTTGGCGCGGACGCTGCCGTTTTGGGCGCTGCTGTTTTCGGCGGTTGCGGGCGCGATGATCTTCGAGTTCGCAAACCCGCTGCCGGAGCCCGGGGGCGACGAGCGGTTGAGCCCGGCGGGGAACGTCGAGCTGAAGCCGCTGATAAAGATGTCGGAACGGGTGCTCACGCGGCGGCGCGCCGACTACGCCGACGTGGGGAACAACCTCGCCACGCTGCTCGGCTTCGTCGCGACCGGCGCGGGGATCGTCGCCGCGACGACCGGCGGGAAGGTCGCGCTGCCGACGCCGCTCGTCATCTACGCCGGCGCCGCGCTGCTGGCCGTCGTGCTCCTGTGTTTGCTCGGGCTGCGGCCGCAGCACCGCGACGAAGGCCCGGCGACGAACATCGTCGAGGCGTTCGGCGGCTGGCTGCGCGACGCGGACGCGCGCAACGGCAAAACGATCGACCACGACTACGTCCAGTACGTCTTGCAGTCGTGCGACCGCTACGAGCGCGCGCGGCGAATCCGGCGCGCGTACTACGTCTACGCCGGCTGGTGTCTCGCGCTCGCGCTGCTCACAATCGGCGTGAATGCGGTGTTCCCGGATTGCGCTCTCGTACACGCCGGTGCGCCGGGCGCGTGCGCGGCCGCACCAAAATAAAGAAGCGGGCTCTTCGTTCGAGAGCCCGCTTCGCATCTTCACCCGCTGCGATCGTCGTGAGCTCTACTTTTTGCGAGCCGGCTTCTTCGCACCGCCGCGCTTCGCTCCGCCGACGGCGTCTTTGAGGCCCTTCCCCGGACTGAACGCCGGCACTTTGCGCGCGGCGATCTTCAGCACCTCACCCGTCTGCGGATTGCGCCCGGTGCGCGCACGGCGCTCGCGGACGACGAAGCTCCCGAACGGGATCAGCTGCACCTTTTCGCCTTGTTTGAGCGCGGTGGTGATCTCGTCGAGGATCAGATCGACGATCTCTCCGGCCTGACGCTTCGAGAGCTCGTGTTCGTTGGCCAGGTTGTCGACGATATCGGCTTTGGTCACTGTTCGTTTGTACCTCAAAGAGAACGTCGTAGCGACACGGCTCCGTACGCCCCTGAGCCGCTCGCTCCGGGGAGGATACGCTTGCACGCCGCCCGCTCCTTCCGCCCCGCGAGCGCGCGAAGCGCCGCCGCAACGGCCAAAAGCCGCGCTCGGTTATAGAGGAGAATGGATCGAATCGTCACTGCCTCGGCCGCGCGCGGCACCGTATCGCTCGCGGCGGGGATCACGACGGAGCTCGTGCGCGAGGCGCGCGAGCGCCACGACCTCGCGCCGACTTCAAGCGCGGCGGTCGGCCGCCTGCTGACCGCCGCGGCGCTGCTCGGCGCGTCGCTGAGCGGGCGCGAGCGGCTCACGCTGCAGATCGTCGCCGACGGTCCGATCGGCGGGCTCACCGCCGATTCGTGGAGCACCGGCGAGTTCACGATCGGCGCCCGCGCGTACGCGCGCAACGGCCGCGCGGATCTCCCGCTCAACGACCGCGGCAAGTTCGACGTCGCGCGCGTCGTCGGCGACGGCAAGTTGCAGGTGACGAAGACCTACGAGGTCGGGCAGCCGTACAGCGGGATCGTTCCGCTCGTGACCGGCGAGATCGGCGACGACGTCGCCGCCTACCTCGCGAACTCCGAGCAAATCCCGAGCATCGTCGCGCTCGGCGTGCTCGCCGACCCCAACGGAATTCGCGCCGCCGGCGGCGTGATCGCGCAAATACAGCCGGGCGCCGACGACGCGACGCTCACCGCGCTCGAGCGCAGCGCCGCGCGGATGCTCCCGGTGACGACGCAGATCGTCGAGGGTGCCGACGAGGAAGCTTTGTTGCGCGCGGTTGCCGATGACCTCGACCTGAAGATCTTCGACCGCTACGACGTCGCGTTCGACTGCCGCTGCACGCGCGAAAAAGTCGAGAGCGCGCTGCTCGGGCTCGGCAAAGACGAGCTGGCGAAGATCGCGCGCGAACAGCCGCACACGGAAGCGACGTGCGACTTCTGCGGGGAGACCTACGTGCTCAGCGCGGACGACGTGCGCGGGCTGGCGGAACGGCTGGGCTAGCGGTGCTCGGCGGCCGGCCCGGCCGCTGCTTCCGGACCTGAGGTCTGCGCGCCGCCGATCCGCGGCCGAAACTCCTCGACGATGCGGCCGTGGCCGAGGTTCGTGTACCACCAGCCGCACTCGCACCGCACCGGCGCACCGTGATCGGCGGGATATGGGTAGACGCGGTCGCAACGCGGACAGGTGAACGTCGGCCCGGTAAGGTTTCCAGCCGGGGTGTACGTGATCGCGGGCGCCGAGCCCGGGGTGCGGTGAGTCGCCATGCTGTCGGTGATATTCCTGAACGGTTACGGGATTACTCTAACGAACTTGCGCGAGCCGACCTGAAGAACGGCGGGCTTGCTCGCGTTCCAGCGCGCCGCCGGATCGGTGACCGGCGTGCCGTCGACTTTCACGCCGCCCTCGGCGATCAGCCGTTGCGCCGCTCGCTTCGACTCGGCGAACTTCGCCGCGACGACGAGATCGGCCAGCTTCTCCCGCCCGTCGAGCCGAAGCTCCGGCATCTCGGCCGGGATCTCGCCCCGCTGGATCGTGCGCTCGAACCACTCCCGCGCAGCGCGCGCCGCGTCCGGGCCATGATACAGCGCGACAAGGTCCTCGGCGATATGCTTTTTCTCGTCCATCGGCGAGATCGTCCCGGCGTCGAGCCCGTCGCGCAGCCGCTCGACCTCGGCCGGCGGCCACCACGCGGCGAGCCGCGCGTACTCCGGGATCACCTCGTCCGGGATCCGCATCGTTTTCCCGAACATGTCGTTCGGCGGGTCGGTCAGCGCGATGTGATTGCCGGTCGACTTCGACATCTTCTTGACCCCGTCGATTCCGACCAGCAGCGGGACGGTGATGCAAATTTCCGGGTCTTGGCCGAAGTGCGTCTGGTACGGCCGGCTGATGAGCAAGTTGAAGAGCTGATCGGAACCGCCGAGCTCGACGTCGACGTTCATCGCGACCGAATCGTACGCGACGGCGACCGGGTAGACGAACTCGTGCAGCGCGATCGGCGTCCCGCTCTCGTAGCGCTGCTTGAAGTCGTTGCGCTCGAGCATCTGCGCGACGGTCGTCAGCGAGAGCAGCTTGTAGATCTCCGAGAACGTCAGCTTCGAGAGCCACTCGCTGTTGTAGCGCAGCGTCACGCGCGACATGTCCAGAACCTTGCCGGCCTGCGCCGCGTAGGTTTGCATGTTCGCTTCGATCTGCTCGTCGCTCAGCGGCGGGCGGAGCGCGTTGCGCCCGCTCGGATCGCCGATGCGCGCGGTAAAGTCGCCGATGAGTAAAATAACGTCGTGGCCGTCCTCGACGAACCGCTGCAGCAGCCGCAGCACGACCGCGTGGCCGACGTGCAGGTCGGGCGAGGTCGGATCGAGCCCGAGGTAGACGCGTAGCGGCTTCCCGCGCTCGAGGCGCTGCGCCAGCTCGGCGATCGTCTCGACGTGGTCGCAGCCGTCGGTCAGAAACTCCGCGCGCTCGCGGGAGGAACGAAATTGCGTCGTCATGCGGTCGGCGAGCGGAGTTCAAAAACGGTTACGCCGCCGCCTCCCTCGTCCGCGTTGCCGTAGCGGACGTTTTGCACGAACGGGTGCGCTTTGAGATATTGCTGCAGCCCCTTGCCGAGCAGCCCGGTCCCTTTTCCGTGAATCAGCCGCAGCGGCGAGTGGCCCAGCATGATCGCATCGTCGATCCACCGCTCGACCAGCGGTTCGGCCTCGACGAACCGCTTGCCGCGCACGTCGATCTGCGTCTGCGCCGTCGACGCGGTCTCGAGCGTGGTGTCGCCGCCGCCGTCGTGCACGCGCTTCTTCTCGCCCTTCGAGCCGCCCGCAGCGCCGGCTCCGCCCGCGCGGCGGCGCAGCTCGCTCTTCGGAACCGTCATCCGCATCGCCCCGATTTGCACCAGCGCGTTGTCGCCGAGGTCTTCCAGAACGGTGCCGTCCTGATCCCATGACGCCACGTGGACACGGTCGCCGGCGGCGATCGGCGCTTGCGCGTCGCCGTCGCGAGCGCGCTCGGGCCGCGCTTCGAGGCCGAGCTCGCGGTGCATTTGATCGAGCGTGCGCGCCAGCAGATCGGCTTGGCCCTGCGTGACGCGTGGCGCGCGCGCCGTGCGTTCGGTGCGCTCCGCGGCGCGGCGTTCGAGCTCGGCGGTGAAGCGGCGCAGCGTTTCGGCCAGCTCGGCGTCGGCGCGCTTCGCGAGCTCGCGCCGCTCGCGGTCCAGCGCTTCGCCGCGGCGGCGCGCGTTGTCCTCGAGCGAGCGCAGGTGCTGCCGCTCGCGGTCGAGCTGCTCGCGCTCGCGCGTCGCGCGGATCCGCTCTTCGCTGACCTCGGCGAGCGCGCGCTCGTAGTCGCGCTCTTGCGTTCCGAGGACCGCTTCGGCGCGCGAGACGACGTCCGGATCGACGCGCATCCGGCGCGCGAGCGCGAACGCGAGCGACTGGCCGGGCGAACCGACGTCGAGCTGATAGGTTGGCTCGTACGTCTCCGGATCGAAGCGGACGCTGGCGTTCGCGACGTGCGCATGATCGGCGCCGAACAGCTTCAGCTCGGTCGCATGCGTGGTCGCGACGACGCGCGCGCCGCGTTCGAGAAACCGCTCCAGCAGCGCGACGGCGAGCGCGGCGCCGGCGTTCGGCTCGGTCCCGCTCCCGATCTCGTCGATCAGGATCAACGTGCGATCGTTCGCGGCGTCGACGATCTCGGCGAGCCGGCGCAGGTGCGCCGAGAACGTCGAGGCGTTCTGCGCGATCGACTGCTCGTCGCCAATGTCGGTGCAGACACGCTCGAACCGCCCGATCGTTGCGGACGCGGCCGGGACGTGCAACCCGCACGCCGCCATTGCCACCGCCAGGCCGACCAGCTTCAGCGCGACCGTCTTCCCGCCCATGTTCGGGCCGGAGACGATGAGGATCCGAATGTCCTCGTCGAGCCGGATCGACTGCGGGACGGCGCGCTCGTCGAGCAGCGGGTGACGGCCGTCGACGATGTCGACCGTCGCCTCGTCGACCAGCTCCGGCGCCACCGCTTGCATGCGGTACGCAAGTTCGGCGCGCGCCGCCGCCAGGTCGAGCTCAATATAGATCTCAACGTCGGTCTCGATCTGCGCCGACTCGTTGCCGACCAGCGAGGACAGCTCGGCGAGGATCCGGGCGATCTCGACTTCCTCTTGCACCCGCAGCGCGCGGACGCGGTTGTTCGCTTCGAGCGACTCGAGCGGTTCGACGAACAGCGTCTGCCCAGACGAGCTGGTGTCGTGGACGACGCCCTGAATCTCGCCGGCGAACTCCGCCTTCACGGGAACGACGTAGCGGCCGTCGCGCATCGTGACGATCGAATCCTGGATCGCGCGGGCGTAGCGCGCCGAGCGGGTGATCGCGGCGGCCCGGTCGCGCGCGTCGTCCTGCGCCTGCTGCCTCGAGCGGCGAATCCGCGCCAGCGCCGGCGAGGCGCGGTCGAGAACGTTGCCCCGCTCGTCGATCGCGTCGTGGATGCGGTTGACGATGTGCGGCAGCGCCCGAAACGCCGTGCTGCGCTCGCGCAGCAAGGGCACGTCGACCTCCGCTTCGCGTACGGCTTTCACCGCAGCCGCAGCGGCGGCGAGCGCGTCGGCGACCGAGCGCAGATCGCGCGCTGCGAGCGGCACGCCGCGCGCCGCGGTCGCGACCGCCGTGTCGACGTCGTCGATTCGCTGCATCGAGAAGCCGGCGTCCTGCGCGAGCGCGCGCATCTCCGTCGTCTCGCCGGCTAGCCGCCGCACCAGCGCGAAATCGGTCGACGGCTCACACGCCAGCGCCAGCGCATGCGAACGCGGCGCGTGCGTCTGCCCCGCATACCGCTCGCGTATCCGTTGAAAGTCGAGAACTTCGAGCCCACGCTCGTCGATCAGTGCGCTCACGCCGGTGTCGCGCGCGAGGTCATCCCGCGCCGAGCTTCTCCTTCAGCAATTCTTGCGCCAGCGCGGGGTTCGCTTTGCCGCGCGATGCTTTCATCACCGCGCCGGTGAGGAAGCCGAGCACGTTCGTCTTACCGGCTTTGTAGTCGGCTGCAACGTTTGCATTCGCGGCCAGCACCTCGTCGACGATCGCCTCGACCGCACCGCGGTCGCTGACCTGCGCCAAACCGTCGCGCTCGACGATCGTCTTCGCCGAACCGCCGTCGCTCCAGAGCGTCTCCAGGACTTGCTTCGCGGCCTTCGAGTTGATCGCGTTCGACTGCGTGAGCGCGACCAGCTCGGCGAGCGCCTCCGGCGTCACCTTGCCGTCCGCGACGTGCGTCCCGCTTTCGTTCGCCAAGCGCGCGAGGTCGCCGAGGACGAACGCGACGGTCGCGAGCGCGTTCTTCGACGCGGCGACGGCGCGGTCGAACCACGCCGCGAGCGCGTGGTCTTCGACCAGCTGCGTCGCGCGCTTGGTGTCGATCCCGTACTCGTCGACGTAGCGCACGTAACGCTCGTACGGAATCACCGGCAGCGCCGCGCGCACGCGCGCGATCGTCTCGTCGGTGACGTCGATCGGAACGAGGTCGGGGTCGGGGAAGTAGCGGTAGTCGTGCGCCTGTTCTTTGGAGCGCTGGCTGTGCGTGACGCCGGCCGCTTCGTCCCAGCCGCGCGTCTCCTGGATCACCCGTCCGCCGCCCTCGACGACCGCGATCTGGCGGGCGATCTCCGACTCGATCGCGCGCCGCACGCTGCGGAACGAGTTCATGTTCTTGATCTCGGCCTTCGTCCCAAGCTCCGTCTCGCCGCGTTTGCGGATCGAGACGTTGGCATCGCAGCGCAGCGAGCCTTCCTCCATCTTCACATCGCTCACGCCCAGCTCGCGGAAGGTGCGCGCGAGCGTCTCGAGATACGCGACCGCTTCGTCGGCGCTGCGGATGTCGGGCTCGGAGACGCACTCCATCAGCGGGACCCCGGCGCGGTTGAAGTCGATCAGCGAGCCGGTCGAAGCCGCGAGCCGCCCGTCGGCGCTCCCGACGTGCGTCGACTTTCCGGTATCTTCTTCTAAATGGATGCGGGTGAGCCGGCACTCGCGGCGCGTCCCGTCTTCCATCCAATAGCGCACGACGCCGCCGACCGTCAGCGGCATGTCGTACTGCGAGATCTGGTAATTCTTCGGCATGTCCGGATAGAAGTAGTTCTTCCGGTCGAACTTCGAGTGCGGCGGAATCGTCGCTTCGAACGCCAGCCCGGCGCGGAACATGTGCTCGATCGCCTTCGCGTTCGGCACCGGCAACGCGCCCGGAAACGCCAAGCACACCGGACACACTTTGGTGTTCGGCTCACCGCCGAACTCATTTGGACACCCGCAAAACATCTTGCTGATCGTCTTTAGCTCAACGTGACACTCGATGCCGATGACGGCCTCGTACTGCTGCTGCACTTCTACTATCATGCGGCGGCGGTCTCCGTGAGCGGGGTGAGTTTTTCGGCGTGGAGGGTGGCGCGTTCGTAGGCGTGCGCGTATCCGAGGAGCGCGCGCTCGGCGAAGAGCGGCGTGGTGAGCTGGAGTCCCATCGGCATCGGGCGCGTTCCGTCTTCCGGAACCGCGTAGCCGCACGGGACGGAGAGCGCCGGCAGGCCGGCGAGCGAACCCGGGATCGTGTAGTAGTCCATCAAGTACATCGTCACGGGATCGCTCTTCGCGTTGAACCGGAACGCCGGCGCCGACGCGGCCGGCGCGGCGATCACGTCGCAGCGCTCGAACGCGCGCGCGAAATCCTCGGCGATCCGCGTGCGCGCCTTCTGCGCTTTGACGTAGTACGCGTCGTAGTAGCCCGACGAGAGCGCGTACGTCCCGATCAGAATCCGCCGCTTCACCTCGGCGCCGAATCCCGCTTCGCGCGTGCGCTCGTACATCTCGTTGACGTCGGGCGCGTCGACGCGCAGCCCGTACCGCACGCCGTCGAAGCGCGCCAGGTTCGACGAGCACTCCGCCGGCGCGATCAGGTAGTACGTCGCCAAACCGTAGTCGGCGGTCGGCAGCGTGACCTCGACCAGCTCCGCGCCGAGCTTCTCGAGATCCGCGTACGCCGCTTCGTAGCACGCGCGGCTCTGCGCGTCGAGCTTGTCGAGCGCGAACTCCTTGACGATCCCGACCCGCACGCCGCGCAAGTCTTCACGCAGGTGATCCGCCGCCGGTTCGACCGCGCGGTCGATGCTGGTCGCGTCGAGCGGGTCCTTTCCGGCGATCACGTCGTACGCGAGCGCCGCGTCCTCGACGCTGCGCGCGAACGGACCGATCTGGTCGAGCGACGACGCGAACGCGATCAATCCGTAGCGCGAGACGCGACCGTAGGTCGGCTTGAACCCGACCACGTTGCAGAACGCGGCGGGCTCGCGAATCGAGCCGCCGGTGTCGCTGCCGAACGACAGCGTCGAGGCGAACCCGCCGACCGCGGCGGCGCTCCCGGCCGACGAGCCGCCGGGGACGCGGTCGAGATCGTACGGGTTCTTGGTCGGGGTGAAGGCCGTGTTCTCGCCCGACGAGCCCATCGCGAACTCGTCGAGGTTCGTCTTGCCGACCGGAAGCGCTCCGGCATCGAGGAGCCGCTGCACCGCCGTCGCCGTGTACGGCGCGACGAAGTTCTCCAGGATCCGCGAACCGGCCGTGGTGCGGGTCCCGGTCAGGCACATGTTGTCCTTGATCGCGACCGGGACGCCGGCGAGCGGGAGGTGCTCGCCGGCTGCGACGCGCTCGTCGACCCGGCGCGCGTGCTCGCGCACCAGCTCGGGGGTGAGCTGGAGGAACGCCGCAAGCTGCGCGTCGACGCGCTCGGCCTGCGGGATCACCGCCTCGGCGATCTCCGCTGCGCTCGCGGTGCGCGCGTTCACCTCCCGCGCGATCGCGCGGGCGGAGTCCTTGAGCGGGTTCACCTCAGCCCTCCTCGGCCAGGATTCGCGGCACGCGGAAGTAGCCGGCCTGCGCCTGCGGCGCGTTCGCGAGCGCGGCCTCGCGCGACAGCATCGTCTCGGGGCGGATCGCGTCGTCGCGCTGGACGTTGCGCGAGGGCACGACTTGGGCCGTGGCGGGGACGTCGGACAGGTCGAGCGCCGTCAGCGCGTCGACGTGCGTCATCAAGGAGCCGAGTTGCGGCCCGAACGTGGCGATCTCCGCGTCGGTCAGCGCCAGCCGCGCGAGCCGCGCGACGTGGCGGATGTCGATCCGATCCGTTGGCATGACTCGCTGCAATTCGCGCCGAGCCGCCCCGGCTCCGTCCGTTCGAACGTCCCCACGACGCCGTTCGCTTGAAGCGCCGGACCGCTAAGCGCGCGAGGGGCGTAGCCGAACGGTAAAGCTTTCCCAACAAGCAAGGGGCGCCCCGTACCACGGCCGTACACAAAGCCCAGGTCTCGTGAGGCGCTCGTGTTTTCGCGCGGCCGCGCTCTGCTGGGGGTACGGTGTCGATCCCAACTGACTATTTCTTGCTCGGCTCAGAGTCGGCCGGGATTTGCCGTTCCGAATCGTGCCCCACGGCCTCGGCGCGGACCGCCCGTGAGGTTTTCGTGTGAGACGTCTCATTTCGGCCTGCCTCGTGCTCTTCGGCGCGGTCACTGCGCTCGTCGCATGCCAAGGGGGCGGCGCGAACCCGCCGCCGTTCCCGACCGGCCAGACACCGTTCTTCTCGGCCTCGTCGACCGCGACGCTGACGCTGGCGCCGGGCGGCGGGCCGACGACGTTCCCGCTCCCGAGCTCGCACGGGTTCAGCGGCTCCCTCACGTTCCCGGGGCCGACCACGCCGGTTTCGAACGCGACGATCTCGTTCACGATCCAGAACTTTCCGCCGACCGACCCCGGAATTCCGGCGGTTTCGCTCAAGCGGTGGCCGCAGGCATTCGGGGGCACGCCGCAATCAGCCGGCCGCGCGGCCGAAGCGCTGCCGCCGCACACGACGATCCTCTACGTCGGGGTCGAGTCCGACAAGGACGTCACGCTCCCCAGCGGCTTGTCGTTCTCGCTGACCGTTCCGCCGGGATTCATCCAGCCGGGTCAGTCGTACTACATCGTGTACTACGATACGACGGTCCACGACTGGGTCGTCTACGCCGGCCCCGCCGTCATCAACGGAACGACGGTGACGTTCACCGCCAACGGCGGCCCACTCACGCTCCATGCCAACGTGCGGTACTGGTTCGCGCTGATCTCGACCGGGACGCCGATCCCGACGCCGACGCCATCGCCGACGCCCACTCCGAGCCCGACGCCTACGCCGACGCCGCACGGTACGCCGACGCCAACGCCGACACCGGGCGGTGCGACGCCGACTCCGACGCCCACCCCGGGCGGCGCAACGCCGACTCCAACGCCCACGCCGGGCGGCGCGACGCCCACGCCCACGCCGACACCGCACGCGACGCCCACACCGACACCGAC
>DASZGA010000274.1:0-3349 GCA_035939295.1 Candidatus Elarobacter sp. | reverse complement strand
GGCGAGGCGGCGCCGATCGCGCGGTCGTAGAGCGGGTTGAGCTTGTCGCGCAGCAGCCGGTTGTACTTCTTCTCGTCGATCGGCGTCGCGAACTCGTTCGGGTCGAACTCCGGCATCGAGGCCATCGCGAGGACGCCGCCGGTCGACGGATCGATCACGACGACCGCACCGGAGAGCCGCACGCCGCCGCGCGCTTTCCCCCATCTCGAAAGCTGCGCGGCGAGGTTCTTCTCAACGATCTTCTGCAAGCGCCAGTCGATCGTCGTCACCAGCGTGTTGCCGGGAATCGGATCGAGCGGTTTGAGCCGGCGGACCACCGCACCCGACGCGTTCACCTCGACCTGCTGCCCGCCGGCGCGGCCGTGCAGATCGTTGTCGTACGCGTTCTCGAGACCGTCTTTGCCGGTGACGTCGTTCGGCGAGTAGCCCAAACGCTTGCGCGCCTTGTACTCGTCTTCGTCGATGACGCCGACGTAGCCGAACAGGTGCGAGCCGCGCTTTCCGTACGGGTAGTTGCGAACCGGCTGCTCTTCCATGTCGACGCCCGGAAGGTCGCTCTGCGCTTCCGCCATGCGCGCGGTCTGCACCGGGGTGAGATCCGTCGCGAGGATCACCGGGCCGTACGGCTCGTACGTCTGGACCTGCGCGAAGCTCTCGTAGTTCTTGTCGTGATGGTGCAGCAGACGGTGCTGCAGCTTCGCGACCGGGATGCCGAGGACGTCGGCAAGCGTCGACAGCGTCTTGTCGATGTCTTTCACGTCCGAGGGAATCAGCGCGCAGACGAACGACGGGCGCGAGCGCACCAGCACGACGCCGTGGCGGTCGACGATCAAGCCGCGCGGCGCGGCGACGGGGATCACCTGAATCTGGTTGGCGCGCGCGGCGGCGGCGAACGTCTCACCTTGCACGAGCTGCACTTGCGCCAGCCGCACGACTATCGCGATCAGCGCGACGGCGAGGACTGCGGCGAAGCCGAAGACGCGCGGGAGCGGACGATCGGTCGGGAAGCGTTCGATCGCGGCCATCAGTCGTACCCGTAGCGCTGGATCGTCGTCTTGTCGGTGACGAGCCGGCGCCGCACGACGAGCCAGAGGAACGCGATCAGCGCGGTGAGCAGCGCGCGCCAGAGCGACGTGTGGAAGTGCGCGAGCGCGAACCCGGCGGGGAATCCTTCGACGCGCATCGTCGCCCAGAAAATCAGATCGCGCACCAGCACCGCAATGCCGCACAGCACCGCCGGGACGAACGCGCCGTCGGCGAACATCCGGCGCGAGAACGCTCCGGCCAGCAGACCGACGATCGTCGTCGAGATCGTCCAGCCGCCGCCGGTTCCGGCGAAGATGTCCTCGAGCAGGCCGGCGGGGAGGCCGAGCAGCGCGCCGCGGCGCGCGCCGGCACGCGACGCGTACAGCACGACCGCGATCGTGACCAGCGACGGCACCGCGCCGCGAAACGCGAACAGCGGGACGACGACGGTCTGCGCGAACGCGAGCAGCGCGGTCCAGCCGAGCACCGGCCAATACGCCGGCCCGACCGAGATCTCGATGCTGCGGTAGGTTCTACGGTAGAACGAGGACACGCGAGAGCGCTCCGAGATCGGCGGCAGGTTGAACGATCGCGGTTTGGTCGAGCGCGCCGGCGGAGGTCGGCTCGACCTGCTTGATGCGGCCGATCAAGATTCCGGCGTGAAACGAGCGCCCTTCGCCGGTCACGACGCGGTCGCCGACGTGCAGCTTCGCGTCCTGCGAGACGTACTGCAGCTTCACGCGCGTCGAGGTGCCGACGGCGATCGCCCACCAGCGGCCGTGCTGCACGACGGCGGGCAGCTTCGAGGTGGCGTCGGTGACGAGCAAGACCTTCGAGCTGAGCGGCGACACCTCGACGATTCGTCCGACGACGCCGCTGCCGGTCACGACGCCGTCGTCGCGGTGCACGCCGTCCTTCGCGCCGCGGTCGATCGTCACGACGTGCATCGTTGCCTCGGGGTCGTAGCCGATCACCGTCGCTTCGATCCCGTCGGGGTGCGCGAAGCGCGCGGCGGCGAGATCCTGCGCGGCCGGGACGCGCGCAAGGCGCTCCTGCAATTCGTCGTTCTGCTTCAGCAGCGCTGCGTTCTGCGCGCGCAGCTTGCCGTTCTCGGATGCGAGCCCGGGGGTGCGCGCGACCGCGTCGGCGCCGCCGCGCACGCCGTGCACGATCCACGACGCGGCGAACTGAAAATACGCGCTGACGGTGGTGACGATCACCGTGAGCGGTGAGGTCTTACCGGCGCGTGCGAAGTCGATTTGGAGAAGCGCGACGAGAGCAGCCAAGATGACCGCTCCGATTATCGCGAATAGCTTTCTCTCATCCCGATTCGTAACGATTGGTACCACCTCGTCAACCGGTCGGCGTGCGGCCGCAACCGCTCGAGCAGACCTGGCGACGCAAGAATCTCGCCGGCGCCGCGCGCGACGCATCCCAGCGGATCGTCGGCGACGGTCGTCGGCACGTTCGTGCGCGCGCCGATCTCGCCTGCGAGTCCGGGGATCAGCGCACCGCCGCCGGTCAGCACGATCCCCGCTTCCATCAGCTCGCCGGCGAGGTCGGGCGGGGTCGCTTCCAGGATCGACCAAGCGGCGCGCGCGATGCGGTCGATCCCGTCGAGCATCGCGGCGGCGACGAGCTCTTCGGAGACCGTGCGTTTCCCCGGCCGCAGGTTGCGCATGTCGGTTCCGGCGATGACGTAGTCGTCGCGGCCGGGCGCGCGTCCGGCGAAGCCGCGCTCGATCTTCAAGCGCTCGGCCGTCAGCGGCCCGATCCCGAAGTACTCGTGGCGCAACCGCGCCGTGATCGCGGCGTCGAACGTGTCGCCGCCGACCTTGATCGAGTTCATCGCGACGACGCCGCACAGTGTGAGCACCGCGATCTCGGTCGTCCCGCCGCCGATGTCGATGACCATCGCGGGGCGCGTCCCGGTGATGTCGAGTCCGGCGCCGACGGCGGCTGCGACCGCTTGCGGGACGAACTCGGTCGTACGCGGGCCGGCGGCGCGGATCGCCTCCTCGACGGCCTTGCACTCGATGTCGGTCGCGCAGCCCGGGACGCAAGCGATCACGCGCGGCGCGACGCGCGGTCCGCGCGCGAGCGCCCGGTCGACCAGCGTCTTCACCAGCGCGTGGGCGCCGCGGAAGTCGGAGATGGTCCCGCCGCGGAGCGGGTGCACGACGCGGATTCGTCCCGGCGTGCGGCCGTCGAGCTCTTTCGCCGCCTGGCCGACCGCGACGATCGCGTCGTCGCTGGTGCGGTACGCGACGACCGACGGCTCGCTCACGAGCACCCCGACGTCGTGCGAGTAGACGACCGTGTT
>DASZGA010000273.1:0-5026 GCA_035939295.1 Candidatus Elarobacter sp. | reverse complement strand
GTCGCGCGCTTGTTTGTACGGCAAGCCGATGAGCCCGTCTCGGTTCGTCTGCCGGCGCGTGTCGGTTCCCATCAGCTCGAGCTCGCCGAGCACCGGCGACCAGAAGAAGTTCAAGTTGATCGTCGGCCCGAGCGCGAACTCCTCGATCACCGCGCCGCTCAAACCGTCGGGCGTGACGATCCCCGACTCGATCAGTTGCTGCGCCGTCTCGGTGTACTCGTCCGTGCTGCGCACGAGGAAGAACGCGCGCTCGAACGAGACCTTCGCGTGCGGCGCCTTCACCATCACCAGCGTGTCGATCTCGTCGGGCGATTCGATGCGGCGCGGGTACCGGATCCCGGCGCGATCCATCAGCGCGTACTGGTTCTCCGGCTCGTCGCGCTCCTCGGCGCGCAGCAGCCGCCGGTTTCCGAAGAACGGGACGCGCATCCGCTCCTCGATCTCCGCGTACGAGTAGCGCTGGTGCAGGTACACTTCGAACGAGCGGTTCGGCACGAAGACGACGTTCTCGCGTTGAAGCTTCTGCTGCACGTCGTCGTCGAGCACGTCGGCAAACTTCTCGAGCTCGAGCGTCGCGTCGACGCAGCCGCGGGGTGGGCCGTCGAACCGGCGCGCGTAGTACGTGTCGTACGTCTTGTTGCGGCCGCGCTCGGTGACGATCAGGTTGCGCAAGTTTTGCGCGCGCGCGCCGGAGGCCACCTCGAGCGCGGAGTGGCTTCCGATCGAGCACAGCGTGAGTCGGCTCGCATCGTAGGACGCAAGCGCCCCGGTCACGTCGAACGGCACGCTAGCGCACTACGACGAGAGGAAGTCCCTCGCCTCGGTCGAGGTGGGATAGTTGACGAGCAGCGTCCGGCGCACTTGCTTGAGCGCTTCCTTGGCCTGCGGGGTGTCCTCGCGCGCGAGCGTGTCGTACACCCGTTTGTAGAGCCGCGGCAGCTCGTAGTCGCGCGGGTACTGGTGCTGCCAGTCGTCGAGCGAGTCGACGACCCACACGGTCTCCTTCGTCATCCGCCCGCCCCAACCGGCGTCGAGGTATTTGCCGATCCGGGTCAGCTCGTTGCGCACGCCGATCGGCGAGAGCTTCGTCTGGCCGAAGTACTCGTCGGCCGGCGCGGTGATCACCAGATACCTGTCGTGCGAGACGACATGGCCGATCAGCTGCAGCCCGTGCGCCGAGGCGCGGTGCGAGGCGACGATCCGCGCCGCTTCGCGCTCTTCGGCCGAATAGCCGGGACCGGCGTTGCGCGCCGCGTCGACCATCGGGAAGAGCATCCTGCCGAGATCCTGCGGCACCGAGCCGATCGGGAACGTCGCCTGCGCGGCGCGCTGCAGCGCGAGCGTCCGCCAGCGCACGTCTTGCGTGAGGTTGTAGGCACGCAGGTCGGCTTCGACTTGGCCGAGCAGCCCTTGCACGTCGCCGGGATAGTCTTTCGCGAGCGCGTCGGCGTCGGCATCGGCGTCGCGCGCGAGCCGCCCGATGTCGGCGTCTTCGGCATCGATCTTCGCGATCAGCGCTTGCGCGGCGGGACCGCGCTGCGGATCGTTCTGCCACGCCTGCGCCGCGAGCCGTACGTACCACTCCGCCGCGTCGTTGCTGTTCAGCGGATCGTAGTGCAGCTGCGATGCGAGGTCGACGGCGATCCCTTTGATCGCGACGTTCTGCGGATCGTCGCGACGGCGCAGCTCGTAACCGCGGCCGGCGTCGAGCACGGTGGAGAAGTAGTCGAGCTGATCGCCGAGATGCCAGCCCGCGGCCGCGCCCTTGTCGAACGACGCCTTCATCTGCCGGTAGAGCTGCAGCGGATCGATGTCGAGCGCGGCGCTTGCCGGCGCGCTCGGGAGCGCAAGGGCGAGGGCGGCCAGCAGCGCCGCGGCGAGCTTATGAATCGGTGACCGTCGAATCGTCGAGCACCACGTTGAGCGAGTTGGAGAGCAGAGCATTCTTGATCTCGCGGGCGATGCGGCGGCCGGTGGACATCGGCTCGCTGTAGTTCAGGTACGAGTACGGGGAACCGTCGATGAACAGGTTGGTACCCGCAACGATCCGAGCCGAAATCTCCATGATGTAGAACTGCGTGTCCGGCGTGATGATCGTCTCGATGCAGAAGGCGCCGAACAGCCCCTTCGGACCGCAGATCTCCTGGCTCACGCGGACGACGTCCTCGCCCATCCGATAGGCTTCGGCCAGCATCGACTCGCGCAGCGAGATCGGCTGGTTCCCGACGACGACGTACGACGGGTCGAGGTCCATCCCGACCTGCGCTTGCGACGGAATGCGGCCGAGCGAGTCGACGTTCGTCTCGTAGCGCCGGTCCATCGACATGATCTCGAGCTTCCCGGTCAGCGGCGAGTAGAAGTAGTGGATGTAGAGCGGGACGCCGATGATGTACTCTTGCAGGATGTAGTTCTGCCGCGCGAGCAGCCCTGCACGTTCCTCGAAGTCCATCGCGTCGCGCAGGAACATGTAGCCCTTCCCGCCTTGCGCGCCGTACAGCTTCACGATGACGGGGCGGTCGATCTCGGCTCCCGTTTTGAACTGGCGCGGCAGCTTGAGCCCCGCGCGCAGCAGCCAGTCGCGCTGCAGCTCGCGGCTCGCTTCCCAGTCGAGCACGGCCTTGTTCCCGAAGTATGGGATGTGCATCTTCTTGTGCTCTTCGAGCGAGAGATACGCTACGAACGAGCCGTGCGGGACGATGATGATCTTGCGCTTCTCGAGCTCGGGGACGAGCGCCATGAAGTCGCTGTACTTCGCGATGGTGATCACTTCGTCGACGAACGCGAAGGACCGGTAGAGCCGCTCCGTCTCGCGGCTGGCGATCTCGAGCGTCTTGAACCCTTCGTCGTGCGCACCTTTGAGAATCTGCAGCGCCGAGTGCGAGCCGAGCGTCGCGATCGTGTACATCTCTCCGACCCCGCTGCCGCGCTCGGAGGCGCGGTGCAAGGGCTCTACCATCATCGTCATGCTCGGTCCACCATTACTCTCGTATAGCTATCTGGAACGCGGGATTGCATAGAAACGTCTCGACCGCCCGGTCGAGGTCGGCGGATGCGAGATCGCGACCCGCGTCGTCGAGCAAGCGCCATGCGGTGCGGCGGCGAACGGCGCGAACTCCTGGGATCGCGCGTCCCGCCACGAGGTTCGACGAAGCTTCGTCGCGCGGTGCGATCCACACCTCGCCCGGAACCGGCCGGTCCGACTCCCGTTCGGCCAAGCGGTGCTTGTTGGGGTTGTGGATCGTCTCGATCGACGCGACCGTCGCGGACAGATCGCCGGCATTGCCGTCGACCTCGAACTGCCAGATGTCGCTGCGCACGACGCGCGCGACCGGGACGCCGAGGCCCTCGAGCGTCTCGTACACGGTGAAGGCCTCATTGTCGGGAATCGTGAGCGAGATCGCAAACGTGCGGGTCGCGCTCATGCCGGCACCTTCGCGCCCAGCGCGCGGGCGAAGTACTCGAAGAAACGGATCCCGCCCGACGGTGCGAGCATCGCGCGCGTGACGCCGCGCGCTGCGTCGCGGGTCGCGTCGACGTGGTTGAACGTCCACGCGTCGCGCTCGGGGTGCGGCATGATCGCCAACACGTTGCCTTCGCGGTTGACCAGCCCGGCGCAGTCCAGCGCGGCGCCGTTCGGCGCGGGAACCTGGTTGCCGCCGGCATCGGCGTAGACGAACGCGAGATGGCCGTCGCGCTCAATTCGCGTCAGCTCGTCGGGCGGCGCGGCAAGCCTGCCGTCGCCGTGCGCGGCCCAAGCTGGGATGACGGCATTCGCTTCGATCCCGCCCAGGATCGGTATGCGCTCCGGTGCGACGGACAATTTCACGTGCACCTGCACGGACATGAACTTCCCGCTCGCGTTCGGCGCGAACGCCGCCGTCGGCCGCCGCAGCGGGCCGGTTCCCGGCACCAGGCCCGCTTCGGCAAGAACTTGCGCGCCGTTGCAGATCCCGAGCACGAACTTCCCGGCTTGCGCCGCGTCGATCACCGGATCCATCAGCGGATCGTGTGCGGCAACCGCGCCGGCGCGGACGCGATCTTCGTGCGCGAACCCACCCGGCAAGACGAACGCGTCGAACCGCCGCAGCGACTCGGGCCTGCTCCAGTGCACGAGCTCCGCATCGAGCCCGACCGCGTGCAGCGCGCGGAGCGTCTCGTCTTCGCTGTTCGTTCCAGGGAAGACCAGGATCGCGACGCGCGCGCTCATGCGACGCTTCCGTAGAAGTCGCGCAGCGGCGCTTCCCATGCTTCGCGAAGGTCGTCGATGGCGATTCGCTCGTTGCCGATCACAGCTACCGGCTCGGCGATCGTTTCGCCGGCTTCGTACGCGGCGACACGGTGGCGAGCGGTAAGCTCGGCGAATGCGACGGCGTCGGTCACTTCGAGAACGAACGCCGGGATCTCCGCGAACCACGCGGCTTCGTGACCTGCGTGTTCTGCGACCGGACGCGGGTCGATGCGAAAACCGACGCGCGCGTGTGAAGCGAACGCCATCTTCGCGACGGCCGCGAGCGCGCCGCCGTCGGCGATCGCGTGCGCGGACGCGGCGACACCGCGCTCGAGTGCCTCGAGCACGAGCGCGCACTGCCGCGCGAACGCAGGATGGTGCAATTCCGGAAGCGTCGTCGAGCGGACGCCGAGCAATTCGGCGATCACCGAACCACCGAAGCGCAGATCGAGGGGCGCCGTCACGACGATCGCCGAACCGGCGTGCTTGAATCCCATCGTCGCGGCGTGCGCGACGTCGGCAACCGTTCCGATGCAGCCGACAATCGGCGAGGGCGCCACGCTGTTCCCGTTCGTGGAGCGGTTGTAGAGCGAGACATTCCCCGAGACGTACGGAACGCCGAGCTCGCGGGCAGCATGCGCGAGCCCGTCGACCGCAGCGACGAACTCTCCCATCTGCTCGGGAACCGTCGGGTCGCCGAAGTTCAAGCAGTCCGTGAGCCCGGCGGCGCGTCCGCCGACCGCGATAACGTGCGCGATCGCTTCAGCGACGGCGAGCTGCGCTGCGCGATTCGGATCG
>DASZGA010000272.1:0-3350 GCA_035939295.1 Candidatus Elarobacter sp. | reverse complement strand
AGGCGCTCGAAGCCCTCCGCAAATCGCTCGATCGGCCAGGGCGCTTTCCATTTAGAAAAGAGCGACCAGTTGCCGGCAAGTGAGGGCGTTATGGTGAACGAGACGGCGAGCGAGGTCAGCGTCGCAACCACGACCACCAATGCGAACTCCGACAAGAACCGCCCAACCGTTCCCGGCAGAAATGCAATCGGAAGAAAGACCACGACGTCAACGAGCGTAATCACCACCGCTGCCGGACCGATCTGCGTGCGCCCTTTGATCGCGGCCTCCACCGGCGGTTCGCCGTTATCGTGATGACGTCCGATGTTTTCCAGCACGACGATCGAGTCGTCGACCAGGATCCCGATGATCAGCGAGAGCCCCATCAGCGAGACGTTGTCGAGCGTCAGCCCCAGGATCCGCATCGTGATGAAGGTCGCGAGCAATGAGGACGGGATCGCGATCATGACGACCGCCGCGTTCCGCCACGCGTGCAGGAAGAGCATCAGC
The DNA here is from genome assembly GCA_035939295.1 of Candidatus Elarobacter sp. Classification (GTDB taxonomy): domain Bacteria; phylum Vulcanimicrobiota; class Vulcanimicrobiia; order Vulcanimicrobiales; family Vulcanimicrobiaceae; genus Vulcanimicrobium. The sequence goes on along the minus strand of DASZGA010000272.1, from coordinate 2,861 downwards.
ACGATCGCGGTGAGGAAGATCCCTTCGAACAGCGACTGCAGCACGCCGTTGAGCGAGGCCTGGCTGTAGTCGGCCGGCGCGAAGAGCTCATGGAACTCGATCTGCGGGTACTTGTCCATGATCTTCTTCATCTCGGCGCGCACGATCTTGGTCGAGCCGACCTCGTCCGAAGCGATTGTGTGGTTGATGTCGAGGATCAGCCCCGGGGCACCGTTCATGTGCGAGATGAGCCGCTGCTCCTGATGCGTGTCCGTCACTTGCGCGAGGTGGCCCACGGTCAGCGTCTTCTGCGCGCCGCCAGGCACGGCAACGGGGATCGCACCGATGTCGGCCGCCGAGTTGATCTCCGCGTGGACGGAGACGTCGCGTTCCACCGTCGGCTGGTCGATGCGGCCGCCGGGAACGTTGGCGTTGTTCTGCGCGATCGCGTTGAAGACGTCGGTGAGGGTGGCGTTCGCGCCCATCAGCCGCAGCGGGTCGGCGCGCACGTCGAACTCGCGCACCGCGGCGCCGCTCAAGTTGACGGTCGCGACGTTCGGGATGTGCCGGATGTCGGAGATGACGCGGTCGTTCAGCACGTCGGCGAGCGCCGAGGCAGTGAGCGTCTTCGAGTCGACGGCATAGGTGACGACGGGCGCGTCGGCGCCGTTCTTGATCACCTGCGGCGGGTCGAGGTCGTTCGGCATGTAGAGGCGCGCGGTGTCGACGCGGCGCTGCACGTCGATCGCGGCGAAGTCGAGGTCGGTGCCGAGCTGGAACTGCGCGACGACGACCGCGGAGCCCGATTGTGCGGTTGCGTTCATCGTGTCGAGGTGCTCGATCCCGTCGATCTGGTCTTCGATCGGCTTGATGACCAGCCGTTCCATCTCGGCCGGCGACGCGCCGGGATAGCTCGCGACGACCACGACGACCGGGAAGTTCACGTTCGGCTGAGAGTTCTTGCCGAGATTCAGGTACGAGATCGCGCCGAACACCGCCAGCGCGATGAAGAACATCGCGACGATGATGGGCCGTTGAATAGAAAAGCGCGTCAACCACATGATCAGCAGACCGTTCCTCTCATGCCGGTCGCCCGAAACTACGAAGCCGCGCCTCCAGATGTTTCGCGAAGGGACGTCCTTTCACGAGAAGCCGCCGCGATAGTCAAGTTTCGCCATAGAACCCAGGCCGCGGCCGGCCCCGCGCGCAACACGGGGCGACAAACTTCACACGTTGTTCTCAAGGGTGATTTCTTTGAAAAGGCATGCTTTCGCGGCCGCTGTTCTGTGCGCCGCGCTATCGTCGTGCGGCGGCGGGGGCAGTTCGTCCGGCGGACCGCCGCCGCCGCCTCCGCCCGCGAGCGTCAGCGGCGACATGATGGCGCTCTCTGCATCGCGCGGCTGGAACTATCAAGGGACCAATAGCGGACAGTCGATTACCGTCTCCGTCTACGTCGACCCGTCCCAGGTCAACGGCGAGTGGGTTCTCGCCGGCGCGGCTTTGACGGGGCTGCACAACACCGTGCTGGTCGACCACAACACGCCGGAGTCGAACCTCATCGGCGGGCTCGCCCTCACCCAGTCGTCGTCAGGCTATAACGTGAACACAGAAATCTCGGCAGGCAGCACTGCGCTCGTGCCGGGCACCCCGCTGCTGGTCGGAAGCACGCTCACGCAAGGTGCGGTGTCGACGCCGTATCCCGGCGTAACGCAAACCGTCCTCGCCGTCGGCAGCGTCCCGGGCGCAAGCGCGTGCCCGACGCCGACGACCGGAGCGACGGTGCAGTACGCCTTCCAGGGCAGCAACTACCAGCTCTCGTTCGTCCCGGGCTGCGGGATCACGCAGCTGATAGCACCGTCTGGGGCCACGCTCACGCTGACGTCGGTCGGAACGTACAACATCGGCAATCTCGCGCACATGCGCCGGATCCAGTCGGTGACGTACATGGACACCGCACGTTCGCTGCTCGGCCTCGAGCGCAACGACTTCCCGGCCGCAAAGCTCTTCCCGAAGTAGCCACATACCGGCAAACGCAAGGCAAAAAGCCTCGCGGCCCGATCGGACCGCGAGACTTTTTTTGCTTTGCATTGGTGCGCGAGACTGGATTTGAACCAGCACGGGATTGCTCCCGCTAACCCCTCAAGCTAGTGCGTCTACCAATTCCGCCACTCGCGCACGGGGGCCGCGGACCGGCCTGAGCCGCTCCGCAACCACGAGAGTGTAGGCGATCCGGAACGCCCGCGCAAGAGCCGGTCTACGCGGCGAGCTCGTCGGAAAGAACGGAGTCGATCTTCTCGTGCAGGCGCTCGAAACCGCGGTCGCCCGCTTGCCGGTGGACGAGCTTGTGGTCGCGGTCGAAGAGGTAGTACGCCGGGACGAACTGGTTCTCGAACCGCCGGACCAGCGCGAGCTCGTTGTCGACCGCGCACGGCCAGCCGATCCCCATCGAGCCGCGAGCGTCCTCGGTCACCTTGGCGACGTCGAGCTCTTCGGGTCCACGCGGCTGATGGACGGCGAGGACCGCCAGCCCGCGCGGGCCGTACTCCGCTTGCCAGCGCGCGACCTCGGCGGCGACGTCGTGACAGATCGAGCATGAGACCGACCAGAAGTGGATCAGGACCGGCCGGCCGGCGAGCTGGTCGCTCGAGGGCGGCTGGCCGATCCAGGTCGCGACGCCGTCGAGCGCCGGCAGCGCCGTTCCGGTACGAAGCGGCATGGACTAGGCCGCGATCGTCAGCGTCTGCTGGCCGGGGGTCCACTCGGCCGGGCAGAGCCCGCCGGTCTGGAGCGCCTGGAGGACCCGGAGGGTCTCCTCGACCGAGCGGCCGACGTTGTCGTTCGTCACGACCGCGTAGCGCAGGACGCCTTCCGGATCGATGATG
>DASZGA010000271.1:0-16181 GCA_035939295.1 Candidatus Elarobacter sp. | reverse complement strand
CGGCACGGCACCGCGCTCGAGCAGCGGTTCTTTTCGGATGTGCCGTCCTTGCGTGCGCCGTGTCTTTCGGGCAGCCGGCGGACGCGGCGCCGCTTCCGATGCGGCTCTCGCCGGGGCCGCCGTTTCCCAAGGTCATCGCGTGCGATCTCACGCGTGAAACGATCGCGCCCGGCATCGAGCGCGAGACCTATGGGATCCTCACCGCGGCGGGACCGATTCGCATCGCGCTCGTGATCGCAGATCCGGCGAACCGCTGGGTCCGGTTCGACACCGTGCTAGCGCGCGACACGCTCGGCGGTGGGCTCGAGTCGGTGACGTCGATGGCGCAGCGCACCGGCGCGGTGGCGGGGATCAACGGCGACTATTACGCGGTCGGCGCCGGCCGCGGGCCGATCGGCGCGGTCGTTCGCAGCGGGCACGTGATCCATCCAGGCGGGGCCCGGCCGGCATTCGGGATCGCGCGCGACGGCGACGTCCTTGTCGGGCGCTTCGATTCCGGTCCCGCTGCGAATAGCGGCGTGCAAACGGCGATCGGCGGCGGACCGGTCTTGGTGCACGACGGCAAGATCGTCGACGATACCGGCTCGACGAACTACGCTGATCGCGCGATGCGCATCCCGGTGTCGGTGCTGGTGCGTTTCCGCTCGCGCAAGGTCGGGCTCATGGTGATCGACGGGCGCGCACCGTCACGTTCGATCGGCGTGAACCGCGACGAGTTGTACGCGCTGTTGCGCGCCCTGGGAGCCGCCGATGCGATGCTGCTCGACAGCGGCGGTTCATCGGCGCTCGTCGCGCGGAAGCTCGGCGACGATCAGCCGGCGGTCGTCAATGCGCCCTCGGACGGCGTGGAACGGCCGGTCGCGGACGGTTTCTTCGTCTACAGCGATGCGCCGATCGGCCCAGCGGCTGCGTTGGTCGTGCGGCCCGCGCGGATCACGGCGCTCCCCGGCGTGCAGGTTCGGCTGACGTCACACATCGTCGACGCCGCCGGTCACGCGCTCGGCGATGCGCACGGTCCTTGGCACGTCCGTGCAAGTTCCGGAAAGGCGCGCAGCCGCACGGACATCGTCGCGCGCCTTGCGCCAAGCGGCATCGTGCAAGTCGGACATCATTCGGCGACCACGATGTTGCACGTCGAGCGCGACGGCGTCGGAGCGGACGTTCCGGTGCGCGTCGTGCGCGACGTCGCACGCTTGGCGATCGGACCGCCGCACGTCAACCCGTCGGCCGGTCAGCTCCAGCGGCTCACGCTGAGCGCATGGGACGCGCGCGGCAGACCGGTAACCGTTGGCAACCGCGCCCGCTGGAGCGTCCGAAACGCGCGCCTTCGCCGCGATGGGCAGCTCATCGTCGGAAGCACGGACGCGTTCGTCACTGTACGGGTGGGACGTGCGCACGCCTCGGCGCGCATCCCTGTCGGCAGGCACGAGGTGCCCTTTTCGGTCGCGGCGGCCGGCGATGACGCGCCGTGGATCTTCGCAACGGCACCACCGGGCGGACTCGGTGCCGTGGAACGGCTCGCGGACGGCGTGCGCATACGGTACGATTTCTCGCGGGGCGGACGCGCCGCGTACGCGCGCGCCGCACCGCCGCGCATCACGGGCACGCTCCTTGCGGTCGCATGCGACGTCGCCGGCGACGGCAACGGCGAAGCGCTGCGCCTCGGATTCACCGACCGTTACGGCGCGCGCGAGAACGTCACGCTGGCGCCCGCGATCGACTTCACCGGAATACGCCGTCTCTCGATCGGCGGAATCGCCGGCCTCGCGCCGCCGCTGGAGCTACGCGACGTCTACGTCGTCGGAACGCTGGCGACGCCGGCGATCCGCGCCGCCGGAACGGTGGACGTCGAACGCTGCACCGCGACCGTCGCCGGCTCCTGATCTCTTTGCCCGGCGTTGACGCCTACGATGGGGTCATACGAGCGACAAGAACGCGATTGTAAAACGCGCGCTTCCTCCGCCCGCGGCGGGCGCAGAAGGCGATCCCGGCGGTGCTCTCCAAACGAATTCGCGAGAAGACCGATGGACGACAATATGCAGCTCGCTAAGCAGCTCGAAGAGATGACAAAGGCCATTGCGGCACGGGATCGAGCAGTTGCGAACGCGCGTGATCTGATCGTCGAGTTTGCTGTCGAGTTGGAACGAATCCTCCAAGACGTTCCAGCAGACATCGTGGGCGCAGCCGCTCTCGATGTTCGCGTTTCGGTGCGAGGGCGTGCGCCGAACACGCCGGAGGACCTGACCATCGAGGAGCTTCCCCCCGTCGACGAGGACGGCTTCGAAGCGCGCCCGGGCGCTATATCGGTTTATCTTGACGCGCTCGGCCAGGGCACCGATCGCGTGTACTTCGAGATCCGGTCGAATCCGGGAACGCTCGTCTGCGCGATCGTCGGCGCGAACGACCCGAATACGCGATCGAGCCGGCTTTTCGAGATCCAGTCCAAATGGTTCGAGAGTGTTTGCGGCATCACCAGGCATGATGGCCGGCCCGTTCTCGTGCGCTATGACAACGAGAATGGCGACGTGGCGATCGCCTGCGATGCAGCCCAGTACTTCTCGATCTTCTTGAAGTACGTCGAACGGGTCACCGACACGCGAGCTCGTTTCAACAAGGGCGATGAGATCAGTTGACGGTGCAGCACCTCATGTAAATAGCCTGGGATCGAGGACGGCGGGTTGAGGTGCCCCTTCGATCCGAATCTCCGAATAACGCGGATGAGCCGGATTCACCAAGAGGTTCACCTCATCAGGAACGATGGCGGATGGGACCCGCAGCGCAAGCGACCGTACCGCGCGCACCCAATCGTCGCCGATTTCGCGCAACGCCGGTGGTGGCGGTTCGGTTCTCCATCTTGGAGGCAGTGCGGACACATCGAGCGTCTCGATCGTTTCATCCGGAATCGTCGCTTCGACGAAAACAAGGTCGCTCGGCGCGAACTCACGATCGATGTGCACGAGCACCTCCAGAATCGCGAGGGCTCTAGACGATGCCGCGTAGGCGACATACGTCCCACGGCTGTTCCAGCGACCTCCTCCACGCGCGGGTCCGATACCGTCAAAGGGGGTTCGCGCAAAGCGTTCTCGAGTCAGGCGCCAGATGCGCACCTACGCGACGCCGCCATAGGCGATCGCGTACAGCGATTCAGCGACGAGGTCGGTTCCTATCTCGGTATCGAGCATCGAAAGCGGCGTTTCGCCACCGAGATAGGTGCTGGGCGCGCGCAACCAGGACAACGCTTTAGCCTCATCGCCTATCAAGTCCGTCGCCAAATCGGCTATCCGCGCGAGCCGGTATGCGCGATCGGCCTCCGTCGGCGAGAGCGCCATCCGTTGCTGCTCCTTGCGGATGATCGTTCGCTCACCCGCGCCCAGAATGCGTGCCATGTCAGCAATCGTCAAGCCGAGCCGCTCTCGAAGCGACCGCAAGAGGGCACCGCTGACTCCGCTTTGCGTTATCTTCTTGCGGATGGCAAGGCTATCGCCGGGGCCGGTAAGATGCGTTCGAAAAGAAGCGGGCGTGGTCAGGCTAGGGCTGGTCTCATTCGTCACCTTCTTGCCTGCCATTTGGCAGAAGAGTAAGCCATTCGAGCTCCCGAGTCAAGGACTGTTGCCGCGGCGCCGCGGGCCCGTTCCGTTCGCTCGATCATGGCGAAGTCTCGCAGACGCGCGGCACGGCAATGACGAATCGCGCTCCGCCGAGCGGCGACTGCTCGAGATCGACCCGGCCCCCGGTGCGCTCCAGCATCAGCCGGACGAGCGCGAGGCCGATGCCGCTGCCGCCAGCCGTCGTTGCGGCGCGTTCGCCGAGCGCGAATACACGGTCACGGTCGGCGCTCGCGATCCCCGCGCCGTCGTCGTCGACGGTAACGCGCACGAAACGCCGATCCGTTGTGTCGACGCCGACGAACACGCCGCCGCCCGGGCGGCCGTGCTTCACCGCATTGTCGATCAAGTTCACGAGCACTAGCGTGAGACGGTCCACGTCGATCGCGACGTCGATCACAGGCGCGTCCGCGATCTCAACGGCCATCCTCCGCGCCGCCGCGTTGGCGGCGCACGCGTCGCGTGCCGCCTCGAGCGCACGAGCGAGCGAACCGCTCGCCGGTTGCGATCCGACGTCGCGCAAGTCCAGCAGTGAGATCTCGAACATCCCTTCGACCAATCGGCTCAGCCGCAACGACTCGTTGTAGGCGATCCGCACGAAGCGCTCGCGCGTTCGTGCGTCGACGCCGTCGTCGAGGAGCGTCTCCAGGTAGCCGCGGATCGAGGAGAGCGGAGTGCGCAGCTCGTGGCCGACCGACGAGAAGAACGCGTATCGTTCGCGTTCTTGCGCGCCGCGCGCGAGCGCCCGCTCGACCAGCGCGTCGATCGCGCCGGTGTCGGCGGTTCGATCGAACGTCGTCCAGCCGGTGTGCACCTCTAGCCGCGTCGCGCTCTCCATCGCCGCGGCGATCCGCGCCAGCGCGGTCCGCGCGTCGACCGGCGCCGGAACGGATCCGCCGTCGCGCGTCGGCGCGAGCAGCGCCGCGACGAACACGTCGCTGCCGCCGTCGTGCGCGACGAGATCGCCGGCGCGCAGCACGCTCGAGACGGCAGTCGAAAACGCCGCGGTCGCCGCCCGCTCGAGCGCGCGCGCCGCCCGAAGGCCGCGCCGCCACGCGACGCGTTCGAGCTCCGGAAGCCGCACCACCAGCACCGGCCGCGGCTCGCGCGCGGCAATGGCGAGACGCGCTTCGAACGCGCCGAGCCGCTCGAGCAGACCGCGCGCCTCAGGCGCGTGCAAACTTGTACCCGAAGCCGTGACAGGTCTGCAGCAGCGAGGCGATGCCGTGCTCTTCCAGCGTCCGGCGCAGCCGCCGCACGTGCGTGTCGACGGTCCGCATCTCGCCGTCGAACTCGTAGCCCCACACGCGTTCGAGCAGCTCTTGCCGCGAGAGCGCGATTCCCGGACTCTGCGCGAGCTCGAGCAGCAACGCGAACTCGCGCGGCTTGAGCCCGAGGTCGACGCCGTCGACGCGCGCCTCGCGCGCCGCTTGATCGACTTCGAGCCGGTCGAACCGCAACAAGACCGGCGCCGTGTTCAACGTCAAGTTCGAGCGGCGCGCGATCGCCTTGACGCGCGCGACGATCTCGCGCGGCGAGAACGGCTTGATCACGTAGTCGTCGGCGCCGATCTCCAGCCCGACGACGCGGTCGATCTCCTCGGTCCGCGCCGTCAGCACCAGGATCGGCAACGCGCGTCCTTCCCGCCGCAACGCGCGGACGATCTCGAACCCGTCGAGCATCGGCAGGCCGAGGTCCAGGATCAGCACGTCGGCGCCGCCGCGCGCGAGCCGCAGCGCTTGCGGGCCGTCCGGCGCCTGCTCGCACAGAAACCCGTCCCGCTCCAGATGATGGACAAGCAGCTCGCGGATCGACGCGTCGTCCTCCGCGACCACGATGCGCGTGACCGCCATACCCGAAGCGGTGCCCCGCCGAGCACCCGCGAATCGCCGCCTTGATGGAGATCGACGCTCTCGCCCGCGCGGTCCTGGACGGGTACGCAAGCGGTGACTTTTCAGCGCCGCCGTTTCCGCCTCACGCCGCGCCGTGGGCGGAGCGGCAGCGCCGCGACGCGGAGGCAGAAAGCGCGAAGCTCCCGCCGGAACAGCGGGCCGCCGCAGAGGCAGGCGCCGCCCTGCCGGCGTTCGAGTCCGTCACCGCGGTCGACATCGGCAAGCTGAATGATCTCGAGATCCATCTCTATCGTGCCGAGCCCGGAGCCGTCGCCCTGCTCCTCGTCGTGCGCGATGGGACACTCGCCTACACGTCGCTCGCCGGCAACTGGTTCGCCATGCCTGAAGAGCTTCGCAGCGCCGACTTTCCACCACACGCTCTGGCGTCGATGGCCACCGGCGCCCGCGCACTCGGCGAGCTCGACGTCCAATTCACGTCGATGTCCTCGGCGGGCAACGAACCGATCAGCGTGGAGTATGAGATCGAACGCGCTCGATACGACGCGCTCGACGCCGTCGCGCGCGAGGATCTGCACCGTGCCCTGACCCCGATCGCGCGCGACACGGCGCTGCTCTTCCTCCACCGTAATAGCCCGCTCCGCGTCGGATTTGTCGAGCCCCACGCATATGAACCGGATGAGCCGCGGGGACGGCGCCCGACCTTCGCGGAGTTCGACGCCGTCTGATGTGCGCGCGATTCTCGCTTGCCGGTCCCGAACGGGTCGCCGACCGCTATCCGCAGTTCAAGATGCGGAAGAACTGGCCGCCGCGGTACAACATCGCGCCGACGCAGGACGTCCTCGCCGCGCGCAACGACGGCACGAACGAGATCGTCGCGCTGCGCTGGGGGCTCGTCCCGTTCTGGGCGCGCGACCTCTCGATCGGACAGACGATGATCAACGCGCGCGCCGAAACGCTCGCTGAGAAACCGGCGTTCCGCCACGCGCTGCAGCAGCGCCGCTGCGTGATCTTCGCCGACGGCTTCTACGAGTGGACCGGCCCGAAGAACAAACGCCAGCCGTACTACTTCACGCTCGACGACGCCGCGCCGTTCGCGTTCGCCGGATTGTGGGAGCGCTGGGGACCGAAGGACGCGAAGGTCGAGACCTGCACGATCGTCACCTGCCAGCCGAACGAGCTGCTCACCGCCTTCCACGACCGGATGCCGGCGATCCTCGACGACGGCGCGATCGACCGCTGGCTGCACGGTGACGTCGGCGAAGCGCTCGGCACGATTGTCCCGTACGACACGGCACGAATGCGCTCGTCCCCGGTGACGCCGGAGATGAACCGGACCACGTTCGAAGACCCGCGCGCGATCGAGCCAATGGCGCCCCCGCAGACACTGTTCTAGCGCTCGTCCTTCTGGATCACGCCCTCGCCGGCGAGGACCGTCTCGCCGCGCTGGTTCGCGACCGCCGTGCGAACGCGCATCCGGCGCTTCTCCGGGATCAGCTCCGTCACTTCTGCGCGCGCGGTCAGCGTGTCGCCGATGAAGACGGGGCGCCGGAAGTGCAGCGTTTGCTCGACGTAGATCCCGCCCGGCTTTTGCAGCAGATCCCCGATGACCGTCGAAAGCAGCGACGCCGTGAGCATCCCGTGCGCGGCGCGCTCGCCGAAGCGCGTCGTCTTGGCGTACTCGGCGTCGACGTGCAGCGGGTAGTTGTCGCCGCTGACCGCCGCGAACAGCAGGATGTCGGCCTCCGAGATCGTCTTCGAGAACGTCGCCGCGTCGCCGATCCGAAACTGTTCGAACGGTTTCTCTCCGTAGCTCATCGCGCCGCGCTTTCCGCATCGGCGATCAAGAACCATGGCCGCGTGCGCAGCTCCGCGACCGCGTCCTCGTCGTGCGCGTCGGCTTCCGGGCCGGGCCGCGGCTCGTGCAGACCCCGCAGCACGAACCCCGCCGCGCGCAAGGCGGCGACGATCGCCGTCAGCGGGCGATGATAGTAGCGCACCGGAACCGGCCGGCCGGCGAAGCCGCCGAAGGCGTCGTCGACGAGCGCCGTCGCGTGATAGTCGTCGACCATCTCGGCGGTCTGAAACGGATGGTGCGTCGAAAGAACGAGCCGCCCGCGCGGGCGCAACACGCGCGCGAACTCGCGCAGCGGGGAGTCCCAGTCCTCCAGGTAGTGCAGCGTCAACGAGCAGAGCACGACGTCGAACGACGCATTCGCGAGCGGTAGCGGCTGCGCGAGGTCGGCGTGCAGCACGGGGACCGCGTCGCCGAGCCGCGCGCGGGCGAGCCGCACCATCGCCTCGCTCGCGTCAAGCGCCACCACGCGCGCACCGTGCTCGATCAGCCACGCAGCGTGCTCGCCGCCGGCCGTGCCCGCGTCGAGCATGTCGTACCCGCGCACGTCGCCGAGCACGGCGCGCACCGCCGGGCGCTCGTACGCCGCGTTGTAGAGATTCTGCGCGCTGACGCGCGCGTACGATTCCGCCAGCGCCGGATCGTCGTAGAGCGGGCTGAACTCGCTCACCGCGCGGCGACCGCGCTCGCGACGCGGACGACCTCGACCGGATGCAGCATCCCGCGCAGCGTCACCGTTCCGCGCTCGCCGTCGGGCAGCACCGCCGCGACCCGCGCGTCGTCGGCAACCGCGGTCGTCATCAGGACCTCGCCGGGCCCCGCCGCGTGCGCGATGCGCGACGCGAGGTTCACGGTCGCGCCGAAGTAGTCGAGCCGGTCGTTCGCGCACATTGCGATGCACGGCCCGCGATGCAGCCCGACCCGCAGCTCTAACGGCGCTGCGGCACGGCCGAACCGCAGCGCCGCCTCGAGTGCGTCGCGCGGGTCGGCGAAGACCGCCATCACCGCGTCGCCGATCGTCTTGACGATCGCACCTCGGTGCAGCGCGACCACCTCCCGGAGCGCGTCGACGTGCTCGCGCACGAGGTGAAACGCGCGCGCGTCCCCGTCCTCGGCGTACATCCGCGTCGAACCGGCGATGTCGCTGAAGAGAACGGTCAGCGAGCGCATCGCGAACTCGACACCCTCGCGCGGCACCTCACCGCGGAACAGCTCACGGAACGTCTGCAGCGCCGTGACCTCGGCGGCGGTAGCGAGCGCGCCGGGAAGGTCGGCTTCGGTGACGCGCACGACCGCTTCGCGGGAGGAGAGGTTCGCGATCTGCACCCGCACGGAGCCGCTGCGCACCGCGGAGCTGAACGCGCGAACGCGGCGGTCGTCGAGCCGCACGTCGAGCGTCGCGGCGCCGGCGTCGTCCTCGACGGTGATCCGGGCCGCGCGGTCGGGGAGCGCTTGCACGACGTACGCGCCCTTCGGCAGGACGACGTCGAGCATCGTCATCGCGTTCGCCGGAACGGTGCACTGCGCGAGTGTCTGGCGCGCGGTGTGCGGGCCGGCGAAGCAGTAGGCCCGCGGATCGGCGCTGCGCTCGAACGGGCGCACGTCGAACGTCGCCTCGACGTTGCGGTCGAACTCGGCGTCGTACACGATCCCGCACGCATCGCAAGACGCGCTCGCGCCGATGTGCCAAAGCGACAGGACGCGGGTGCTCTGCCCGCGGCAGCTCGGGCAGACGACCGTCCACCAGAGGTCGAGCAGCCCGCCGCGGGTCGCGGCGAGCATCGCCGCCAGCACGCGCTCGCGCGGCAGTCCCCACGCGTCGGCCAGCACGTACGGACGCATCCGCACGACGTGCCCGTCGGCGGCGTGCTCGACGAACGACGCCAACCGCGCCGCGATCTCCGGCTCGTGCTCGGTGTGCGGGCGGAGCGATTCAAACGCGTCGACGAAGCGCGCCACGCGCGCCGCGCTCGCCGGTGGAACCTCCAAAACGCTCTCGCGCGCGCGTTGCGCCGCGAGCTCGTACGCGCGCCGCGCACCGGCGCGGCCGCGCGCGAGGACGAGCGGCGCGAGCAGCGCGCCTACGCTGCCGCGCGCATCGAGCTCGACCGCGTGCTCGATCCGCGCGCCGTCGCCGTCCGGCTCGATCCGCATCTCGCTGAAGAACCGTGCGAACGGTCCGCCGCGAAAGCGCCGCTCGACCGCGACGCGCCGCGGCGCTTCCCACATGAGCGGCGGCTCCTCCCACACGATCGGGAGAGGCCCGAGCCGGCCGTGCGCGACGACTGCCGGGAGCCCGTCGGCGCGCGGCTCGTAGGTGAAGCGAACCGGCGGGAGCCCCGCGTCACGGTTCACGGCATCGGTGTCGGATACCGCGCGCCAGAACGCCGCCGGAGCGACCTCGAACGCGAACGTGCAGCGCTCGGCGAAGCGCCTCACGCGCCCGCCGCGCGCCGGGGTCGCGGGGCCGCCGGGAACGGAGCGGAAGCCCTGTACGTTGTTCGCGAAGAGTCCGACACGATGACGCCGCACTTGATCGCTCCCGTCGCCCACCCCTCCGAGCTCGCGTGATCGCCGCCGACGTTCAGTTCCGGCAGGCCGCGAACGCCGCCGCGGCCGCGTTCACGTACTCCCCGCCCTACATCGCGTACAAGACCGACGTCGTCGTCGACGTCCCGTCGCTCCGCAAGCACCAGACGATCTCGCGCCAGGTCGAGTCGCGGACGAGGGACGACTTCGCGGTCCTGCAGGACCTCCCACGCGGGCAGCGCCAGTACGCGCACAGCTTCCCGCTGATCCCGACGTTCGACGCGCTCTCGTACTTCAAGGTGACGTTCAACGGCAACCGCCGCGACATGCTCAGCTACGTCGAGCCGGGACCGCCGATCACGTTCACCGACCCGCGCGCGACCTCGACCGCCGACGTCGTGGTGGTGATGCTGCGCTACTACCACGCCACCTACGCGGTCGACTCGAACGACCGGATCGCGCACCTGCTGATGGATCCGCTGCAGACGCTGACCCGCGGGAACAACTCCGACTTCTACATCCACGACGTCTACGTCGACACCGCGACGAACCTGCCGACGCGCGTCGTCTACTCAGGCCCGACCACCGTCTTCACCACCGACTACCAGGTGATTCAAGGACACTGGCTGGTGACGCACGCGACGTACACGCATACCTTCTTCGGGCCGCTGCGCCTAGGCCGCGTCACCGCGACCGCCGACGCGACGAACAGCGACTTCAGCTTCCCCGCGACGCCGAGCGATCCGAAGCTGGCTCAGTAGCCGCCGCGCGCCGCGGTCGCCCGCCGCACGGTCACGCCGCACGACGCGATCAGCCATTCGAGGCCGCGCCAGAACCGAACCTCGTCGAGCAGCGGGTTGAAGTAATTCGTCATCGTGCAGAACCGGCTCGCGTACGGTCGTTTGTGGTGCTCCGCGTGATGCGCCGGTGACTGCAGGATCCCGAAGCGCTGCAAGAACGCAACGAGTCCAGGCGGGTTCGCGCTGTGCGACCACAGGTGAACCTGATTCGCCTGCGAGGCGAGCGCGACGATGAAGTACGCCTGCCACGCGTGCACGTGGAAGAGCATCAGCACGCCGCCCGCGAACAGCGAGAGCGCGATGCAGACGCGGTTCGTCGCCCAGTAGTGGCCGGCACGAATCGCCCCCGGCCGGCGGTGATGCTCGATGTTGTCGAGCACGACCCATTTGTCGAACAGCTTCGAGGCGCCGGGCGCCGTCCACGTGTCCTCGGCCCAGTGAATCAAACCGGAGATCAAATCCACCGCGAACAGACAGGCAACGACCCAAAGCGCGTCGATCAGGATAACGGACACCAGGTGCATCGAGCGATCTCCACAGCGAGTTGCACTCACTGTAGAGCGGCGGCGCCCGCGCAGCGTCCGTAGAACTACGGAACCGCGATGGTGCGGCCGCGGACGCTGAGCACCGCGCGCCGGCCGTGCGGCGAACGCGGGGCCGGCGTGCGCACCACGTTGCTCGGATTCGGCGGGTCGGTGGGATCCGGGGTGAGCGTCACCTCGGGGACGTTCGTCGGCGGATCCTGGGGCGGGTCCGGCGTGTCGATGACGATCGGCACGAAGTCGGGAGGACATCCGTCGTCGCCGGGACACGACCTGCCGCCGCCGCCGTGGCCGCAAGCGGATACCGCAAGCGATGCGCTCAGCACCGCGAACGCAAAGAAAAGAGACGGTCGCACGAAGTACCTCGCTTCCGAGGACGGCGAGAGAGAACGGCCGTTCGTGCACCTATCCTAGAAGACGTTGCTTCGAGCGCGCTTCCGTTTCGCTCAGCGGAAGCTGGGAGCGGAAGTAAACGAGCGCGGCGATCGTGCGATCGTCGCGCTCGTAATGTGGCGGAGAGGGTGAGATTCGAACTCACGGTGCGCTATCAACGCACGCCCGCTTTCGAGGCGGGTGCCTTCAACCACTCGACCACCTCTCCGTGGTCAACGCCGCTTCCTCGCGAAGAACTCGCGAAGCTGCGCGGCCGTTTCGTCCGCGAGCACTCCGTCGATCACGTCGACGCGGTGGTTCACGGCGGCCGATCCGAGTATATCGATGACCGACCCCGCCGCCCCTCCCTTCGGGTCGCGGCAGCCGTAGACAAGCCGTTCGATCCGCGCGGCCGCGGCCGCGCCTGCGCACATCGGACAGGGCTCCTTGGTCACGTAAAGCGTACCGCCGACGCGCCAGCGGCCGAGCGCTTCGGCCGCTTCCCGAATGACCAGCATCTCCGCGTGGGCGGTCGGGTCCGGCCGAGCTTCCTTCTCGTTCTTTGCCTCGAAAACGCGGCCGTCGACGACCAGCACCGCGCCGATCGGGACGTCGCCGGCTGCGGCGGCGCCGGCTGCGAGCTCGATCGCGCGGCGGACCCAGCGCTCGTCCTCGGCCGAGGGCGCTGGGGAAATGTGCTCCCGGCCCGGCTCGAACGGGCAACCTTCGCCTTCGGAGGGCGACACTCTATCCAATTGAGCTACGGGAGCAGCCGTTATCTCGCCTGCGGCTCGCTAACGGCGTCGGCATGACCCGCGTACGACGCGGGTCAGCCTTCCGGCATTGCGAGCAATGGCGAGATATTTCTCGGGCCTTACCTAGCGGCCGCGGTCTTCGGTGGTGGCGGGGCCGGTGGGGCCGGTGGTGGGGATGTGCTTGAAGAGGTCGAGCTTGTGTTCGACGAGCCCTCGGTAGAACTTGCGAACGCAGTCGGGATGACCGAAGAAATACGTCCGCGCGTACGCCAAATCGTCCCCCGAGCTGTCCGGCACGTAGTGGCTGATTTCGATCTCTTCCATTTGCGCCCGGTCAACCGGGTGCGGGCAGAAATCGCAGGGGATCGTCGACATATCGTTACCTCGAGAAAAATCTGACTCGGGTAGGATTTGAACCTACGACCTAGGGCTTATGAGTCCCCCGCTCTACCGCTGAGCTACCGAGCCTTTCGTCCGGCCTTACGAACCGGACGTCGATTATCCAGAACCCGTCAAGACCCTCCAAAGCTGCAACGCCCAGGCAGGGCTCCGTGGCAAGATACCGCCAACCATGCCGTATGATTCAGCGGGTGATTCTCATCGCCGCGGCGTTTGCCGTGCTTGCAGCTTCCGTGCGGACCGCTCCGGCCACGGCGGCGGCGGACGACGGCGGCGCGCTGCTCGCCAAGCACCGTGCGTACGTCGGCTGGCAAGACGGCGACGGCGCGATCAAGACGCTGCGCGAGTCCGGCACGGTCACCTACGCCGGGCGCGTCACCGCGCAGTTGGCGGCGTTCCACCGCGGGCCGGTCTTCCGCCTCGTCAACGCGTCGGCGAGCGCGGGAACGGTGCAGAACGGGTTCACCGGCCGCGTGCTGTGGTGGTCGAACGAGAACGGTTTCACCGTACCGATGCTCGGCGAGCCGGTCCGCTACATCTATACGCGCAGTGCGCTCTTCGACGAGCGGCTCACCACGCTGCCGGCGAGCGTCGTTCGCAGCGAGACGATCGACGGTACCGCAGTGACGTGGGTTCGCGTGCAGCCCGAAGTGGGCGTCGCCGCCGAGCTCGCCGTCGATCCCGCGACCGGCGCGTTCAAGCGCGCCGTCCTCGATCCGAACGGGAAGTACGAAACCCGCTTCGACGTCCTCGGCTACACCGATACCGGCGGCGGCAAACGCGTCATGTCGTCGTGGCGCTACACCGGCGAGAAATCGGTCTACGCGTACACGAACGTTGAAGCGAACGGAACCGTGACCGACGACGACCTTCACCCGCCGAAGCAAACCGCGACGTGGACCTTCGACGCGAGCGCAGCGGCGGTTCCGCTCGAACTGACGACGTCGCGGATCTTGGTCGGCGCGACGGTGAACGGCGTGCCGGGCAAGTTCATCCTCGACACCGGCGCCGACGGGATCGCGATGACCGATACGTTCGCGCGCCGCGCCGGCGCGAAGCGCGCCGGCAAGACCGAGATCAGCGGGATCGGCGGCGGCGGCAACGCGAGCGCGAACGTCTACAAGCTCGACACGATCGCGTTCGGTGCGAACGTCCTGCACGACGTCCTGGTCGTCACCGGGCTCGACGAGCGCGGAACCTTCGATGCGGACGTCGCCGGCCTGATCGGTTTCGACTTGCTGGCCGGCGCGATCGTCGACATGGACCTCGACCGCAAGACGCTGCGGATCATGGACCCCGAGAAGGTCCAGCCGGACAACAGCCGCGGGGTCGTGGTTCGCGTCGACCTCACGACCGGACAGCCGCGCGTCGGGATGACCGTGGGCGGCCGCGTCCCGGTTCTCGCGACACTCGACAGCGGGAACCCGCTGCACGTGCTCTTCAGCCAGTCGCTGATCTCGCGCGACCGCGTCACGTTCTTCTCCGACCCGACGAGCCTCGGTTCGCGAATCCAATACTACGGGGTCAACGGCACCGAGACGGCGCAGTGCGGACAGCTGCAGAGCCTCGAGCTCGGCCCGGTCGTGTACCGTCCGGTTCCCGCGTGCGCGTCGCCGTCGCAGTCGCACAACGACGTCCTCGTCGGACTCGACTTCCTGCGCGCATTCAACATCGTCTTCGACTATCCCGAAGGGTATCTGCTGATGTCGCCGCGCCAGAGTCCGTAAGGGGAAAACGCGGTCGGAGGGACTCGAACCCCCAACCTACAAGTTCGTAGCCTGTTGCTCTATCCAATTGAGCTACGACCGCGCGCGCCGCGTTCTCCGCGGCGACCTCCTGGATACGGGCGCGGCACGTACGATCCCTGCCGCTCCGCCTAGGTGCTCCTTCGCCCTGCTGACGGAACCGGGCTCCCCCTCGCCTTACGCGATGGGCCGAACGCCGCCCGCGGCGACGCGCTCGAACAGCGCGTCGAGCGCGGCAAAGATCCGCGGCACGTACTCGTACTTGTACGCGAAGAGATCCGGCGAGTCGATGCACTGCACGAGCATCCCGGGGCCGCACTCGAACACCACTACGGATCCGTCCGCGCCCACCGCGCAGTCGACGCCGAAGTAGTCGAGCCGCACCGCGCGCGCGATCTCGGCGAAGACGGTGTCCCAGCCCGGAAATACGGAACGCGGATCGCGCAAGAAACGCTCTTCCTCGTCGCGCATCCAAGCGTGCTGCTCCATCAAGCTGCTGTGATAGTGGACCTTCCACGTCTCGCCGATGGCGAGGTGATACGGATATGGCTCGCCGCCGACGACGACGACGCGATACTTGCGGTAGAATCCGTCCGCGCTTCGGTACTCGGCGAGCGGCGCGACGTTGAACCACGCGCCCGGCGCGCGCGCGAGATAGTCCAGCAGCTCCTGCTCGTCGGCGACGCGCTCTTGCGAATCGCCGCGATGGGTGTCGACCGGCCGAACGACCGCGGGGAAATCGATGCCGAGCCCGGCGATCGACGCTGCGCCTCGCTCGAGCGCGTCGCGCGAAACGCGCTGCGTCGCCGGGACCACGCAGCCCGCGACGTGCCGTAACGTGTCCGGCAGCACTGAGCGGCGTACGTTTACGACGTGCGCGGGATCGTTGAGGACCGGCTTCGGCTGCGCCGCGGCGAACTCGGCCGAGCGCGCGAGCGCCGCTGCCGACGACTCAGCTTCTTCGATCGCGCTGAACACGACGTCGTATGCCGGAAGCTCCGGCGCCGGTACGCCGTCGACGAGATAGTAGCGGTGCAACGCCGTTCGCTCGTGGTTGACGCAGAAGTCGAGCGGAGCGTTCGCCGTCGGGTTGCCTTCGGCGAGCAGCATCAGGACGCGCCGCGAGACCGCCGCACTGGTTTCCGCGTACACCTGCTGTCGCGAGAGCGCTTCACGGCGGTGAACGTTCGCATTCTGCTCGTCGCCGGCCAGATCGAAGAACGCCGACAGCGCCAGGTGCGCTTCGGCCCACTCCCAATCCAGCATCACAGCAAGCCGGTAGTCATTGAGCGCCTCGAGCCCTCGGTCTTGCCGCGCACGAATGTTTCCGATCGCGGCGTGCGCCGCGGCGAACGACGGATCGAGCTCGAGCGCGAAGTGCAGCCCCTCCTCGACGTGATCCATCCCGACGAACCGCAGCAATGAAGCCGGGTGCCGGTGATGACACGTGACGTCGGGCTGAATCGCGACCGCGTTCCGAAACGCGTCGGCCGCATCGAGCGGCGAACGAATCGCGCTCTGGGCGACGCGCAAGTCGTGCACGGCTTCCGCATGTTCCGGAACGAGCCGAAGCACGTACCGTTGCGCCGCGATCGCGTTCGCCGCGTCACCCGCGGCCCAGCACAGCCGTCCGAACAAGTTGAACGCATCCGGCTGCAGCCGTTCGTCCGCCAGCGCCTGCCGGCACAGGGCCATGCTCTCCGCCCACCGCTGCGCCTGCTCGGCTTCG
>DASZGA010000270.1:0-22160 GCA_035939295.1 Candidatus Elarobacter sp. | reverse complement strand
GCTCCGGGTATGCGCCGGCGTAGTCGGCGGCGATGAAGCCGCCGAGGGAGTGTCCGATCAACGCAAAGCGCTTCAGGCCGAGTGCGGCGACGGCGGCGTGCGTGATGGTGCGGAAGTACGCGGCGTCGTACGGCGCGTCGGGTTTTTCGCTGGCGCCGAAGCCGGGCAGGTCGAAGGCGACGTAGCGCAGCGCGGGATCGAGATGCGGGACGAGCCGACCCCATGCGCCGTCGGTCCAGTGGCCGAGGCCGTGCAGAAGGAGAACGACCTCCGCGCCGCTCGCCTCGCTTCCCGTCTCGTACGTCGCCAGCGTCACGCCGGCGGCGCCGACGCGGCCGCTGCGCCATGCAGACGGAACGGAAGCGCTCACCACGAAGGGACTCCGGTGCCCAGGGCTCTCCTCATCGCAGCGGTCGTTGTTCTGAGCGGCTGCTACAACGCCCCCGATACCGGCAAGACCGGGAACGGCGGCGGCCCCGGCGCGCTCGCCGGCGCCCCGGCGCAATCGTTCGAGGTGCGCCGCACCGACGGCCGCACCGACTCGCTCGCGCGCTATCGCGGTCGCGTCGTGCTGCTGAACCTGTGGGCGACGTGGTGTCCGCCGTGTCAGGAAGAGATGCCGGCGCTGCAGCGCTTCGCGCGCGAGAACGCGGGCAAGGTCGTCGTCCTCGGCGTCGACCAAGGCGAGTCCGCGTCGGCCGCGGCGACGTACGCGCACGAGCACGGCGTGACGTTCCCGATCCTCGTCGACGAACAGCAGCAGTACGGCCGCGCGTACCAAGGGATCGGTTTGCCGACGACGGTGATCGTCGCGCGCGATGGGCGCGTCGTGCGCGGGATCGACGGCGCGATGACGCTGGAGCAGATGCGCGCCGCCGTCGCGCCGGCGCTCGCCGCGAAGTGACCTCGCGGATCGCCGCGCTCGCGGTCGCGGTGGTCGCGATCGCGCTGGTGCTGGCGCAGGATCTGTATCCGGCAACGCCGCTCTACCACACCTGGCAGTACGCGCTCGCGCTGACGATCGCGCTCGTCGTGATGGGTGCCTACGCGAACGGCGCGCGCCGCGGCGACGACGGCGTCGTCGGAAAGAAGCTGCTGGTGGCGCTCGCCGGCGCAGCGATCGTCGATATTGCCGGACTTGCATCCGGATTGCTCGGCCCCGATACCGCGAGCGTCACCGGAACGCCCGGGACGGTCGTCCCCGTGCCGGCGCTCGGCGGCGCGGCGTTCTTCGCACCGGCCGACGCGAACGCGATCGCGCGCGGCGACGCCGACGTCGTCTTGCGCCGCCGCAACGCGCCGGAGATCGCGGTCGCCGGATCGTCGCGCCGCATCGCCGGCGAGTCGCTGCTGTATCTCGAGCACCGTCCGGCCGCGTACGTCGACGTGAGCGACGAGCGCGGCGCGCACCTCACCGTCACGCAGCCGACGAACGCCTCGTTTCTTTCGCCGGTCCTGCCGTTCACCGCGCGGCAGCGGATCGGCGAGCTCGACGTCCCGCTCGACACCTTCGCCGTTCCCGCGCGGCATCGCATCGTCCATGCGCTCTACTTCACGCCGCACGATCTGGCGAACTTTCCGCATGCGAACGTCGGCAACGTCGACATCTCGCATCCCGCCCTCATCCTCACCGTCGCCGACGACGCGGGGAAGCCGCTCGGGATCACGCTCGCCGGTTCGGGGAACGAGGTCGGCATCGCCGGTCTGCGCGTGCGCGCGACGGTCGGCACGTATCCCGTTCTTGCGGTCGCTGCGGCGCCGGCGACGTGGGCGCTGGTCGCCGGAATCGTGCTGTTTCTCGCCGGCGCCGGTTGGAGCGCGCTGCGTCCGCGCGGCGCACCGCGCACGAGCGCGCAGCCTCAGGGAGCCTGAGCGCCCGGGATCGTCGCGACGCAGTCGTGCACGCCGATCGTTCCGGCCGCCGTCACCGGCGGGTTCGCGACGGTCCCGACGACGTAGAAGTTGCGCAGCGCGATCGGCGGCGCGAGCGAACGCGGAACGGTTACGCTGAGCCGGCGCGTTCCGGTGAAGTCGAGCGCGCGGGCGAACGTCACCGTCTGGCGGTCGCCGTAGCGGTCGACGAACGTCGCGCGCAGCGCCGCGCCGTTCCCGTCGCCGTCGATCGCGCACGCCAGCGCGACCGGCTCGCCGAGCGGCGTTTCGTTCACCGCGTATGCGGCGCGCTCGCCGCTGCCGAAGTCGTAGGCGATCTGCAATCTGTCGCCGTCGGCGAACACCGAGCCGGCGCCGTTCGCCGGCGTCGTGACGAGCCTCCAACCGCCGCGGTGCGCGTCGTCGAACAGCGCGAGCGGGGTCGTGTGCTTTCCGACCGGGATCGTCGCGGTGACGCTCGTGCCGCCGGCGCTGGCCGTGACGTGCGCGTCGTGGTCGCCGGCGACGAGTCGGCCGCGCGCGTCGACGCTCGCGTCGCGCGCGGTCCAGCGCACGACGCCGTCGACCGCGACCGGACGGTCGCGCGCGTCGAACGCTTCGGCGCGCAGCGTCACCGCGCCGTGCGGATCGGGGTTGGCGCGCGCCGGTTCGATCACGATTCGCGCGACGTGCTCGACGACGTCGACCGGCAGGTCGGTGGCGACGTTGCCGCGCGCGACGTGCACGATTGCCGTCCCGGGGCGATCGCCTGCGCGCAAGACGTCGTCGTCGCCGATCGCGGCGATGAGCGGTGTCGGCGCGATCCGCCACGCGCCGTGCGCGTCGCCGAGCCCGTGATCGTTCGCGTCGACGACGCGCGCGCGCAGCGGAACGTGCGCGCCGGGCAGCGCGACGACGTGCGAGGGCCGTATGACGAGCCGCGCCGGTGGTCCGCTCGGCGCGTCGCTGTAGACGAAGAGACCGTCCGCCACCGGCCGTTCGACGCCGTCGGACGGCTCGTTGACGACGCTCGCGTCGGCGTCGCCGAGGACGCGCGCGACCAGCGTCGCCGAGCCGCCGCTGTCGAACAGCATCGCGTCGGTCGCGCCGAGCGCGCGCAGCAGCGCGATCAATTCGGCGCGGTTCACGCCGATCGACGTCGCGGGATGCCGCCCATCGACGACGACGAGCGCGAGCGTTCCGTCGGGGAAGCGCGCGGCTGCCGACGCCGGAATGCGTTTGTCGCGGTCGGCGTAGTTCGGCGAAGCGGGATCGTCGATCGCGACGCCGCCGCGCAGCAGCTCGGGCGCGCCGCCGACCGCGGCGGAGATCCCGGCGAGCGGTGGATCCGTATCGTACGCAACGCGAACGACGTCGCCGACGTCCGGCACCGGGCCGAAGCCTCGGGCGGCCGACCCGTAGCCGATTCGCAGCGCACCCGGCGGCGGCCACGGCGGCGCGTTGCTCACGGCGCTGACGCGATAGCGCCGCGTTCCGTCGATGTCGGTCGGGAGCGGCTGCAGATCGAGCAGCGTGACGTCGGCCGCGCCGGGCGGGATCGCGCCGAACGACGGCGTCAGCACGGCGGCGCCCGTCTGCGGCGGCCACTCGTTCACTGCGGTGATCGGGACGGAGACGAGCCCGCTCGTGACGTTTCCGAAAAAGCGATACGTCTCGAAGCGGATGCTGCGATCGCGTCCGACCGTCATCGCGACGCGCGCGCTGGGCGTGCGCTCGAGAACGCCGTCCCGAACGAGCACGCCGACCGGCGCACCGGTCGCGTTGATGTCGAAGTAGTCGCCGTTGATCCCGGCGACCGCGCCGGTACGGTGCGCCATGGACGAGACCGGCTCGTCTTTGGAAACGATCCGGTCGTTCGCCAGCACGGCGCCGAAGCGCACCGTCGGCTCGCGCGGATCGGCCGTCACCACCGAAACGACGAGCGGTCCGCTCGACGTGAGCAGCCGGTACGTCGCGCGCGCGACCCCCGGCGCGACCGGTTCGCGCTCGACGCTCGACGCCGTCACCAGCGGAAACGGCGCAAGCGGCGCGAGCGAGCTCGGCAACGGAGCGCCGATCGCGGGAACGGTGCCGGCAGCGAGCAGCGAAAGGGCGAGCGCGCCGAAGAAAGCGAGGGCGTAAAGCAATCTGAACGGGTAAAGTCGGCGCTTCGGCCGGCCGGATGTGGTAGGGTTCACCGGTGCTTCGTACCGTCTTCGCTTTGCTGATGGGTGCGTTCGTCTCGCTCGCCGCGGCGTCGCCGCTGCGCGCGCAGGATGCGACCGCCGAGCTGCTCGCGAAGCTCGCCGGCGCCGATCCCGACCTGCGAACGTATCGCGCCGACGTGGCGTTCGACGTCGGGTTGCACAGCTTCCCGTACCTGCGCAAGACCGTGCACGGCAACGCGTACTTCAAGCGCCCGGCGCGGATGGAAGTCGTCTTCACCGACCTGCCGCCGATCGCGCGCGCCTGGTCGAACCTGTACGTCGGTCTCGGCACCCCGGCCGACTGGGAGAAGAAGTTCACGATCGGTTCGTCGGAGGAGACGAGCGGTTCGCACGAGCGCTACCTCGTCCTGACGCCGCGCGTCGCGGATCACCGTTTGCGCGAGGTCGACGTCTACGTCAGCGACACGGTCGCGCTCCCCGAACGGATCGTGTGGCGCTATCGCGACGGCCGTATCGAGATGCGCCAGCGCTTCGGCCGCGTCGACGGTCACGACCTCGTCGTCGCGCAGGACGCCGACATCCGGCTCCCCGCGATGCACGCGTACGTCAACGCCCGCATCACCAACTACGCGCTGAACGTCGTCGTGGACGACTCAATCTTCACCGCAAGGCACCGGGATACACCGCAGTGACGTGCCGGCTGCGGAGGCGCGACGCGTCGCGCTCGCCCCTTGTGATTCCGCGCCAGCGGAATCACCTCTTCACCCCGAAGCACCGCGAGACAACGCCGCAGTAGCGGACTCGGCGCACTTCCGCCGAGTCCGTCATTTCGCGGTCAGGCCGGCGACGAAGAAGCCGATCCCGAGCACCGCGGCGATCCCGGCGCTGATCGGAAGCAGCCGCGACCCGACCAGCGCGGTGATCGAGACCAGCACGATCGCGACCTCGAACAGCGTCGCGGCGACCTCGATCGTCTCGTGCTGCTTCAGGAGACGTTCGGAGTGCTCGTTGTGGCGCGCAGCTTCTTCCTCGAAGCCCTTCGCCTTCTCCATCAGCGGCGGGCCCTTCGCCGTTTCGGACGCGGCGGTTTTCTTCAAGTTCTCGATGCTGCCGCCGGCGTTCACGCCTTGGTCGAGCGCCGTCGTCGCGACGTAGTACTTGATGCGCCCGGCCTGATATTGCGACCACGTGTCCGACGCGTGCGTCGTCGCGACGATCGCGTCGTTCTTCTCGACCAAGGCTTGGGTCGAGCGCAGGTTGCCGAAGTAGCCCGCGATCGCCGCCAGGACCGCGAGCGTGGCCGCCGCGATCGGGACCCAGCGCGGTCCTTCGCGACCGTGCTCGTGCCGCTCGTGCGCCTCTTCGAACGATTTGGCGGCGCTCATGTCGGCGCCGTGATGGTGGAGCTGAAGTTGCCGATTCGCACGAGGGCCTCTCGTACGTCGGTCGCGGGAGCAACCCTCCAGCTTTCGGTGCGAGCGCGCTCGAAGGTGAACGCGGCGAGCTCGAGCGCGCCGAACGTTCCGCACACGATCGCACCGTCCGGGTCGACGGCGAACGCGCGGCGGCGCGGCGTGTCGAACGCGACGACGTAGGCGCGCAGCTCGGCCGCGCGCGTGCGCGCGAACGGAACCACCCATTCGGCCTCGATCGAGGCGTGCCACACGAAGAGCCGCACGCCGTCGAGCCGCGGCGCGACCAGCGCGCGCGGGTCGACCATCGCTTCGTCCTCGACGATCGCGATGTCGGCGCTCGCCGGGCGCTCGTGCGGATCGATCGCGAGCTCCGCGTCCTCGACCGTCGCGAGCTTGCGCAGCGCCGCGTCGGCGTGCGCCGCGATCGCGATCCGCATCGTCGCCGGAAGCGGGTCACCGGCCAGCCGCGCGACCGCCGGCGGCTGCGGCGGCACGTCCGCGATGGAACGACCGAGCGCGACGGTCCCGCGCAGGATCGTCTCGTCGCGCTGCGACGCGAGCGCGACCAGCGTTCCGTCGGCGGCGACGATCTGGCTCTTGCCGCAGTACGCGACGCTGCGCGCCTCGACCCCGACCTTGTTGGCGGCGACCAGCGGAACGCCGTTCTCTCGCGCGCGCACCGGCGCCATCAGATCGGCCTGCAGGTTCTCGAGCA
Source organism: Candidatus Elarobacter sp. (assembly GCA_035939295.1). Lineage (GTDB taxonomy): Bacteria > Vulcanimicrobiota > Vulcanimicrobiia > Vulcanimicrobiales > Vulcanimicrobiaceae > Vulcanimicrobium. The sequence continues at coordinate 15,990 of DASZGA010000270.1, read as the reverse complement.
GGTTCGGATCGCGGCCGCTCGTCACCCAAGCGGTCGGAACGACGAGAATCTCGGCACCCTTCGCGACCAGCGTGCTCGCGACCGTCGGGATGCGGCCGTCGGCGCAGATGAAGATCCCCAGCCGACCGACCGGTGTGTCGACTGGTTCGAGTGCGGTCCCGGCGCTGAACCAACGGCGGTCGAAGTGCCACAAGAAGCACTTGTCGGCGTAGCCCACGATCCCGGCCGGCGTCACGACGTAGGCGCTGTTCGCCAGCCCGTTCGCTCCGGCGCGCGCGCCGCCGTAGACGATCGTCGCGCCGGTGCGCGATGCGATGGCGATCACGTCTCGCGCGGCGTCTTCGGTTTGCTGTGGATCGACCGGTTCGGTGCCGATGACATAGGCGGGGACGGTCCCTTCGGGGACGACGATCAACCGTGCGCCGGACTCCGCGGCCGCGGCGATCCGCGCCAGCAGCGCGGGCCACCGCACCGAGAAGTCGGCGCGATCGTGCGCAACCGTCTGCACGGCAGCGACGGGTGTCGGACGAGCACTCACCTAATTACCGTCTCCAATCCGAGGGCGTACACGGACGGATAGCCGCTCGCAGCATTCGCATATCACGACCCACGACATGAGGACGCCCGAGTGAAACGATTGATCGCGTGTGCTTCGCTCGTCGCCGCCGCGACAACTGCGGCGGTCCCCGCGACGACCCCGTCCACGAGTGCGCCGCATCCCGCGGCCCACGCGGCCGTCGCAACGAAGGCGACGAAAGGCAAACCCGTCGCCGCCGCGCGGCCGAAGTGCAAGATCGCGCCGGCCGACGAGTACTTCGGAAAGCTCAAGATGAGCATCTTGGGGATTCGCAACACCATCAAGGATCAAGGGCTCAAGGTCGACGTCGATCCCGCCAAAGCCGACACGACGCTCAACGCGATCGCGCTGACCGAGGACGCGATGCACGACTGGCAGCGGAAGTACCCCTGCGACGGCTGGATCCCGGGGACGATCTTCGCGCTCGAGCACTTCTACACCAAGATCCATACCGCCGACGGCGTGAAGCACGTCCACGCGGCCTTCGCCTGGCTGCGCCACGATTTCCCGCGCCACAAGCTGGTCGTCGTTGCGCTGCGCGAGGACGGTGCCGCTTCGGTAGGTACCGGCCCGGCGATGGCTTCCGTCCCCGGCGCCGCCGAAGGCCCGGCCGCCTCGCCCGCCCCGAACGTGCAGCAGTCGCAGATCCTGCCGGCCGGCGGCGCGGCGGCGACGCCGATCCCCGGCACCGCGCCGGCCAGCGTGATTAACGCGCAGAACGCGATGGGCGCGTCCCCCTCGCCGACGCCCAAACCATAAGAAGAAGCCCCCGGCGTCAGCCGGGGGCTCTTTCTCCGTTCGAGGCGCTTGCGCGCTTTAGAACTTGATTCCGAGGCCGATGTAGCCACCCGCGTGCGACGCGTCGGACGGCGAGATGTTCTTGCCGCGGATCGTGTCGCCGAGGAAGCCGGCGTCGAGGAACAGCCCCGAGTTGCCCAGGTTCAGCGTTCCGCCGACCTGGTACTTGAGGAAGCGCTGCTGGAACTTGTCGGTGGTGCCGGCAAGTGCAGGCGGCGCGCCCGCCGGGTAGGTGAAGTTCCCCGAGATGCTCGGGTAGTACCACACGCTGCCGTAGACCGAGAGCGTGTTCTCCAGATCGGGGAGCTTCTCGGCGCCGAAGCCGAAGCCGTTTTGCTTCGGATAGCCGTAGTTCTCCTCACGGTGGAGGTAGCCGACGCCGATGTAGATGCGCGGCTCGGCGATCTTGAGGCCGAGGCGCCCGTCGAAATCGGTGTCGCGTGCGGTGAACGAGGGGACGGCCGTCTGGCCGTACGCGCCGATCACGGTCACGCAGCCCTGGTTGCCGGTCGCCGGGGTCAGCGCAACGGGCAGGCCGTTGTGCGGGCACGGGTTTCCGTCAAACGAGCCGGCGAACATCGCCGGGGTGATCCCGCTTTCGTGCGGGTAGGCGTACGAGCGATAGTCTCCCTCCAGCATCCAGGGGAGGCCGAAGGCCGGGAACTCAACCGCACCGCGGACCGCATACGAGCCACCCTTGCCGGAGTTGCCCGGCGAGAACTCGTTGTAGACCTTCGGATTGAAGATGTAGTCACCGACGATGAAGTGCTCGTACGGGTTCCGAGCCGGCGGAGCCGGGGTCGGGGTCGGGGTGGGCGGCGGCGGCGGCGGCGGCGTGATCACCGGTGCCGGCGTCGGCGTGGCCGGCGGCGGCGGCGGCGGGGTAGCCGGCGCGAGGTAGCGGACGACGACGATGCGACGATCCGGAACCCACTGGACGTAGGCGCCCATCCCTTCCGAGATCACGCGAACCGGCACGACGACCGTGCCCTTGTAGATCTCGGGAGGAACGTCGAGCGGACGGCTCTCGCCGTTGATCACGACTTCCGGGCGGCCGACGGTCACTTTGACGTCGGAGCCCGGCTTCGAGACGTCGACCGTCTTCGAGGCGGGGTCGTACGAAACCGTCGCGCCCATCTGCTCGAACATCGAGCGCAGCGGAACAAGAATGGTATTGCCGCGCACCAACGCAGCGAGGACGCGGTTCGCCTTCAGGCGGTCCGGCTTCGAATAGACATGCCGGTCGTTGAAGAGGATCGGGACCTCGCCGGAAGGCGGCGTGCCGAAGTCAGCGGGCGGCATGGACGTCGTTGCGCCGGCCTGTGCAACCTGCGTGTGCGCGGAGGGTCCGATGTTGCCTTGCGCATTCGCCGGGTTCTGGGCCGAGACGGACGTCGTACCGATTCCGACCGCGACAAGCGCGGCCAGAAGCCCGGTGCTCAGTCGTTTCACGTAATACTCCCTAGCTAAGGTGTTGTGTCGAGAAGGGCGTTGGCGCCGTCGGGGACGGCCCGGATTACGGGAGCGCGCGAGAGTACTCGCTTGCTCAGCCATGTCGGACCTACCCACGAGAGGGTCGCCTTAATCACGGAGGCGGGGCCAACTGCCCCGCATCTGGTCCTCACAACGCCGCTAGGTAGCCCTGGGTTCCGTTCGGCGACCGATGCTCCGCTGTGAGGGCCGTAACGGACCCTTTACACAGAAAGGTGGCCGGCTCCGCTTCGCGGCGAGCGCTAGCCCAGCTTTTCTTCTAAGCGCTCGCGGAACTTGTCTCTCGAGGTCACGTAGCGCTCGTGGGTCCCTTCGGCGATCTTCTCGCGCTCGTCGAACGCGGTGAAGGCGTATTCGATCCGGCGGCCGTCGAACTTGAGGATCTCGACCTCGGTCCGCACGATCAGGCCGACGGGGGTCGCGGCCAGGTGAGCCAGGTCGACGTGCGTTCCCAGCGTGATCTCGCCGGGCTCGAGCGCATGGGCGACGGACTGCATCGCTGCCTCCTCGACGAGCTGAATAAGCATCGGGGTCGACAGCACGGGTACGCCCTTGTTGCCGGCCTTCTCGGCCGTCATCCACTCTTCGACCCGGGTTTGGCTTTGATAGGTCCCCCCAACCTCGATCTTGCCGCGCATCCCGAGCGGTCCTTACGACCGGCAACCGGGCGAATCATTTTCATGTCCCACGCGGTAGTAGCTTCGGAGTGCTGCGGTAAAGAACGGCGCTCCGAGATCGTTCGAAGAAAAGTCGAGTAGAAGGAGCACCATGAGACGGAGTCAGCGCACGTTGCTGGCCGCGGCGGTCCTTGCCATGGCGGTGAGCGCTTGCGGCAAGGGCGGAGGCGGCGGAGGACCCAAGGGGCCGCCGCCGCTTGCGGTCGACGTCGCACAAGCACAGCGCCGCGACATCGCGACGTACGTGACGCTCGACGGGCAGATCGCGCCGGTTCAAGAGTCGACGCTCAGCTCGCAGCAGTCGGGGAACGTCGCCGCCGTCTACGTCAACGAAGGCCAGCACGTGTCGCGCGGCCAGCTTTTGGCGAAGCTCGACGACTCGACGCTGCGCGCGTCGCTCGCGCAGCAAGTGGCGATCGTGCAGACGAACAGCGCGCAGCTCGGCTCGTCGACGCTGCAGGCGCCCGTCACGGCCGCCAACGCGACCAACACGATCGTGAGCGCGCAGCAGCAGCTCGCCGCCGCGCACAACGGCGTCGCGACCGCGCAGGCCGCGTACCAGAGCGCGCTCTCGACGTACAACGCCGACAAGCAGCTGCTCTCGCAAGGGTACGTCGCGCAGACGCAGTTCGAGCAGGCGCGCTCGCAGTACGTGCAGGCGCAGCAGGCGCTGAACAACGCGCGCGAGAGCGAGCGGCAGGCGCAGACCGGCCTGCGCGCCGCGCAGTCGCAAGGAAACAACGCGGTGCCGATCCAGGCGCAGGCGATCGCGGTCAACCGCGGTCAGCTCGCGGCGGCTCAGGCGCAGGTGCATTTGCTCGAGACGCAGATCGCGCAGACGTCGATCACCGCGCCGTTCGACGGCGTCGTCACGCAGCGGCTGCTCGATCCCGGCGCGTTCGCAAGCCCGAACCAGCCCGTCGTGCGCGTCTCGCAGATCGACACGGTGTACGTCAACGTGAACGTCCCCGACGACGATCTGCCGTACGTGCGCAGCGGAACGCCGGTCACGTTCACGACCTCGAGCCTCGGCAACCGCAGCTACAACGCTTCGGTGATGGACGTCAATGCGACGCCGACGCAAGGGACGCTCTCGTACCGCGCGCGCGTTCGCGTGGCGAATCCGGGCGACCGCCTGCGCGGCGGGATGCTGGTCAGCGTCACGGTCCGTAAGGAGTACCATCCGAACGCGATCGTCGTTCCGCGCACCGCGGTCTTCCAGAGCGAGACCGGTGCCAACGTCTTCACCGTCGCGAACCTGCCGCCGCCTGCGGCGGGCGCGGGCGGAGCGGGCGCGGGCGGAGCAGGCGCGGCCGGCGGCGGTGCTGCTGCCGGCGGCGGCGGAGCCGCGGGCGGCGGCGGCGCGGCGAAGGCCGGGAAAGCCGGCGGAGCCGGTGGCGCCGGCGGTGCAGGCGGACCCGGCGGTGCCCCGCCGATCAAGCTGATGCAGGCGAAGGTCGTTCCGGTTCAAGTCGGCCTGCAGACCGATACGCTCACGGAGATCCGCAGCACCGAGATCCAGCCCGGCACGACCGTGATCACGACCCGCCCCGACGCGCTGCAAGACAAGAGCGTGGTGGCGATCAGCAACCCGGCCCCCGGCGGTCGGCGCGGCGGCGCGCAGTGATGCGCGCTACCCCGCTCGTGCGCGCGCTCGCGAGCGTCGCGCTGACGGCGCTCGCCGTCACGTCGCAGCCCGTGCTTGCTCAAACGCCGACCACGCCGACCACGCCGGCCGCCACCCCGCGGCCGGTAAGCACGCCGGCTCCGGCACCCTCGCCGACGACGCGGCCGCAGACCCCGAGCGCGCTTCCCGGCGCGACCGGAACCGCGCCGCCCGGTGCTCCGTCGGGAACGCGACCCTCCGGCGGATCGGGTCCGATCAACGCCTCGGCGATCCCGACCCTCGCGCCGGCTGACCAGGCTTCGCCGCTCCCCTATCCGGCGTACGGTACGCCGGCACCGGTCTCCGAGACGCGCGTCATCCCCGGCGTCCCGCAAGTGATCACGCTGCAGCAAGCGACGCTGATCGCGTACGCGCGCTCGCCGCTGCTCGCCGAGGCGCGCGCCAACGTCGCGATCGCGACCGCGCCGCTCGCGCTCGCGCAGAGCGCGCTCTTTCCGGCGGTCACCGGCACCGCGTCGACGACGCGCGCCCACCGCCAGTCGAGCGCAACGTCCACAACCGGCACCGGTACCGGTACCGGCACGACCGGAGCCGCGACGTTCAACCCGAACACGACGACGAACAGCCTGAGCGTCGGAATTCAACAGCTTATTTTCGACGGCGGCCGTGTCGCGGCGCAGATTCGCAGCGCGCGCGCGTCGCAGTCGGCGTCGATCGCGACCTATCAGCGGCAGCTGCAAACGGTTGCGTTCAACGTCGCGACCGCGTACTACAACACGCTCTCGGCGCAGCGCCAAACGCAAGTCGCGCTGACGACCGTGACGATCGACCAGGTGCAAGAGAACTTGGTCACCGCGCAGATTCGCGCCGGCACGGCAGCGCGCGCCGATCTCTCGACCGCGCAGCTTCCGACCGCGCAGGCGCGGGTCGCGGTGATCCGCTTCCAGGCCGCCGAGCAAGTCGCGCTGGCGACGTTCGCCAACACGCTCGGGCTCGACGCCGACGTCGCGGTGCAGCCGAAGGACGACGTCCCGGCGCTCAGCGCGACCTCGGGGACCATCGCGGTGAACCCGGCGTTTCCGACGCCGACCTATCAAACCGCGGTCACGCGCGCGCTCGCCCTGCGCCCCGACTTGACGGCGCAGCAGCAGAACATCGTCGCGCTGCGTGAGAACGTGCGCGCGGCGCGGCTCGGAACGTTCCCGAACCTCAACGGCACGGGGAGCTACGGGACGACCTCGACCGATGCGAGCGGCGGCACGTTCCGCAACGCAGGCTCGATCGGGGTCGCGCTGACGATCCCCATCTTCGACCGCGGCGTCACCAAGGCGCAGACGGCGCAGGCGCAAGGTCAGCTCGACTTCGGGGTCGCGGCGCTCCAGGTCGCGCAACAGGGCGTGCAGCTCAACGTGCGCACGGCGCTGGTGAACTTGGTCTCGGCGTACGCGGCGCTCGATCAGGTCAACGCCGAGCTCACCAAAGCGCAGCAGGTGCTGCAGTCCACGCAGGCCCAGTACCGGGCCGGGGTGACGACGCTCCCGCTGCTCCTCAACGCGCAGATCGGGATCACCCAGGCGCTGACCGACGAGGTCAACGCGGTGTACACCGTCCGGCAGGCCGAACAGGCGCTGCTGTTCGCGGAGGGCGCGAACGGCGCCGGGTGAACTCCCCGGCGAGATGACTTCGACCGTCCCGGTCTGGATCGACGATCCGACCAACGCGGCGATCCTCGCGGTGAGCGAGGATCGCCTTGCGGGCTTTCAGCTCGACCCGTTCGGTGAGATCGCCGAGCGGAGCGGTATCCCCGTCGCGACGGTCCTCGAGCGGATCGTCGCGATGCTGCGTTCGGGGACGATCCGGCGCGTCCGGCAGACGCTGATGGCGACGAACCTCGCCGACGGCGCGCTGTGCGCGTGGCAGGTTCCGGCGGACAGATTGAACGACGCTTTCGACTGGCTGTTTCGCGAAGACCCCTTCTCGGGGCACGTCGTGATCCGCACGACCGACAGCGCGACGCCGGGCTCGAACTACCGGCTCTGGACGACGCTGAAAGTTCCGCAGGGCTTTTCGCTCGAGAAGCACGCGCGGTTCCTGGCGGATACGATCGGCGCCGAGCGGTACCGGCTGATGCCGGCGAAGCGGTTGTTCGCGCTCGGCGTCGGACACGTGCGGCGCCGCGGGATGGAGCCGGGCGCGCGCGCGCCGGAGCTCGCCGAGGTGAAGGACACCAAGGTGGTCGCGCTGAGCGACGACGAGTGGCGGGTGCTGAGCGCGATCAAGCGCGAGCTCGCGCCCGAGGAGATCGTGCGCGATGTGTGGGCGGGGCGCGCGCGCGAAGCGGGCGTGACCCTCGAGGAGTTCGAGCGCACCGGCAAAGCGCTGAACGCGAAGGGCGTGATCGGCCGCTTCTCGACGTTCTTGGAGCACGTGAAACCGAACGCCGCGGCGGGCGGCAAGAGCGTGACGCGCTACAACGCGCTCTTCCACTGGAAGGTCCCGCCGGGCCGCGAGCTCGACGCCGGGCGCGAGATCGGCCGGCACTACATCATGACGCACGCGTACTGGCGCGAAGGCGGTCCGGAGTTCCAGGGCGTCAACGTCATGGGCGTCGCGCACGGTACCGAAAAAGAGACGGTGCTGGCGCACAAGGCGGCGATCGACGAGCACCTGCGCGAAGCCGGGATCGCGTTCGACTACACCAACGTGTTCTGGGGCGGCCGCAGCGAGATCAAGCCGTCCGAGATCGCGCCGGCGGCGTACGCCGCGTTCTGCACCACTCATAACCTCGATCCGGAGGCCATGCGCTGATGTTCGTTCGACTTCTCGGGGCGGCGCTGGCGGCGCTCCTCCTTTCCGCGTGCACCAAGGTTGGCGAGACCGGCTCCGCGAGCGGCAGCAGCGCACCGAACGCGCATCCCGACCGGCTGGTGATCTCGACGATCTCCGACCCGAAGTCGCTCAACCCGGCGTTCGCCTCGGCGACGCCGACGCTCGAGCTCTCGGCGCTGCTGTTCTCGTACGCGGTGCGCTACGACGACCACGCCAAGCCGGTCCCGGACGCCGTCTCCGAGGTTCCGACGATCGAGAACGGCGACGTCGCGAAAGACGGCCTGACGATCAGGTACAAGCTGCGGCACGGGATCAAGTGGCACGACGGACAGGGCGAGCTGACCTGCGCCGACATGCGCTCGACGTGGAAGATGATGGTCAACCCGAAGAACATCATCGACACGACCGTCGGCTGGGACGCGATCAAAGAGATCGACTGCTCCGACCCGTACGTCGCGGTCGTGCACATGAAGCACGTGTACGCGTGGTACTTGCAGCAGCTCTGGGGCGTCAACGGCAACTCGCCGATCCTCCCGGCGCACATCATCGACAAGTACAACGACGACAAGGGGAGCATGAACCAGGCGCCGTACAACTCGGCGCCGATCGGGAGCGGCGCGTACAGGTTCGTCTCGTGGCAGCGCGGGAGCGAGATTCGGCTCGAAGCGAATCCCGACTATTTCCTCGGCAAGCCGAAGATCGCCGAGGTCGTCTACAAGGTCATCCCTGACGGCAACACGCTGACGACGCAGGTGCAGACGCACGAGATCGACATCGGCTGGAACCTCCCCGCCGCCCAGTACGCCCGCATCAAGGACGCGCCCGGCGTCAATGCGATCACGCCGGTCGTCTACGTCTTCGACCACATGGACTTCAACCTGGACCGCCCGCTGTTCCAGGACGTGCGCGTTCGGCGCGCGCTCACCTACGCGCTCGACCGCGGCTCGATGCTCGACAAGGTCCAGCACAACCTCGGCGAGCTTTCCGACACCTTCCTGGATCCGACGCTCTACAAAGACGCGTACGATCCGACCGTGATGAAGTACCCGTACGATCCCGCCCAGGCGAAGGCGCTGCTCGACGCCGCCGGCTGGAAGGCCGGGCCGGACGGGATTCGGGTGAAAGACGGGAAGCGGCTCGCGTTCCAGCTCTCGACGCAGGTCGAGTCGACGACGGCGCACCTGATCCAGACCCAGGCGCAGATCTACTGGAAAGCGATCGGCGCGGACGTCGAGATCAAGAATTATCCATCAGTGCTCTACTTCGACCAGACGTCGAACGGGATTCTGGCCGGCGGGAAGTTCGACGTCGGGATGTACGCCTGGTCCGGCGCGGCCGAAGTCGACCAGAGCGCGATCTACTCGGCGCACTTCATGCCGCCGCACGGGCAGAACTACCCGCGCTGGAAGAACCCGCGCGCGACCGCGGCGATGGACGACGCGAACGCGACCGTCGACAAGAAGCGGCAAATCGACGACTACAAGATCGTCCAGCAAGAGTTCGCGAAGGACGATCCCTCGATCATCCTGTGGTTCCGCAAAGAGGTCATCACCTCGCCGGCCGACCTGAAGGACTTCACCCCGACCCCGGTGATCCTCACCCCGTTCTGGAACCCGTGGGTGTATCATTACTGAGGTTCGGCGCGGCCTCGCCGCGCTTGCGCTAACCGGGATCGCCGCATTCGCGGCGTTCGTTCCCGGCGCTGCGCCGGCGCAGGCGTCGCGGCATCCGTACACGATCCCGCACGTCTTGCGCTACGCGACGGGCGAGGACATCGTCGGGCTGAACCCGCACCTCGCGCAGCAGCTCACGCTGGCCTTCATGTCGTCGAACACGATGGCGTGGCTCGTCAAGTACGACCACGCGAACCGTCCGCGTCCGGAGCTCGCGCTGGCGGTTCCCTCACGCGAAAACGGCGGGGTCTCGGCCGACGGCAAGACGATCACCTATCACCTGCGCCACGACGCGAAGTGGTCGGACGGCGTTCCGTTCACCGCCGAGGACGTGCGCTTCTCGGCCGGCGTCGTCAACAATCCGGCGAACAACGAGGGGACGCACCAAGGGTTCGACGAGATCGTGCGGATCGACACGCCCGACCCGTACACCGTCGTCTTCAAGCTCAAGCGGCCGTACAGCGGGTTTTACGTCAACTTCTTCAGCTCCGGCGGCGCCAACCCGTGCATCCTTCCGAAGCACCTGCTCGGCGGGCTCAAGTCGATCAACGAAGCGCCGTACAACGCGCTGCCGGTGGGGATCGGGCCGTTCAAGTACGCCGCGTGGAAGCGCGCGGAAAGCGTGGAGCTCGTCCCTGATCCGCTGTACTTCGGGCGCAAGCCGAAGCTCGAGAAGGTGATCTTCAAGATCATCCCCGACCGCAACACCGTGCTCACCCAGCTCACGACGCACGAGATCGACCTGTGGCTTCCGGTTCCGGCGGCGTTCTACGACCGTGCTCGTGCACTGCCCGGGATCACGACGCTGCGGCAGGGCTCGTACGCGTACAACCACATCGACTTCGAGCTGCAACACGGCGCGCTCGCCGACGTGCGGGTGCGGCGCGCGCTCCGGCTCGCGACCGACCGCGCGACGATCTTGGAGAAGATCCGGCACGGCGTCGGGATCCTGCAAGAAACGCCGTTCGCGCCGGGACACCCGTTCCACGTCGACGTCGCGCGGATCCCGTTCGACCTCACCGCGGCGAACAAGCTGCTCGATTCGGCGGGCTGGAAGCGCGGCCCCGACGGCGTTCGGGTGAAAGACGGAAAACGGCTGGACTTCACCGTCGCGATCGGGACCGGCTTGCCCGACACCGACGCGATCGTCGAGCTGATCCGCCCCGGCTGGGCTGCGATCGGCGCGCAGTTCCAGGTCAAGCACTACCCCTCGCCGCTGTACTTCGCGCCGGCGAACGCGGGCGGGATCATCTACTCCGGGAAGTTCGACGTGGCGTTCTATGCCTGGCTCACCGCGCCGAACGGCGACCTTCGCAACCAGTTCGGCTGCGACCGCGTCCCGCCGCGCGGCCAGAACATCCCGCGCTATTGCGACCGCGGCGCCGACGCGGCGATGAACCGCTTCATCGCGACGTACGACGAGGCGCAGCAGCGCGCCGCTTCGCGCGTGCTTCAGGAAGATCTCGTCCGCGACGTTCCGACCATCGTCACCGACGCGCGCGAGGACGTCTTCGCCTTCAACGACGACCTGCGCGGGTTCAAGCCCAACCAAGTCACCCCGTTCGACGATCTGGTCGACGCCGACATCTGAGGAGCGCACCGTGAAGAGAACTCTTGCCATGCTCGCCGCCGCGCTGATCCTCGCGGGCTGCACGAAGACCGCGACGCAGACCGGCGCGGCGGGCTCCGACAACGGCGGCCAGAAAAACGCCACCACGATCCCGCACACGCTGCGCATCGGTGACACGCAAGACTTCGACAACTTGAACCCGCATCTGTCGACCTCGCTGATCCTCGGCAACCTGAACTCGCTCACGATGGCGTACCTGGTGCGCTACGACGCGCACAACGAGCCGGCGCCGGAGCTGGCGACGGAGGTGCCGACCGAGGCGAACGGCGGGATCAGCAAGGACGGGCTCACGATCACCTGGCACCTGCGCAAGGGCGTGAAGTGGTCGGACGGCGCGCCGTTCGACGGCGACGACGTCGTGTTCTCGACCAACGCGGTCAACAACCCGAAGAACAACGAGGTCGGGCGCGACGGCTGGGATCTCATTACGAAGATGGACCAGCCCGACAAGTACACGGTCGTCTTCCATCTGAAGAAGAAGTACTCGGGCTATCTCCCCTCGTTCTTCGGCTCGGCCGGCGCGAACCCGTGCATCATCCCGAAGCACATCCTCGGAACCTTGCCCGACATCAACAGCGCGCCGTACAACAGCAAGCCGGTCGGGATCGGTCCGTTCCGCTACGTCGACTGGGTGCGTGGCGACCACATCACGCTGGAGGCGAACCCGTACTACTGGCGCGGGCAGCCGAAGATCAAGAAGGTCGTCTACAAGGTCGTCCCCGACCGCAACACGCTGCTGACCCAGCTGCAAACGGGCGAAGTCGACATGTGGACGTTCATCCCGTCGGCGTTCGCCGGGCGCGCGATGGCGCTGCCGCACGTCGCCCACTCGCGCGGGCCGAGCTATCTCTACGTGCACGTCGACTTCAATACCAGCCACCCGGCGCTCAAGGAGAAGGCGGTTCGCACGGCCCTGCGGCTCGCGACCGATCGCAAGACGATTCTGGAGAAGGTCAGCCACGGCGTGGGGATCCTGCAAGAAAGCGCGATCACGCCGGCGAGCGTGCTGCACGTCGATCTTCCCGAGGTGCCGTACGACGTCGCGCAGGCGAACAAGGTGCTCGACGACGCCGGCTGGGTTCGCGGTGCCGACGGCGTTCGCGCGAAGAACGGCGTACGGCTCGACCTCGACGTCGCGACGGTCGCGGGCAACGTCGACGTCGACGCGCGGATCGAGCAGCTGCGCAGCGAGTGGCAGCAGATCGGGGTGAAGATCACGCCGAAGCACTACAACTCCGCGCTGTTCTTCCAGGTCACCGGCGGGATCATGTACCCCGGCAAGTGGGACGTCACGACCTTCGGCTGGCAGATGACGCCCGACGCCGACCTGAACCCGGAGAACTCGTGCTCGCTGATCCCGCCGAACGGCCAGAACGTCACCCGGCTGTGCGATCCGAACCTCGAGAAGCTGCTCCAGCAGCAGAAGGAGACCTACGACCTGGAGGCGCGCAAGCGTATCGTGGCGCAGGCTGAAAAGATCATCTCCGACGACGTGCCGTACGAGGTGCTGTACATCCAGGAGGACATCCACGCGTTCAACTCCGACCTGAAGGACTGGCACCCCAACAACACCACGCCGTTCGACGACTTCATGAACGTCGACATCTGAGCGAGAAGGACCACGCCGTGAAGAGAACCCTCGCCTTCGCGCTCGCCGCGCTGCTGCTTGCCGGTTCGGCGGCGCCGGGCGGCGCGGCCGAGGGGCGCAAGAACGCGTTCACGATCCCGCACACGCTGCGGATCGGCGACACGCAAGACTTCGACTCGCTCAACCCGCACCTGGCGACCGCGATCACGCTGGGCAACCTCTCGCAGCTCACGATGGCGTACTTGGTGCGCTACGGCGCCGACAACCGGCCGGTGCCCGAGCTCGCGACCGTCGTTCCGACCGAGCGGAACGGCGGGATCAGCAAGGACGGCCGTGCGATCACCTGGCACCTGCGGCAGGGCGTGAAGTGGTCGGACGGTGCGCCGTTCGACGCCGACGACGTCGTGTTCTCGACCAACGTGGTCAACAACCCGGCGAACAACGAGGTCGGCCGCGACGGCTGGGACCTCATCACCAAGATCGACGAGCCCGACAAGCACACCGTCGTCTTTCACCTGAAGAAACCGTACTCGGGATATCTGCCGACGTTCTTCGGCTCGGCCGGCGCGAACCCGTGCATCCTGCCGAAACACATCCTGGGCGATCTGCCGAACATCAACAATGCGCCGTACAACACCAAGCCGGTCGGGATCGGGCCGTTCCGCTACACCGAGTGGGTCCGCGCCGACCACGTCACGCTGGAGGCGAACCCGTACTACTGGCGCGGCCAGCCCAAGCTCAAGAAGGTGATCTACAAGATCGTCCCCGACCGCAACACGCTGCTCACGCAGCTGGAGACCGGCGAGGTCGACCTGTGGGCGTACCTCCCGCCGGCGTTCGCGGGGCGCGCGATGGCGCTGAAGACGACCGGCCACGTGCGCGTGCCGGGCGCGGTCTACCAGCACCTCGACTTCAACATGACGCATCCGGCGGTGCGCGACCGCGTCGTGCGCGAGGCGCTGCGGCTGGCGCTCGACCGTCCGCTGATGGTGGAGAAGATCAACCACGGGATCGGGCTCGTGCAAGAGTCGCCGCTCTCGCCGGCGATCCCCATCGCGACCCAGCTCCCGTTCGTCGGCCACGACGTCGCGAAGGCGAACAAGCTGCTCGACGGCGCCGGCTGGAAGCGCGGCCCCGACGGGATCCGCACGAAGAACGGTGTGCGGCTCTACTTCGACTGGGCGAGCATCTCCGGGAGCCCGGACGCCGACTCACGGATCGAGCTGATGCGCAGCATGTGGAAGCAGATCGGGGCCGACTTCGACCTCAAGCACTACAACTCGGCGTTCTTCTTTCAGCTCCGCGGCGGGATCGTGTACGACGGCAAGTTCGACGTGACCGCGTTCGGCTGGCAGGTGACGCCGGACGGCGACCTCAACCCGTTCAACTCGTGCTCGCTGTTTCCGCCGAACGGGCAGAACGTCGAGCGGTTCTGCGACAAGCGCCTGGAGGCACTGCTGCAGCAACAGAAGACGACCTACGACGAGGGCAAGCGCAAAGCGATCGCGGCAAAAGCGCTGCGGATCATCGACGACGAGGTGCCGTACATCGTGCTCTTCGTTCAAGAAGCCGTGCACGTCTACAACGACGATCTCACCGGCTGGCACCCGAACAGCCAAACCCCGTTCGACGACTTCATGAACGTCGATATCTAGGCTTTATCGCGCAAAGCGGGGGCCGCTTTGCGCGCTAAAGCCGCGCAGCTTTGCTGCGCTGCGCGCGGGTTGTCGTTATGATGCAAAAGGCTAATAGCATGCAGCCGGTTAGCGGGAGGGTGCGCAGCGCGCCCCAGACGGCGCTGCGCGCGTCGAGTCCGGCGGCGCGCTGTTCGTCGGCCCACACGGCGCTCGCGTTCGCGTCGGCCGGCGCGCGGTACGCGGACGGAAGCATGTCGGGCCAGGTCGGTGCAGGAAAGGCGCGGGCCAGCGGCACCGCGCAGCACGCGAGGATCGCGACCGCCGCGAACGGCGCGAGATCGGCGCGCGTCGCGCGCGCGCCGCGGCCGAGTGCGACGAAGGCGAACGCGACCGCGACGCCCAGTGCGACGATCTGCCCGGCAGCCGCGGGGCGTTGCGCGAGATCGAGCCAGTCCACCAGTACCAGTGCCGCGGCGACGCCGGCCCAGCCGCGCTCAGCGCCGCGCGTGACGGCAGCGAGCACGATCAGCGGGATCAGCTCGACCACGAAGTCGTGCTCGTGGAAGAACGGAACGGCGAGCGGCAGCGCTGCAATCGCCAGTAACGTTCCGCTGCGCGAATCGAGCCGCGCGGCGAGCGTGAGCGCGACGACGGCGGCGATTGCGATGAGTGCGCATCCGATCCCGATCGCTGCCGCAACGTTCTCCGGTGCGCCGAACGCGTAGGCGACGGCCGCGGGCGTGTGCTGGATGGTGACGAACCGTTCGGCGTTGCCGTGTTCGCGCAGAACGTGCACGTAGGCGATGAAGCCTTGCACGCCGCCGCCCGCGGCAAACGTCAGCGACGCGAACGCGAGTGCGCCGAGCGCCGCAGAGACGAGCGCGGCGCGGTCGCGGATCCGCGCGATCAGTGCCAGGGCGAGGTTCGGTTGCAGCCCCGCGATCAGCGTTCCGAGTGCTCCGGCGACGATCGCTTTGCGGTCGTACGCGACGAGCGCGGCGGCGATCCCTGCCGCCGAGAGGAGCGCGACTTGACCGAGCGCCAGCGCGCTCGTCGCCGCGCCGCTCGCCAGCGCAAAGAGCACCGCGCCGAGCGCCGCGAGGATATACGGCGTGCGAAGCTGCGCCCATAATCGCGTTAGCGCGTGTTGCGCACCAGCCTGCGCCGGGATTCCGGCGACCGCGAGGTCGACCTGCGCTCGGCGTTGCGCGTGAACTCGGGCGAGCGCGAGGGCGCACAGTGCAAGCGCGGCGAGCGCCAGCATCAGCAGCACGGTCCAGACGCGTACCGCGAGCGCGAACGGCAAGTGCGCTAGCGCGCCGTAGAGCGGCAGCGCGGCGGCCGGTCCGACGTACGGCAGCAGCTCGTCGTGCGCGGGGTCGACGCCTTCGATCGTGCGCTCGACGCGCCAGATGTCGCGCGACCACGGATCGCCGCCGGCGTTCCAGGTCGCGCCGGCCGCG
>DASZGA010000269.1:0-4651 GCA_035939295.1 Candidatus Elarobacter sp. | reverse complement strand
GCGGTCACTTCGCTCGACGAGCAAGGGAAAGAGTACCAGCGGATGACGGTCACGCGCGAGGGCCGGTTCGAGCCGAGCGTGATCAGCGTGGGCGACCCGACGACGGAGCGCCGCAACTGCGTCGACATGAACGTGATGCGCGGCGACGCGCCGATCGTCGCGGTGCGGCTCGTCGAGGCGACGTACGCCGACGGCACGACGTGGGCCGCGCCGGCCGGCGACCTCCCGTCGCTCCTCGCGCGCGGCGCGCCGCCGACCCCCTCGCCGCTTACCGGAACCGCGCCGGGCTGGAGCGTCGCCGCGCACGCGCACTACCTCGCCGCGGGCTACGGGCGCGACCGGGCGCGGGTCGCACTCTTCGCGCCCGGCTCGACCGTCCCGTCGGCGACGCTCGAGGTGGGAAGCTGCTGCGTCGCGGGACTCGCCTTCGACGCGGCCGGAAATCTGTTCGTCGCGACGACGCACGACGGCGTCGCGGTCATCATGCCCGGCGCGACGGCGCCGGCCCGCAAGCTCGGCACGAGCGGGACGGCACTTGCGCTCGACGCCGCCGGCGACGTCGCGGTGGGCGGCGAGGGCGGCGTATATGTGTATCCGCATGGCGCCGAGGCTGGACGGTACGCGCTCGGGGTGCGCGCGCAGCCCGGCGGGATCGCTTTCGCGCCGAACGGGGAGTTGGCCGTCGCCGACATCGACGCGCCGAAGGTCTCGGTGTTCGCGCCGGGTTCGACGACGCCGAGCCGCACGGTCGACGTCGCGGCGGGAACCGGCCTGATCGCGTACGACCCCGGCAGCCACCTCGCGGTCGGCAATGTCGGCACCCAGACGATCACGCGGTTCGAGCCGCGCGAAGGCGTGAAGACGACCGAGATCCGCGGCCCGCGCGTGCGGTCGTTCGCGTTCGACCGGACCGGGCGCATGTTGATCGGCACCCTGGAGGGCGTTCAGCCTTGGGCCGCCGAGGGCGGTCCGGAGCGTTTGCTCAAGGGCCCCGCGGCCGACGTGGTCGCCGTGCGCAGCGACGGGCCGGTCGCGGCCGGCGATGCGGTGAACGGCGTCGTGGTGCTCTACGACGGCGAGGCGCGCACCGTGATCGGCGGTCTGGACGGCCTGCGCGCGCTCGCTTTCGCGCCGTGAGCTCGGCCGCGATGAGAGGAATGCCCTGTAGGACTCCGGCGTCGTCGCGGGGATAATCGCCCGCATGGGATCTCTCACCGCAGAGCAGTTGACCGGCCTGCAGCTCCACGCGAACGACGTCCGCCAGGGGATCATTCGCTCGCTGGTCGCCGCCGGCTCGGGTCACTCGGGCGGTTCGCTCGACATGGCCGACATCTTCACGGCGCTCTACTTTCACCTGATGCGCCACGATCCGAAAAACCCCGACTGGCCCGAGCGCGACCGGCTGCTGCTCTCGTGCGGCCACATCGCGCCAGTGCGCTACAGCGCGATGGCGTACGCCGGCTACTTTCCGGTCGAAGAGCTCCTGACGCTGCGGCATTTCAAGACGCGGCTGCAAGGCCACCCCGAGCGCGTGAGCCTCCCCGGTCTCGAGACGACCTCCGGCCCGCTCGGCGAAGGGCTCGCGCAAGGCACCGGGATGGCGCTCGGCGCGAAGATGGACGGCGCCGATTGGCGCACCTACGTGATCACCTCGGACGGCGAGCACCAGTGCGGGCTGCATTGGGAAGCGATGATGACCGCCGCCAAGTTCAGGCTCGACAACCTGACGTGCATCGTCGACCGCAACGTGATCCAGATCGACGGCAGCACCGAGGACGTGATGCCGCTCGAACCGTTCGCCGACAAGTACCGCGCGTTCAACTGGGAAGTCTTCGAGTGCGACGGCCACGACATCGCGGCGTTCGTCGACACGGTGGAGAAAGCGAAGCACGTGAAAGGCAAGCCGCAGGTGATCATCGCGCACACCGTGATGGGGAAGGGCGTCTCGTACATGGAGGGCGACTACCTCTGGCACGGCAAGCCGCCGAAGAAAGACGAAGCCGAGATCGCGCTGCGCGAGCTGAACGAAGCGCGCGAGCTGATCGGAGCGGGACGCTGATGGCCGCGACGGACACGCTGAACCACGCCGTCGCCGCGATGCACCTGGTCGACTACACGAACGCCGAGGCGATCAAACAGGTCCCGACGCGCAACGGCTTCGGCGAAGGACTGATCGAGGCCGGGAAGCGCGACAAGAACGTGATGGCGATCTGCGCCGACCTCTCCGAGTCGACGCGGATGGAAGGGTTTAAGAAAGCCTTTCCGGACCGCTACGTCGAGATCGGCGTCGCCGAGCAGATGCTGGTCGCGATGGCGGCCGGGCTCGCTTCGACCGGAAAGATCCCGTTCATCGCCAGCTACGCGATGTTCTGCCCGGGGCGCGCGTGGGAGCAAGTCCGCACCACGATGGCGCTCAACGAGACGAACGTGAAGATCGCCGGCGCGCACGCCGGCGTCTCGGTCGGCCCCGACGGCGCGACCCACCAAGCGGTCGAGGACATCGCGATCATGCGCGTCATCCCGAAGATGACGGTGATCGTCCCGTGCGACTCGGTGCAGACGAAGAAAGCGACGCTCGCGACCGCCGCGCAGTTCGGCCCGACCTACCTGCGGTTCGCGCGCGCCGAGTCGGCGGTGATCACCACCGGCGAGACGCCGTTCCAGATCGGCGTCGCGCAGACGTTCCGCGAGGGCGGCGACGTCGCGATCGTCGCGTGCGGGATCCTGGTCTACAACGCGCTGATCGCCGCCGAAGAGCTGGCCCGCGACGGAATCGAGTGCCGCGTGGTGAACAACCACACGATCAAGCCGATGGACGAGTCGGCGATCCTCGCCGCCGCCCGCGACTGCGGAACGGTCGTGACCGTCGAAGAGCACCAGGTGCACGGCGGGATGGGCTCGCGCGTCGCGGAGATCCTGGCGGCGCAGCATCCGGTGCCGATCGAGTTCGTCGGCGTGCAAGACCGCTTCGGCCAGTCCGGCGCGCCGCAAGAGCTGGTCGAGGAATACTCGATGGGCGTGACCTCGATCGTCGCCGCCGTGAAGCGCGCGCACACCCGCAAACGGGCTCGCACGTAGGCGTCGCTCCGACGCTAATGCACCGGCGTCGGCGTCGACGACTTCTGGCGCTGTGCGCGCTGATGGTGCTGGCGATCTCGCCTGCTGCGGTCCGCGCGCAAGGTGCGCCGGCTTTTGCCGCGCGAGATGCCGAGGCGGACTCGCTCTTCGCGCGCGCTCGCGAGACGTGGTCGCGAATGTCGTACCCGGAGCTGGTCGACTACGACGTCATCGTCAGCGTCATTGCCGCAAAGAAACTGCACTCCGACCGCTATTCCGGGAAGGCGCGACCGGCAGCCGGTGACTTTCGCGTCGACAAGTTCAGCGTCGCAGAAGTCGCCCGTCCGTCCGTGCCGCACGGGATCAATGTCACGTACTCGATCGGGTTCGGCGTCAACAGCGGCG
Organism: Candidatus Elarobacter sp.; assembly: GCA_035939295.1. Classification (GTDB taxonomy): domain Bacteria; phylum Vulcanimicrobiota; class Vulcanimicrobiia; order Vulcanimicrobiales; family Vulcanimicrobiaceae; genus Vulcanimicrobium. Next base: position 1,189 of record DASZGA010000269.1, on the reverse strand, counting down.
CGCGTCCGGTCGGCAAGACCGGCGACAACACGACCATGCACCTCGGCGGCTCGCTCGCGCAAGAGAAACCCGTCGAGCCGTTTGCGATCCCCGAAGTGAGCCCGCTGTACTCGTTCGGGATTCGATCGTGCGCGGACCGGAGCGCAGCCGCGAGCGAGGTCAGCGGATTGAAACGGATCGGCGGCGTCACGACGGCCAGCAGACGGTACCGCGCGACGGTTGTCGGAAACGAAACGGTCGACGGCGTGGCCGCCGTCCACCTCGTACTGGCGCCGCTGCTCGACCCGCATCGCGACCGCTTGCGAGACGTGTGGATCGATCCGTCGAGCGGCCGCGTCCTTCGGGCACGCGTTCTCGGCAACTTCACGGGAAAGGCCGAGGCCTCGATCCCGTGGCTCATCCGCTTCACGACGGTCGACGGCGCGACGTACATCGCTACCGAGAGCGCCGAGGCACCGTTCCGGAGGGGCAACGCGGTCTTCGACAGCGTCGAGATCGCGTTCGCGAACATCAGGCCGGATCGTTCGGCGACGGCGGGGCTCTCGTTCGCGATCCCGGCGGACTACGGCGCCCTGAACGCTATCCAGGAACCGGCTGAATCGTCCGGCCGTTCGGGCTGCTAGTAGGATTCAGCGGCAGGGACGGTGATATCCGTCCGAATGAACGTCACCACGCACATGGCTTTCATCCGTTGACGCGCGCGGAGGCAGTAGCGGCAGCCGGCGACAAGCGCGTCGAGCTGACCGTTCGGGGCGTTCTGCTCGGCGGTCTGATCACGCTGGCGTTCACGGCTGCGAACGTGTACGTCGGGCTCAAGGTAGGGCTCACGTTCGCCTCGTCGATTCCGGCCGCCGTGATCTCGATGGCGGTCCTGCGCGCGTTCCGGAGATCGACGATCTGGGAGAACAACATCGTTCAGACCGTCGCGTCAGCGGCCGGAACGCTCTCTTCGATCGTCTTCGTGCTCCCCGGATTGGTGATGGTCGGCTGGTGGACGGGCTTTCCGTTCTGGGAATCGTTCGGCATCTGCGTCGTCGGCGGCGTGCTGGGCGTCATGTACAGCGTTCCGCTGCGCAGGGCGATGGTAACCGGCAGCGACCTTCCGTATCCGGAAGGCGTCGCCGCCGCCGAGGTGTTGAAGGTCGGCGCCGGCGTCGCGGGGACCAGCGAAGAGCGCGCAGCGGCGATC
>DASZGA010000268.1:0-10822 GCA_035939295.1 Candidatus Elarobacter sp. | reverse complement strand
TTGACGCGCGTTCGCAACAAGCGTGTGACGGGGATCACGCGGCCTTTGGTCCCTCCTCCGTTTCAACGCCCCCGGCATCGTGGGTATATCCGTCCAAGCAGCCTGGCCCCTTAAAGGAGCGACCTGCAACACATGCTCGTTCTTGGAACCCGACGAACATGAATCTGAGCCCTGCGCTCGTCAAGCAATCTCTAGCCCTCTTCGCCGCCGCGGTCCTGGCAGGATGCGCGGGCGCAGGCGCGAGCCCGTCGCGACACGGCGTCTTCGCCGCGTCGGCCCGAACTGCAGCCGATTCGGCCACCGGGACTCCCGGCGAGAGCGCAACCGGGCTGCCGGGCGAAAGCGCGACCGGGCTGCCGGGCGAGAGCGCGACCGGACTTCCGGGCGAGAGCGCGACCGGGCTCCCCGGCGAGAGCGCGACCGGGCTCCCCGGCGAGAGCGCCACCGGGCTCCCCGGCGAGAGCGCGACCGGGCTTCCGGGCGGGCAATTCGCGTGTCCTGGGGTGCCGTCGACCGGTACGGCCGCCTGCACGATGACCGACAACGTGAACGTTCCGCCGATCGCCAACCCCGCGCTCCCGGCGGCGGCGATCCCCGGGCTGCATCCGGCCGACTTGCAGAGCGCGTACGCCCTCCCCGCGCAGAACGCCGGCGCGACGGTCGCCGTGGTCGACGCTTTCGACGACCCGACCGCCGAGGCGGACCTCGCGATCTATCGGGCCGCGTTCGGGCTCCCGGCCTGCACGTCGGCGAACGGGTGCTTCCGCAAGGTGAACCAGCGCGGCCAGACCGGCTCGTATCCGGCTGCCAACGCCGGCTGGTCCGAGGAGACCGCGCTCGACCTCGAGATGGTCTCGGCGGCGTGCCCGCGCTGCTCGATCCTGCTGGTCGAGGCGGACTCGGCGCTGATCGACGATCTAGGCGCGGGCGTCGACACGGCAGCCGCTTACGGCGCCGCGGCGATCAGCAACAGCTACTACGCCGTCGAGTGGAAGACCGAGTCCAACGAGGAGCCGCACTACCGCCACAGCGGGATCGCGATCACCGCGAGCTCCGGCGACCGCGGCTACCCGAGCTATCCGGCCGCCTCGCGCTACGTGACCGCCGTCGGCGGGACGTCGCTGACCGGCGGTGCCGGCGGCTGGACCGAGGCGGCCTGGAAGTACACCGGCCACGGCTGCAGCAAGATGATCTGGCGGCCCAGCTGGCAGCCCTCGTCGTGCCGCGGCCGCTCGACCGTCGACATGGCCGCGGTCGCCGACCCGCAGACCGGCGTCGCGACGTTCAGCACCCAAGGCGGCGGGTGGTTCGTCGCCGGCGGGACCAGCGTCGGCGCGCCGCTGATCGCAGCGGCCTACGCACTCTCCGGCGTCCCGGCGGGACCCTGGTATTCGTACGGGCGCCCGCAGGGGTTCCGCGCCGTCGGCGCCGCCGGATACCAGTCGATCACCGGGCTCGGCACGCCGAACGGGGTCGCCTCGCTCTAGCGCCTACCCGCTTTCCGGTATGTCGGCGCCTCCTTCGCACCCCGTACGCTGGGTGCGAAGGAGGTCGAACCGGAGATGAACAGACTTGCAGCCGCCGCGATCGCCCTGGGCGTCGCGGTCACCGGGTGTGCCGGAGGACGCAGCGCAGGCGCGTTCCTCCCGAGCAGCATCGGACCGTTCGGCGGCAGCGGAAACGCGGCCTCGAGCGGCGCGCGCACGACGCGCGGTGAAACGACGGCTGCCGCGCCGTCGGGCTGGTCGAGCACCGCGACGCAGGCGTTCAGCTTCAAGAACGCGTCCGATCTCGGCGCGCTCGACGCATCGCGCGCGCTCACCGTCCATCTCGGCTTGCAGCTCCACAACGTCGACGCGCTCAAGCAGGTCGTGCAGTCCCGCACGAAGCTATCGCCGGCGCAAGTGAAAGCCTCGTACGGTCCGACCGCCGACGAGGTCGGCAAGGTGACGAGCTATCTGCAAAGCCAAGGCCTGAGCAACGTCGTCGTCGAGCCGAACAACCTGATCGTCAGCGCGACCGGGAACGCGGGCGCGATCGCCAAAGCGTTCAACACGACGCTGCACGGGTTCAACGTCAACGGTGCGACGGCGTATGCGAACACCGCGCCCGCATACGTGCCGAGCGCGCTCGGCGGGATCGTCGTCGCGGTGCTCGGCTTGAACGACGTGAAGACGTACAGCGCCGCGCCGCGCAAGGGAACGCTGACGGTCAACCACGCGGCGCCCGCGAGCTCGGCGAGCGCGCCGCAGCCCGAGTCGCCGTGCGCGATCTCGAGCGTGTTCATCATCGGGCTTCCCTCGCCGCAGCCGATCCCGACGCCGCAGGCGTACACGACCGGCTGCCCGCGCAACTACACCCCGTCCGACTACTGGCGCGCGTACGACGTGAACACGTCGCCGGCCGCGAGCAGCGTGAGCGTCGCGATCATGACGTCGGGAAACCCGCGTCCCGCGATCGACGCGTTCCGCGTCAACGAACAGGGTGACGGGCTCCCCCAGGTTCCCGTCGTGCTGAAGCAAGTCGGTTTGGCGAGCCCCGACGTCAACCCGGTCGCGATCGACGAGTGGACGCTCGATATGACGGCGTCGACCGGGATGGCCGGCAGCGTCAACACGCTCTACGTCTACGCGACGACCTCGCTGACCGACTCCGACATCGCGCTGATGTACAACCGCTGGGTCACCGACGATCTGGCGCAGATCGGCAACTCGTCGTTCGGCGGCTGCGAAGTCTATCCGTATCTCGACGGCGCCATGCTGATCGACGACGAAGTCTTCTTGGAAGGCGCGGCGCAAGGACAGACGATGTTCGCCTCGACCGGCGACACCGGATCGTTCTGCTCGGTCGGCAACCCCAACGGCGTCCCCGGCGGCGCGCCGCTGATGGAGCATCCCAGCGTCTCGCCGTACGTGATGGCGGTCGGCGGCACGACGCTGTGGTCGCAGGTCGACGGCACGTATCAAGGCGAGTCCGCGTGGAACGCGGGCGGCGGCGGGCTGAGCCAGTTCGAGTACTCGCCGTACTGGCAGAACGGCGTGCAGCCCGCGAGCTCGACCCCGACCGGCGCAACCTTCCGCGGCGTCCCCGACATCGCGCTCGACGCCGACCTGCAGACCGGGATGATCATCTACCTCGCCGACGCGGGCTGGACGACGATCGGCGGAACGAGCCTCGCCTCGCCGCTCGCCGCGGGGATGTGGGCGCGCGTCCTGCAGCAGCACCCGGCCCTCGGCTTCGCGGCGCCCGCGCTCTACCACACCTTTTCTGTGAGCAATCCTGGAAACAAGTACGCCGGGCCGCCGCCGACGATCAGCGTCGGACCGTTCCACGACGTCGTCAGCGGCGCGAACGGCGCGTTCACCGCCGCACCGAACTACGACTACACCACCGGGCTAGGAAGCGTCGACGTCGACGCGTTGAATGCGGTGATCGGGTCCTGATCAGGGTTCCGCCCCGATCCCCGCACGAGGGCACCGCGACGACACGCGCGGTGCCCTCGTTGCGTCTTACACGTCGCCGCTTTCGATGAGGTCGAGGCCGCGCTGGGTGAGCTGGTTCACGGCGGAGCCGAAGTCTTTGAAACGCTCGTCGTGCGTTTGGCCGCGGACGTAGCGGATGTAGATTTGCTGCAGGATCACGGCGTAGCGGAAGACGCTGAAGACGACGAACCAGTGCAGGTCGCCGACGTCGAAGCCGCTCTTGCGCGCGTAGCGATCGGCGGCTTCGCGCCGGGTCGGAAAACCCTCCATCCAGGTCGGCATGCGGCCGTGCAGCCAGCCCGAATCTTCTTTCTGCGCCCACAGTCCGAGCAGATAGCCGAGGTCCATCAGCGGCTCGCCGCGCGTGCACATGTCCCAGTCGAGGACGGCGACGGTGCGGCGCGGGTCGTGCGCGTCGCGCAGCGTGTTGTCGAGCTTGTAATCGTTGTGCAAGATCGCGGTGCGGCGTTCGGGCGGCATCGTCTGGCGCAGCCAGCCGGTGAACGGTTCGGCCGGCCCGACGTCGGGGGTCAGCGCGTTGTACCAGCGCTCGATCCAGCCGTTGAGCTGCCGTTCGACGTAGCCTTCGGGCTTGCCGAGATCGTCGAGCCCGACGCTTTTCGCATCGACGGCGTGCAGCGCGGCCAGGTCGTCGATCAGCGCTTCGCCGACCCCGCGCAGCACGTCGGGCTGGTGCGCCCACGGTTCGGGGATCGTCTGGCGCAAACCGATCCCGTGGCGCCGTTCCATCACGAAGAAGTCGGCGCCGATGATCTCCGGATCGGTGCAGAGCAGAAAGCTGCGCGGAGCGAGCGGGTACCCGCGGTAGAGCGTCGAGAGCACGCGGTGCTCGCGGCGCATGTCGTGCGCACCGCGCGCGACCGGTCCGAGCGGTGGGCGCCGCAGCACCCACTCGCGCTCGCCGAACCGGACCAGATACGTCAGGTTCGCATGACCGCCGCCGAACTGGCGCAGCGCCAACGGCCCTTCGGCGCCCTCGAGGTGCTCGCGCAGATATGGTTCGAGCCGCGTCGTGTCGACTTGCTCTTCGCTGCGAACCTCGATCGTCTCGGGATCGTCGAAGGGATGCGTGCTCATCGGCGGCTCCGCGAGGGGATCGCGGCGAGATGCGCCGTGTCGTTCGCGCTCATCAGCAGCCGGCGCTGGTTGCCGATCCGCACGACCGACACCGACGCGTTCGCGAGCGGGAACAAAAAGTCGTGATCGCTCGAGGCGATCGCGCCGAGTGCGGCGTTGATCGCGCCCGCGTGTGAGACGACGACGACGCGTTCGCCCGGATGGCGCAGCGCGATCGCGTCGAGCGCGCCGAGGACGCGCGTCCGCACCTGCGCCGACGATTCTGTCCCCGGGATCCCTTCCCACGAGCCGTCGCGCATCGCGACCATCGCCAGCCACGCCAGCCGTTCGCGCAGCTTCATCTCGTCGTCGACCGGACCGATCGAGATCTCGCGCACGCCCGGCTCGTCGCGCACGCTCGCAACGCCGGCGGCTTCGGCGATCGCTTCGGCCGTCTCGCGCGCGCGCCGGATCGGGCTCGTGTACACCGCGATCACGCCGAGCTCGGCGAACCGCTGCGCGACCGCGGCGGCCTGCGCGCGCCCGCGCTCGCTCAGCGGGTGCGCTTCGTAATCGTCGTAGATCGTGAACGACTCGTCCGATTCCGGGACCGCGTCGGCGTGGCGGACGACGTACAGCTCGCACGCACCGCGCCGCAGGCTGAGCTCGAGCTCGTCGAGCGGATCGGGCCGGCTCACCGGCCCGATTTTTGGAGCTCGTACTTGGCGATCGAGCGCAGGTGAACTTCGTCCGGACCGTCGACCAGCCGCAGCGTCCGCGCGTGCGCGTACATCGAAGCAAGCTCTTCGTCGGGGCTAACCCCGCGTGCGCCGAATGCCTGAATCGCCCGGTCGACGACGCGGCACGCCATGTTCGCCGCCGCGACCTTCACCATCGAAAGCTCGTTGCGCGCGACCTTGTTCCCGTGCGCGTCCAGCTTCTCGGCGGCATCGTACACGAGCAAGCGCGATTGGTCGATCTCGATCCGCGACTCGGCGATCCACTGCATGATCACGCCTTGCTCGGCGAGCGGTCGGCCGAACGCGGTCCGCTCTTTGACGCGCTTTACCATCGCTTCGAGCGCGCGCTCGGCGAGCCCGACCGCGCGCATGCAGTGGTGGATCCGGCCCGGGCCGAGCCGTCCTTGCGCGATCTCGAAACCGTAGCCTTCGCCGACCAGCACGTCCTCCGCCGGAATTCGCACGTTCTCGAAGTTGATCTCGGCGTGGCCGTGCGGCGCGTGATCGTAACCGAACACCGACAGCGTGCGCAGTACCTTCACACCGGGCGCGTCGATCGGGACGACCGCCATCGTGTGCTGGCGGTGCGGCGGCGCGTGCGGATCGGAGCGGCCCATGAAGATCAGCACCTTGCAGCGCGGGTGTCCGGCGCCCGAGGTCCACCACTTGCGGCCGTTGATGACGTACTCGTCGCCCTTCGTGCGCACGATCTCCGCGCTGATGTTCGTCGCGTCCGACGAAGCGACGGCGGGCTCGGTCATCGAGAAGCCGGAACGAATCTCGGCGTTGAGCAGCGGCTTGAGCCAGCGTTCTTTGTGCGCGTCGCTCCCGTAGCGCGCGAAGACTTCCATGTTCCCGGTGTCGGGTGCGCTGCAGTTGAAGACTTCCGGCGCGATGTGCGAGCGGCCCATGATCTCGCACAGCGGCGCGTACTCGCGGTTCGTCAGCCCGGCGCCCCATTCGGGCTCGGGAAGGAACAAGTTCCACAGCCCGATCGCGCGCGCTTTCGCCTGCAGCTCGTCCATGATCTTCGGCTGCATCCACGGCGTCGGGCCGCTGCGGAGCTGCTCCTCGTAGACGTGCTCGTTCGGGTAGACGTCGGAGTCCATGAACGCCTGGAGGCGGTCGAGGAGGGCCGAGGTGGACGCGGTCGCGGTCGTCATGGTCGTCGCTTCGCGAGCGGATGGTCCGGCGCCCGGTTCGGTGGCCCGCTCGACTCGCCGAGGCTGCCCGCGAGGGAGGGCGCGCGCCCCACGCGGCGGGTAAACCCACGAGGATGTCCTCGAGCTCGACGATCGCTGCGCCGCGCGCGCCCGGTGCCCCGATGACGGCCGCCGAGCGGAAGGCGGACCGCAAGGCCAACCCGCCGCTGGCGATGATCACGCTGACCGTGATGCTCGGGCTGATCATGGCGATCATCGACGCCTCGATTGTCAACGTCGCGCTGAACGACATGGCCGGCAACCTCGGCTCGTCGATCGACGAGATCGGCTGGGTCGCGACCGGCTACATCCTCGCCAACGTGATCGTGATGCCGCTGAACGGCTGGCTCACCGCGCGGTTCGGGCGGCGCAACTTCTACGCCGCGTGCATCGTGATCTTCACCGTCGCCTCGTTCCTGTGCGGAACGGCGACGAACGTGTGGCAGCTCGTATTCTACCGCGTGATCCAAGGGTTCGGCGGCGGAGCGCTGCAGCCGACCGCGCAAGCGATCCTGTTCGAGTCGTACCCGCCGGAGAAGCGCGCCGGCGCGATGGCGATCTTCGGGCTCGGCGCAATGGTCGGGCCGGCGATCGGGCCGACGCTCGGCGGTGTCATCGTCGACAACTACTCCTGGCCCTTGATCTTCTACATCAACATCCCGATCGGGATCGTCGCGTTCTTGATGACGCTCGCGTACATCCGCGATCCGGTCTATCTCAAGCGCGACCGCTCGCCGATCGACTACATGGGGCTCGGACTGCTCACGGCGGGGCTGGCGTCGCTGCAGTACGTGCTCGAGCGCGGTCAGCGCGAGGACTGGTTCTCCTCGTCGACGATCGTGGTGCTGACGATCGTGGCGGTCGTCTCGCTGACGGTCTTCTGTGTCAAGGAGTGGCGCGACCGGCGGCCGCTGGTCGATCTCAAGGTCTTCACATCGCGCGCGTTCACCGCCGGAAGCGTGATCGGGATCGTCAGCGGGTTCGGGCTGTTCGGAACCTCGCTCGTGATCCCGCTGTTCCTGCAGAACGTCCTCGGGTTCAGCGCGACCGAGACCGGGTTCGCGCTGCTCCCCGGGGCGATCGCGACGGCGGTCAGCATGCCGATCGCGTCGCGGCTCGTCGCGCGGATCGACGGGCGCGCGATCATCGCGTTCGGGCTGCTGGTGTTCGCGGCGAGCACGTGGTGGATGGGCGGGATCAACCAGCAGTCGGGGTACTGGGACGTCTTCTGGCCGCGCGCGTTGCAGGGATTCGCGCTCGGGTTCTTGTTCGTTCCGCTCACGACTGCGGCGCTCGGCGAGATCACGCGCGAGCGGATGGCGAACGCAACCGGGATCTACACGCTGGTCCGCCAGCTCGGCGGGTCGCTCGGGATCGCGATCCTGCAGCTCTTGCAAACGCGCTACGCCGACGGCGCGTACGCCGCGCTCGCCGCCGGCGTCACCGCGAACAACCCGGCCGACCAGCACTATCTGAACGACCTGCACGGGAGCGCTCAGCAGCTGTACAGCCTGGTGCTCTTGAACGCGACGGTGATCTCGTACGACATGGTGCTGCGGCTGTGCGCGATCGTCTTCGTCCTCTCGGTCCCGATGGTGCTGCTGCTGAAATGGCAGCGCGCCCCGACCGCAGCGGAGGCTGCGGCGGCCGTCGTGGAGTGAGGGGCGTTCTCGGAGCGCGCGATCTGACGGTGAACTGACTTCGTCGCGCCGCGGCGCAGGAGAATCCCCCGCCGTGCCGCGACGTTATGCGCATGCGTTTCCTCGTCGCTGCCCCGTTCGCCACGCTCGCGATTCTCCTCGCGGCACCCGCCCTCGCCGCGCCGCCGACCGGTCCGCCGTCGTTCGACTACAAGGCCGGATCGACGGTGTGCTTCCGGCCGTCGTTCAGCGACCACGCCGGCGTCACGCTGCTCTACAACGGTCCGGGCGAGAAGCAGACGAACGCGGTGATCGTCGCACCCGACGGCGCGCCGAAGAACGCGCCGGCGGTGCTGTGGGTGCACTGGCTCGGCGAGACGGCGACGACGAACCACACCGAGTTCATGAGCGACGCGCAGGAACTCGCGAAACACGGCGTCGTCTCGCTGCTGGTCGACATGCCGTGGTCGCAAAAGGACTGGTTCACTTCGCTGCGCGCGCCGGAGAACGACTACGCCGACACCGTCGCGCAAGTTATCTCGCTGCGCCGCGCGCTCGACTGTCTGACCGCGCTCCCCGGTATCGACACCTCGCGCGTCGCGTACGTCGGCCACGACTTCGGCGCGATGGACGGCGCCCTGCTGCTCGCCGTCGACTCGCGCGCGCAATACGCGGTGCTGATGACGCCGACGCTCTCGTACTGGGAGTGGTACCTGCTCGGAAAGCAACCCGCCGACCCGGCCGCCTACGTCGCGCAGATGAGCGCGTTCGACCTTCCCGGCTGGCTCGCCAAAGGCCGCCAGAAAGCAACGCTGCTCCAGTTCGGCCAGAACGACGAGTACGTCGCACAAGCGACGGGGATCGCGCTGCGCAACGCGACGCCCAACCGCGACCGCACGCTCAAAGCCTACAAGCTCGACCACGCACTCGAGGACGTCACCGCCCACGACGACCGCCGCGCTTGGCTGATCGCGCACCTCGGCGTCTGAGTCTAGTCGCGCGCTTCAGGCGCGTGATAGACTGGCGTGGAAAAGAATTATGATCGTTCCTGCACGACCTCTCGACGACGACGAGCTGCTCCGGTTCAGCGCCGAGCACCCCGGCTGGCGTATCGAGCGCGAACCCGACGGATCGCTCAACGTGAGCCCGACGTCGTTTCGTAACGGCGTTCGCGCGTTCGAAGCGGCACGGCAGTTGCACGAGTGGGGCTCGGCACACGGTTACGCGGCCGCCGGCGATGGAGGGATCACGCTGCCCGACAAGGCCGTGCGTGCTCCGGACGCATCGTGGATCTCGTTCGAGCGGTGGCACGCCCTGAGCGAAGAGCAGCGGAAAAAGTACCCGCATGTCATCCCGGATGTCGTCGTGGAGATCGTTTCGTACTATGACACGTACGCTTCGCAACGCCGGAAGACCGAACGCTACCGGCAACAAGGCGCTGTCTACGCCGTTGTCGTCGATCCGGAAACGCGCCGCGTCGAGGAGTTCGGGTCGCCTCCCGACGGGCTCGTGCTGGACTTCGACCGCATCATCGACGCGGGCGGGTGAATCGACCTACGCTGTCGCTTGGCGGCGACGTACCGGGAGGACGACGCTGACGTAAGCGCCGCCGTCCTTGCGGTTGCCCATGATGAGACGCACGGCGAACGCTCGCACCAGCGCGAGACCGCGGCCTTGCTCCGCGACCCCATCGCCGAGCGATCCCTCGGGGGTGCGAGCAAATCCCGGCCCTCCGTCGGTGACCAGGAGCTTCGGGCGCGCGCCGTGCCAGTGCAAGCGGAACAACGCCGGGCCCGGAGCGTAGCGGACGACGTTTCCGAGCAGCTCGCCGAAGATCAGCTCCGCGGCCGCCACGTCCGACTCCGGCGCGGCGTAGCGCATCAGATAGTCGCGAAACGCGCGGCGGATTCGCGTCGCCTGATGGACGTCGTGGATCTCCACCGCCCACTCGGACGGCGAGAAGACGGGCTCCGGCCCGGACGTTCGGACGTCCGCCTGCTCGAACACTCGTCGCCTTTCCCGCCGTGCTTCATGGAACGAAGACCCGCGAAAGCGGAACGGTACGGCAGTGCCCGTCTTTCGTCCGCTACCGTACCCATGACGGGACAAACATCACGAATATATCGCGCTCGTTTGTTTTTTTCTTGAGGACGATCCGGCTAGCGCTTGACTCCCCAGCGAACGACCGTACGCCCTTCGAACTCCCGACAACGTGTTAGGCGGGGACGGCGGCGAGCGCGTCGCACACCGCGGCGGTGACGTCGGCGGTGCGCGCGGTCCCGCCCAGATCGGCTGTGCGCACGCCCGACGCGGTGACGCGTTCGACCGCGTCCATCAAGCGCAGCGCGTTGGCGCGCTCGCCGAGATGCTCCAGCATCATCGCGGCGCTCCAGAACGAGCCGACCGGGTTCGCGATCCCTTTGCCGGCGATGTCGAACGCCGAGCCGTGGATCGGCTCGAACATCGACGGGTACCGGCGCGACGGGTCGAGGTTCGCGGTCGGCGCGATTCCGAGCGACCCGGCGAGCGCCGCCGCGAGATCGCTCAGGATGTCGGCGTGCAGGTTCGTCGCGACGACGACGTCGATCGACGCGGGCTTCATCACCATCCGCGCGGTCATCGCGTCGACCAGCTCTTTGTCGACGCGGACATCGGGATAATCGCGCGCGACCTCGGCGGCG
>DASZGA010000267.1:0-9891 GCA_035939295.1 Candidatus Elarobacter sp. | reverse complement strand
GTGCGCTCGTTCAACTGCCTCAAGCGCGCGGGGATCTCGAAGGTCTCCGAGCTGCTCGACATGACGGAAGACGAGATCATCAAGATGCGCAACTTCGGCAAGAAGTCGCTCGACGAGATCAAGCAAGTCCTGGAGGAGCGGGGACTCTCGCTCCGCCAGAGCTAACAGCTCACCTCCAGCTCCGCACCCTCGGACAAGGAATCATGCCGCACCAAGTCGCCAACAAGCGTCTCTCGCGCACGGACGGTCACCGCAAGGCGCTGCTGCGCAACCTCGCGACGTCGTTCTTCAAGTACGAGAAGATCGAGACCACGTCGACCAAGGCCAAGGAGATCTCCAAGGTCGTCGACCGCCTCATCACGCAGGCGCGCCGCGGCGGACTCCACTCGCGGCGTCTGGTGGCCGCGTACCTGACCGAAGAGGCCGTCGCGAAGAAGCTGTGCGAGCAGATCGCGCCCGCGCTGAAGGACAAGACCGGCGGCTACACCCGGATCACCAAGTCCCGCGTGCGCCCCGGCGACGCCGCGGAACTCTCCATCTTGGAGCTGGTAAAGTAGCCTTTAGCAATTCTCTCGGCCTCTGGCGTCGTCGCTACGCCCCTCACGTGCCCCAGCACGCTTCGGGGCTAGGCTCCTAGCCAGAGACCGAGATAATCGCTAAAGTAGGGGCTACCCTCCTATGCCAGTCTCGACCGCGGACGACCCGCTCAGTGTCACCTCGATCACGCGATCGTTCGTCGCGGACAGCATCACGCCGATCTCCGCGTACCTCGCCCTGGCCCAGCCGGGGCGTTCGTGTTTGCTGGAGTCGGTCCACGGCACCGAGCGGATCAGCCGCTTCTCGTTCGTCGGGCTCGACTACCTCGAGGCGTTCGGGATCGACCGCGACCCGCGGATGCTGGAGCGGATCCGCGCTGCGATAGGCCGGTACTCCCTCGACCGCGACGATCTTCCGTTCCCGGGCGGCGCGGTGTTCGCGTTCACCTACGACGCGGCGCGCGCGCTCGAACCGGTCGGCGAGCCGCCGCCGGCCGACGTGCGCTTCGGCGACGCGCTGGTGGTGATCCCCGGCACGTGGCTGGTGTTCGATCACTTCACGCACCGCGTCACGCTGATCGGGTTCGCGCGCGAAGCGAGCGAAGAAGATGCGGTCGGCGCGCGGCTCGACTCCTACGTCGCGCGGCTGCTCGGTCAGCGCCCGACGATCCCGGGCGCCGTGCGCGCCGACGGGCCGGTCAGCGCGTCGATGGACGAAGCGACGTTTCTCGAGCGCGTCGGACAGGCGAAGCAGTTCATCTACGACGGCGATGCGTACCAGCTGCAAGTCGGGATCCGCTTTTCGTGCGCGCTGGCGGGAACCGCGTTCGACTTCTACCGCGAGATTCGCGCGCGCAACCCGTCGCCGTACATGTTCTTCATCGAGCACGACGGGCGCGCGGTGTTCGGCGCTTCACCGGAGTTTCTGGTTCGGCTCGACGGCCGTACGGCGCGGATTCGCCCGCTCGCCGGAACCCGGCCGCGCGACGCCGACCCCGCCGCCGACCAGCGGATCGCCGACGAGCTGCTTGCCGACGAGAAAGAACGCGCCGAGCACGTGATGCTGGTCGACCTCGCGCGCAACGACCTCGGCTCGGTGTGCCGCACGGGAAGCGTGCGCGTCGACGAGCTGATGGTGATCGAGCGCTACTCGCACGTGATGCACATCGTCTCGAACGTCGTCGGCGAGCTGCGCGACGACAAGGACGCGCTCGACCTGTTCGCGGCGTCGTTCCCGGCCGGCACCGTTACCGGGGCGCCGAAGATCCGCGCCATGCAGCTCATCGATCGCCTCGAACCGGTCGCGCGCGGCTTCTACGCCGGCAGCGTCGGCCACATGAACTTCGACGGCGACCTCGACTCGTGCATCATCCTGCGCTCGGTCGCGGTCGCGAACGGCCGCGCGTTCTGGCAAGCGTCGGCGGGGATCGTCGCCGACAGCGTCCCGAAGACCGAGTACGCCGAAGTCTTCGCGAAGACCGGAATCGTCCGCGCGGTGCTTGGAATCGAGCGATGACGCGCCTGCTGATCGTCGACAACTACGACTCGTTCACATGGAACCTGGCGCACCTGTTCGGTGGGATCGAGGGTGTCGAGGTCGAGGTGATCCGCAACGACGATCCGCGGCTAGGCGATGGTGTGACGTCGCGATACGACGGCGTGGTCGTCGGGCCCGGGCCTGGGCGCCCCGCGGACTCGGGTCGAACGCCCGCCATCGTGCGGGAAGCGGCGCGCGAGCGGAAGCCGCTGTTCGGCGTGTGCTTGGGGCTGCAGGCAATCGGCGAAGCGTTCGGCGGGCGGGTCGTGCACGCGCCGCGCCAGATGCACGGGAAGACCTCGGAGATCACGCACGACGGCCGCGGCGTGTTCGCGAACGTCCCGTCACCGTTTTCCGCGACGCGCTACCATTCGCTGGTCGTCGACCACGGCGGTTTCCCCGCGGTGCTGCGCGCGAACGCGGTCAGCGAAGACAGCGTGATTCAAGGGCTCGAACACCGGGAGCTCCCGCTGTGGGGCGTGCAATTCCATCCCGAGTCCGTGCTGACACCCGCGGGCCGTATCCTCGCGGAGAACGTCGTGCGCGCGATGCGCGCCGCCGCGCGCGACGAAGCGCGACCTGTCGGCGCATGACGGTCCCTGATCCTTACCCCGCGCTCCTGCGCGGGGTTCTCGGCGGAAACGATTTGAGCGCCGACGAGATGGCCGGCGTGATCGGCGCGATCTTCGACGAGACGCTCTCGCCGGTCCGCGCGTCGGCGCTGCTGGCGGCGCTGGCGGCGAAGGGCGAGACGGTCGACGAGGTCGTCGGCGCGGCGCGCGCGATGCGCGAGCGCAGCGTGCACGTCGAGCACGACCTGCCGCTCGTCCTCGACATCGTCGGGACCGGCGGCGACAACGCGCACACCATCAACATCTCGACGGCCGCGGCGTTCGTCGTCGCGGGCTGCGGCGTTCCCGTCGCGAAGCACGGTAACCGCGCGGCGTCGAGCGCGTGCGGAAGCGCCGACGTCCTGGAAGCGCTCGGCGTGAACATCGACCGCTCGCCGGAATCCTCGGCGCGCGCGCTGCGCGACCACAACATCACGTTCTTGTTCGCGCAGCGCCACCACCCGTCGATGCGCGCGGTCGCGCCAATCCGCCGCGAGCTCGGCGTGCGCACCGTCTTCAACGTCCTCGGACCGCTGACGAACCCGGCCGGCGCGAACCGGCAGATGGTCGGCGTCGCGCGCGCCGAGCACGTCGCGCTGGTCGCCGAGGCGCTGCGCGCGCTCGGCGGCGAAGCGGGCGCCGTGATCCACGGCGAGGACGGGCTCGACGAGATCTCCGGCGAGGCGCCGACCGACGTCGTGCAGTTCGACCGCGACGGCGTGCGCCGCTGGACGCTGAACCCGGCCGACTACGGCGTTCAGGCGACGCGCGCGGAGATTCTCGGCGGCGACGCCGCGACGAACGCCGCGGCGCTGCTCGCGATCCTCGACGGCGAGCGCAGCCCGCGCGCCGATCTGGTGCTCCTCAACGCCGCGCTCGCGCTCGTCGTCGCGAGCGAGGCGGTCGACGTTCACGACGGGATGGCGCGCGCGCGCACGGCGGTCGAAACCGGCCGGGCCCGCGCCGCCCTCGATGCGCTCCGTGGCGAGCGCGAAACGGAGTTGGTATGACCGACATGCTGGCGAAGCTGTACGCTGCGAAGGCGCAGGTGCGCGAAGCCGACGAAGCGCGCGAGCCGCTCGAGGTGCTGCGCGAACGCGCGCAGAACCGGCTCGCGCAGCGCCGCCGCTTCCGCGCCGCGCTCGAAGCGGCACGCGGTCCCGCGATCGTCGCGGAGATCAAGCGCGCTTCGCCGTCGGTCGGGCTGATCGTCCCGCACCTCGATCCCGCCGCGATCGCGCGCGCCTACGAAGACGCGGGCGCCGACGCGATCAGCGTCCTCACCGAGGCCGACCACTTCCTCGGCGATCTCGCCTACCTCGACGTCGCGCGCGGCGCGAGCGCGCTCCCGATCCTGCGCAAGGACTTCCTCACCTCGCGCTACGAGGTCGTGCAGTCGGCGGCGTACGGCGCCGACGCGATCCTGGCGATCGTCGCTGGGCTCACCGACGAGGCCGTCGCCGAGATGATCGACGAGGCGCGCCGCTACGAGATGGACGTGCTGGTCGAAGTCCACACCGAACCGGAGCTGCGGCGCGCCCTCGCCGCCGGCGCGCGGCTGCTCGGGATCAATAACCGAAATCTCCATAGTTTCGAGACCGACCTCGCCGTGACCGAAGAGCTGTTGCCGCTCGTTCCACGCGGAGTCGTCGTGATCAGCGAGAGCGGCGTGAAGTCGCAAGACGACGTCCGCCGGCTCGTTGCGCACGGCGCGCGCGGTGTGCTGGTCGGCGAGTCGCTGATGCGCGCCGGCGACAAGGACGAGGCGATCCGCGCGCTCAAAGGCGCCGCCGTCCCGGTTTGAACGACGCATTGCGCACGCGGGTGAAGATTTGCGGCTGCACCAGCATCGCAGACGTCGAGCTGGCCGTCGATGCAGGCGCAGACGCTGTCGGCGTGATCCTTGCCGAGTCGTCGCCGCGGCGGGTGAGCATCGAACGCTTCCGCGACATCGCGCAATCCGTTCCCGCGATCACGACGCTGGTCGCCGTCTTCGTCGACCCGCCCGAACCGCTCGTCGCCGAAGCGCTCAAGGTGGGCGCGATCCCGCAGTTTCACGGCCACGAGCCGGCCGACGCGTGTGAAGCGTTCGCCGCCGGACCGTATCTCAAGGCATATCACGTCGACGAGCGGGGCGCCGGCGATGCCGCGGCGTTTCAGCGCTTCGCCAAGCCGTACGAGCACGCCACCTGGATGTTCGACACGGCCGCACCGAGCGGTCTGAGCGGCGGAACCGGCCGCACGTTTGCGTGGGAGATCGCCCGCCGCCTCGCCGGCGACCGGCGCTTCGTCATCAGCGGCGGGCTGACGCCGGCAAACGTCGCGGAGTGCGTACGCGCCGTTCGCCCGTACGCGGTAGACGTTCGGAGCGGTGTCGAAACGAACGGAGTGAAAGACTCCGAGAAGGTGCACGCCTTCGTCCGAGCGGTCCGCGAAGCGGACCACGCCGCGCAATGACTTCTCTTCCCGACGCGCGGGGTTACTTCGGCCGTTTCGGCGGCGTCTTCGTTCCGGAAGTTCTGGTCGAAGCGCTCGTACGGCTCGAAGCGGCGATGAACGCAGCGTTTGCCGATCCCGCCTTCTGGAACGAGTACGAAGCGCTGCTGCGCGACTACGTCGGCCGCCCCTCGCCGATCTATCATGCGGAGCGGCTCGTCGACGGAGCCCATGCGCCGATCATCTTCAAGCGTGAAGACACGAATCACACCGGCGCGCACAAGATCAACAACACCGTCGGCCAAGCGCTGCTCGCGCGGCGGATGGGGAAGCAGCGGCTGATCGCCGAGACCGGCGCGGGACAGCACGGTGTCGCGACCGCGACGATCGGCGCGAAGCTCGGGATGCGGGTCGACGTTTACATGGGCGCGGTCGACGTCGAGCGGCAAGCGCTGAACGTCTACCTGATGAACCTGCTCGGCGCGAGCGTTCATCCGGTCGAAAGCGGGACGCGCACGCTGAAGGACGCGACCAACGAAGCGTTTCGCGAATGGGCGGCGCGCGTCGAGGACACGTTCTACGTCATCGGGTCGGTCGTCGGCGCGCATCCGTACCCGTACATGGTCCGCGAGTTCCAGAAGGTGATCGGCGTTGAGACGCGCGCGCAGATCCTCGAACGGTACGGGCGTTTGCCCAGCGACGTCGTCGCGTGCGTCGGCGGCGGCTCGAACGCGATGGGGATCTTCAGCGGGTTTATCGACGACCCAGAGGTGAAGCTGTGGGGGGTCGAGGCGAGCGGCCACGGCGTCGAGGCGATCGACACCGCCGCGTCGCTGAACGCGGGCCGCGTCGGGATCTTGCACGGTTCGCGCAGCTACGTGCTGCAAGACGATGAAGGCCAAGTGCGCGACACGCATTCCGTCAGCGCGGGGTTGGACTATCCCGGCGTCGGCCCAGAGCACTCGTTCCTCAAGGACAGCGGCCGTGCGCGCTACGTCGCGGTCGACGATGCAGGCGCGCTCGCCGCGTTCCACCACACCGCGCGCCGCGAAGGGATCGTTCCGGCACTCGAGTCGGCGCACGCGATCGCGTTCGCGCAGACGCTCGCGCAAGACCGCGGCCCCAGCGGCTTGGTCGTGGTGAATCTAAGCGGCCGCGGCGACAAGGACGTGCGCACCGTCGCCGCGCTCGAAGGGACCGAAGTGCGGTGATCGCGAGCGGCGGGATCGACGAGGTCTTCGCCCGCGCGCGCGGCGAGCAGCGCGCTGCGCTGATCGCCTACATCGTTGCCGGCGATCCCGATCGCGCGACGACGCTCGCGGTGATCGACGCGATCACCGCCGCCGGCGTCGATCTGATCGAGCTTGGCATTCCGTACGGTGACCCGCTCGGCGACGGCCCGACGATTGCTGCGGCCAGCCAGCGTGCGCTGGTCGGCGGGATGAAGTTCGGTGACTCGCTCGAACTCGCCGCAGAAGCGCGTGCGCGCGGCGCCGCGCCGATCCTGTTCTTCACTTATGTTAACCCGGTAGACCGCTACGGCGCCGAACGCTTCGCGCGCGACGCACGGGCAGCCGGCGCGGTTGGCGCGATAATCCCCGACGTTCCGCTCGAGGAGCTCGACGCGTTCGCGCCGCCGCTGCGCGCGGCGGGGCTTGCGATCCCGCTGCTGATCGCGCCGACGACGCCGCCCGAACGCGCGGCGCGGATCGTCGCCGCGTCGACCGGCTTTGTCTACCTGGTCTCGCGGCTCGGCGTGACCGGCGCGCGGCGCGAGCCCGACATCGCATGGGTCGCCGCCGAGATCAAGCGCCTGAGACCCGCGACAGCGCTCCCGCTGGCTGTCGGGTTCGGCATCTCGACGCCCGCGCACGCTGCGTCGGTCGGCGCTGTCGCCGACGGGATCATTATCGGGAGCGCGCTCGTTGACACATACACCGGAGTGCGCGGAGCGAAGGCCGCGCGGAGGGCGGCGGCTTTCGCGACCGCGCTACGACGGGCGGCACGACGACAGGATGGTAAGTTCTAGTCCCTAGACCTTGACGGCCGCACGGTTGCGCTGGTACGCTTGGGAAGGGGTACGCTATGATTCTCCGATTTCAGTATTGCCGCGCGCTACCATTGGCTTGTACCGCAGCGGCGCTATTCGTGTCGGGCTGCGGCCCAGGCCCCAGGACGCACGTCATTCCCGCCCGAGCGGGAATCGGTGCGCAGTCCGCGCGCCACGCTCTGCAGTCCGGGCACCGCGCTTTACCGAACGCGATCATGCATAGGAAATTCGCGGGCCTTCGACGTGCGGACGTCGCGCCACCGGCTGACGTTGCAATGCTTCGCATGCTGCCGCGCGCACGCGGGAACGGTCCGTTGGCGTGGCAAGGAACCGCGGCATTTGCGAGCGCGCGGCGAAGCGACGCCACTGTCGCCGGACGCACCGACCCTGAGGCGCTCCTCGCGCGCTTCTGGAACCGCGCGCGTTCCGGAGCCAACCGCACATCAAGCAGGACGCGCTCGCCCTCGAACGTCACCGGCTGCGTCGATTGTGGCGGTCAGAGCGGCTACTACTTCTACCATATCAACCAGCCGCATTCGGGCGCGTACGGGCTCCACACGGCATACACTGCGGGCGAGCTGCTGGGGCCGACGTCCTTCGTCAGCGACCTGTTCGCGCCGACATCGCGCGAAGGTGGGTCGTGCCTAGAGATCGGCACGCACTACAGGAACTCCGGTCCGACGTTCGGCGTCACCCTTGCCGAAGTGTATGCGTACGACTTCTGCGATCCGGCGGCGATCGACAAAATCGGCGTCTTCCATCAGCTTCAGCCGCTCGACGAAAACTTCCGGACGAGGTACACGCGCGATTTCGGGGACGGTTTCCCGCAGTACACATTTCAGACGTGGCAGAACTACGACGGAACGTGGTCGGTGGCACTCTACGATTACAAGACTCCGAAATGGGCGCCGCAATACACGAGCCAGACGGCGACGCTCAACCCGAAGGCTCAAGGAGCCAATGGGTGGGACCTCTTCGAGACGCATTTCGCGATCAGCGTGCAGTGCACGTACCTGCAGCCCATAAAATCGTCAGGCGAACGATGGTATAACACGCAGACGAACACCTGGGAGTTTCTCGGGACGTTCGACAGCACGGCGTACATCGGAACGCCCCCGCCCGCCGAGTGTCTCAACACGGATGACGGACAGGGTGTTGGAGACTACTACATCGTCACCCCGACGTGCAACGACACGTGCGTCGACGGGTACCACGAATGGGTCGCAGCCTCGTTTCCATCCAGCCCGTATCTGCCACCGCCTCCGCCGGGCGGTGGTGGCGGCGGCGGCGAATGCTTCGATCCGTCGCTATGTTGCGATCTCTATCCAACGGCGTACCGATGCTGCCCGTGGTATGATCCCTCTCTCTGTTGCGGCTACGGGGCCGGCTTCGACCACACGCAGTGCTACATCATCTCTGCCGCTCGGCGCGCCCCGATGACGCGGATGCGGGGGACCGAACCGCTGATAGCAGCGACAGGTGAACGCGCCGTCGCAGCTAGGGACACAAGAAGCACGGACGTGAGCACGGTGCTGATGCCGCCTCGTCGCCAGTGATCGTCGGCACGGCGGGCGCGCCGCCTCCGTCATCGGTGTTCGCGATCTGCAGCCCCGCTCCGCGAGCCGCTGAGTTCGTGCGGGTTATGAAGCAGGAGCGAACATCGAGGCCGGAAGGCGTCGCGCTCACAGTCGACCTCGCGGTTCGGCCGGCGGACGAGGACGTCGGCTCGAAGCTAACGTTCCTTGCCGTCACGGAGCGCGGCACGACGATCGCGCTGCTCGTCGAACGCCTGCCGCCGCCGGAGAGCGCGAAATCTGTCACTGTGGCGTCGGCGACGGAAGGCTTCTGGCGGGTCGTGTTCGAGCGGCTTCCCGACACATCCGTGATTGAGGTGCATTACTACTGGCAGGTTTCCGGAACGACCGCGGACGGACGGGTGTGCTACGTCGCCGGCGGACCGGCCCGTCTCGCAGTCGTTCGGCGCTAGCCGCTGACGTGCGCGTCGCAAGGAAATCGCGCGCCGGGGCGTCGTTTCTGCACAAAATATTCCCCAGCGGGAGATTCATGCAGTGTCGTCCGTCGCTCGCCACGGCGCTTGCGCCCGCCTCACATTTGGCTACAACTTCTTGCGCGACTACGTGAATGCGCACGGCGGTCTGAGGGTCAGCGGCAAGTCGTACAAAGTCGAAATCGCGGACGGCAATGACGAGTCGAAGAGCGACACCTCCGCGCAGCTGGCGGCGCGGCTCGTGATCAGGATCATGTGAACTTTGTGCTCAGACCGTACGGCTCGGGGGATGAGCTTAACCGTCGTGCAGATCGTCGAGCGCAAGAAAGACTCCGACAGTCGTGGGAACCGCCCTCGAGATGGGCGCGCTCGCGCGGCTGCGCCCGCCGACGCCGCTCCCGCTGACGGTCGGGTTCGGATCTGACCCCGGCGCACGGGCGGCGGTCGGCGCGGTCGCCGACAGCATCATCGTAGGGAGCGCGCTGATCGACGCGTACGCCGGCTCCCACGGCGACGATGCGGCGCGTAGGGCAGCCGAGTACGTGCGCTCGCTGCGCGCCGCGCTGCCCCGACGATAGGGCGTTTTTGTTCGTCAAGTTCCCGAACGGACGCCGCCTCAGGCAGGAATCATTCTCGCCGAGGCGCATCGTCGGTGCAGTTTTGTTCCGCCCGGAGGACCTCTGATGAAACTGCGTCCTACGGCGGCGCTCGGC
>DASZGA010000266.1:0-4378 GCA_035939295.1 Candidatus Elarobacter sp. | reverse complement strand
CTCGAGAAATTCGCCGGTCAGCGAGAACCCGCCGCCGCCGGGAAACGCCCACTCGAAGCGGATCTTTCCGCCGGGCCGCGCCTCGCTGATGCACACGGGCATCGTCATGCCTTCGGGTCCGAGCATCCACTGCTGAATCAGCGCGGGCTCCGTGTGCGCACGGTACACGGCTTCCGGCGCGGCGGCGAAACGCCGCGTCACGACGACGAAACGATCGCCTTCGGTATTGATCGTCATTTTGCTCACGGTGTTTCTTCTTTCTTCGGCGGCGGCATCGTCGCCAGCAACGCATCGAGTCGCGTGTAGTTCTTCGAAAGGGCGTCGCGCAGCATCGCCAGCCAGTGATCGACCGAGTCGACGCCGACGCGCGACAACCGGCACAGCCGTTTCGTGCCGTCCGCGCGGCGCGTGATGAGGCCGGCGCCTTCGAGCACTTTGAGGTGGCGTGAAATTGCGGGCTGCGTCATGTTGAACGGCGCCGCAAGCTGCATCACCGTCGCCTCGCCGGTCGTCAGCCGCGCCAGAATCGCGCGCCGCGTCGAGTCCGACAGTGCCATGAAGGCGGCATCCAGATGCGGGCTCTCCCGCGAACCTTTCATAACCATCATGTTATATAACATGGAGATTATTGTCAAGGGCTTGAGGCCGGAACGGCGTGGCCGGGTCGTCGCTACGGCGGCGTGCCGTAGTCGGGCGCGCCGGCGGCGCGTTCGCGCGCGAGAACCTCGTCGCAGCGGTCGCGGAAGTAATAGCAGACCTGTCGCGAGAGCGCGAACACCTGGGCGAGGTGGAAACCGGCCGGGGGTGCTTGCGCGGGGAAGTTCTCGCCCGGTCGCGGCGTGTGGCCGCGCGGGTAGGCGAACGGCCACGGAAACGCGACGGTCTCGGTGTAGCCGTCGCTGTAGCGCACGCGGCATTGCCAGTAGATGTACGTGTACGCGCCGCGCGTCTGTTCGTCGAGGTTGTCGCACAGCCCGCCGCCGCCGAGGATGTCGGCCGGAAACCCGGTCGTCAGTGCCTGGTAACGCTTCATCGTCGGCGCACGACCCGTGTCGTTGCCGCCGGTTTGCGCCGGTGCTTCCGCGGCCGCGCGCTGCGCCGACGCGATCGTGCTGCGGAACTGCGCGTCGAGCGAGGCGAGCTGACCGTCGGTGTAGGCCCCGCGCGCGGACGGATGCGGCCGCGGCTCGGGGCTTGCGCGCGGCACGATCCGCGCGATCTCGTGCGGCGCCGGCGCTCGCACGACCGGCGGCCTGATCGCGAGCGCCCGCGGGGCCGTCGCGAGACGCGGCACGGCGGGGACAGCGCTGGGTTTCGGGAGCGGCGTCGGGGTCGGCACCGGACGCGGGGTCGGCGGCGGTGTGGGCGTCGGCGTCGGTTGCGGGGTCGGGACGATGCGCTCGATCGCGATCCGCTGCGCGTCCGCGGCGTCCTCGTGCGCCGGCGTCGAGCGCGGCCCGAAGCGCGACAGCAGACCGCCGCCGACCGCGTGCACCAGCAGCGAAAGCAGCAGCGCAAGAAGCAGCATCCGCCGCGGCAGGCGGGCGCGTTCGGGAAAAAGCTGCAAGCGATTCGTCGGTTCGGTCACGGAAACTGAGCAATCATCGGGGCCAACCCTGGGATGACCCCGCGAAACGGCCGGGCGTTACGCTTGCCTAGCCCGAACGCTGAGGATTAGTGGATCGCGGGCTCGCTGACGTGCGCTGCCGAGTCGGACACATCGAAATCGCAGCCCTCGTTGGCTTGGCGCACGTGCGCAGCGTAGATCGCGCCGTAGCCGCTGGTCGCGCGCGCAGCGGGCGGCGTCCAGCTGGCGCGACGCCGCGCCAATTCGCGATCGTCGACGTCGAGATGCAGCCGGCGCGCGGCGACGTCGACTTCGATCGTGTCGCCGGTCTGCACGAGGGCCAGCGGGCCGCCGACGTACGACTCCGGCGCAACGTGTAAGATGCACGCACCGTATGACGTTCCGCTCATCCGCGCGTCGGAGATCCGCACCATGTCGCGCACGCCCGCGCGCACGAGCTTGAGCGGGATCGGCAGCATCCCCCACTCGGGCATCCCTGGACCGCCCTGCGGACCGGCGTTCTTCAACACGAGCACGTGATCGAGCGTGACGTCCAGATCGTCGCGGTCGACGGCCGCCGCCATCTCGTCGTAGTTTTCGAAGACCAGTGCCGGACCGCGATGCCGCAGCAGACGCGGTTCCGCGGCCGACGACTTCATCACCGCGCCGTCGGGTGCGAGGTTGCCGCGCAACACGACGGTCCCGCCCTCGCCGTACACGGGATTGTCGAGCGGGCGAATCACCTCGTCGTTCCACACCTCCGCGCCGGCGATGTTCTCGCCCAGCGTGCGGCCGGTGATCGTCGGGCAGCTCAGGTCCAAGAACGGCGCCAGCCGGTTGAGGAATGCGCGCAGCCCGCCCGCGTAATAAAAGTCTTCCATCAAGAAACGTCCTGACGGGCGGACGTCCGCGATCAGCGGAACGCGGCGCGCGATCTCATCGAAGCGGTGCAGCTGCAGCGGGATTCCCGCGCGGCGCGCGATCGCCAGCACGTGGATGATCGCGTTCGTCGATCCGCCCAACGCTTGTTGCACGGTAATCGCGTTGTCGACCGACGCCGCGCTGATGATGCGGTCGGGCGTGAGATCTTCCCACACCATCTCTACGATGCGCCGTCCCGATTCGCTCGCCATGCGCGCGTGCGCCGAGTCCGCCGCCGGGATCGACGACGCGCCGGGAAGAGAGAACCCCATCGCTTCCGCGACCGACATCATCGTCGCGGCCGTTCCCATCGTCATGCACGTACCGAACGAGCGCGCGATCCCGCCTTCGATCTCGTGCCAGTCTTCTTCAGTGATGCGGCCGGCGCGCTTCTCGTCCCAATATTTCCACGTGTCGGAGCCCGAGCCGAGGACTTGGCCGCGCCAGTTTCCGCGCAGCATCGGACCGGCCGGCACGACGATCGCCGGCACGCCCGCGGAGATCCCGCCCATCAGCAAGCCCGGGATCGTCTTGTCGCACCCGCCGAGGAGCACGACGCCGTCGATCGGCTGACTGCGGATCAGCTCTTCGGTCTCCATCGCCAGCAGGTTGCGGTAGAGCATCGTCGTCGGCTTCATGAAGTTTTCCGACAGGCTCATCGCGGGCAGCTCGAGCGGAAAGCCGCCGGACTGCCACACGCCGCGTTTCACCTCGTCGGCGCGCGTGCGTAAGTGCGCGTGGCACGGACTGATGTCCGACCACGTGTTGATGATGCCGATGACCGGCTTGCCCGCAAAGTCCTCGCGGTCGTATCCGATCTGCAGCATGCGCGAGCGGTGCCCGAACGAGCGCAGGTTCGAAACGCCGAACCAGCGATGGCTGCGAAGCTCTTCGGGACCCTTCGGCAAACGGATTCGTCCTTACGACATCAGGAAAGAAGCAGCCCCTCACGTTCGCCGGGCGAACGCGTATGCCTCGACCGCGGACTCGTTCCAGCACAGGCCGGCACCGGGACGGTCGTCCAGCTGCACGGCTCGGTCCTTCGGCGCGAGCGGGTCGTGCAAGATCGCTGAGACGAGGTCGAGCCATTCGACGAACCGGCCCGAGGCGCTCGCGGCAATCAACTGCGCGCTGAACTCCGTGGACAGATGGCTCGAAACGCGCATCCCGGCGGTCGCTGCAATTCCCGCCGTCGTGATCCAGCCCGTGACGCCGCCGATCTTCATGACGTCGAGCATCACTTCGTCGAGCGCGCGCGGCGATCGCGCGAACGGCCTCCGCGGCGGATCTGCCAGAGCGAAAGGCCGGGCTGGCCCGTAACTCGCTTCCACGTGTTTACGATTGACAGTCCTCGGCGCCGATTCGCGGGCGATGAGCGAATCGTAACAGCGATCAGGCGCGACGGTGAACGTCGCCGAGCGCATCGCGGCGCAGCTGCACCCACTGAAGCAGGGCGTCGAGCGCGGGGCAGATCGCATCGCCGATTTCCGTCAGCCGGTACTCGACGCGCGGTGGGACGGCCGCGTGGACCGTGCGCGCGACCATGCCATCGTGTTCGAGCTCGCGCAGCTGCTGCGTGAGCACCTTTTGCGTGACGCCCTCGACCGCGCGCTCGAGCTCGCTGAAGCGCAAGACGCTCTTATCGAAAAGCGCGAAAAGAATCTCTGATTTCCAGCGGCCGGAGATGACGGCGAGTGCTTCGTTCACGCCAACGGCGGCCAGCGTGATCGGGTAGCCCTTACCGCCGGGTGGGTAACGCACATCGCGGTGGCTGGACACGTCGCTCATGCCTGAAATATTCTGAGGAGCATGAAGGACTCATTCGCACTTCCGCCGCCGATCGCCGCCTACATCAACGGCATGAACCACGGCAGCATCGAGGAGATGGCG
>DASZGA010000265.1:0-1749 GCA_035939295.1 Candidatus Elarobacter sp. | reverse complement strand
TGACGGAAGTCGTGCTGATCCGGCCGCTCTACGCGCGCCACATCGGGCAGGTGCTGGTGACGGTCGGGCTCGCGCTCGCTGCGATCGCGCTGGTGCAGGGCGGGTTCGGAAGCGATCCGCAAAAGCTCGCGCTCCCCGTCTGGATGACGAACACGACATCGGTTGTCGGCGCGAACATCCCGAACACGCGGCTGCTGGTGATCGTCGCCGCGCTGATCGTCTTCGCGCTGCTGCTCTTCTTCTTGCGCCGGACGCGGTTCGGGCTAATCGTGCGCGCGGGCGTCGAGAACCGCGCGATGGTGCAGGCGCTCGGGATCGACGTGCAGCGCGCGTTCACGCTGGTGTTCGCGATCGGCGGGATGGCCGCGGGGCTCGCGGGGATCCTCGCCGGGACGTACTACGGCACGATCGATCCGAGTCGCGGCACCTCGATGCTGATCTTCGCGTTCATCGTCGTGATCATCGGCGGGCTCGGTTCGGTGACCGGCTCCGCCGTCGCGGCGATCGTCGTCGGCGTGCTGCAGCAGTTCCTGAACTTCTACGGCGGCGCGACCGGCGTCGGCGATTTCTCCGTCGTGCTGCTGCTCGCGGTGGTAATGCTGATACGGCCGGGCGGGTTCGCCGGAGCGTCGCCGACATGACGCGCCGGACGCGCCTGATCGTGCTAGGCGTCGCGTTGGCGCTGTGCATCGCGCTGCCGTGGATCGGGATCGCGATACCGGGGCTGTTCGAAGGCGGGCTGAACTCGCCGGGGACGCTGAACCTGCTCGGGCTGTGCTTCGTGTTCGGTGCGCTCGCGCTGACGTACGATCTCGTGTTCGGCTACGTGGGACTGCTCTCGTTCGGGCACGCGCTGTACTTCGCGACCGGCGTGTACGTCACGGCGATCGCGCTGACGCGCTGGCACTGGTCGTTGCTGGCGGCGCTCGCGCTGACCACTGTCGTGTCGATCGTGCTTCCGCTCGTGCTCGGCGCGGTGTGCTTACGCATGCGCGACATCCCGTTCGCGATGGTGACGCTCGCGTTCGCGCAAGCCGGCTCGATCCTGGTGATGCAGAACCCGTTCGGGCTGACCGGCGGCGAAGAAGGCCTCGCGCTCGGCGCCGACACGCTGCCGCCCTCGCTGGTCGGCGTCGGCAACACGCACAACTTGTACTGGATCGCGCTGGCGTTGTTGATCGTGTTGTACGCGATCGCGTGGCGCGCGGTGAACTCGCCGCCCGGACGCGTGTGGCAAGCGATCCGCGAGAACGAGCGCCGCGTCGGCGTGCTCGGACTGAACCCGTATCTCTACAAGCTCGGCGCGTTCGTGCTCTCGGCGTTCCTCGCGTCCGTGACCGGCGTCGTCTACCTGCTGCTGCAAGGCGGCGCCAACCCGCAGGTCACGACAGCCGACTTCACGCTCGCGCTGCTGGTGATGGTGGTGCTCGGCGGCGTCGGGACGCTGTGGGGCGCGGTCCTCGGCGGCGTCGTCTACGAATACCTCGACTTCCGCCTGGTCGCGCTCTCGAACACCTCGGCGGTGCAGTCGCTCCCCGGGATCCTGCGCGTCCCGCTTTCAGAGCCGCTGTTTCTGCTCGGCGTCCTTTTCATCGTGCTGGTGCTCTTCGTCCCCGGCGGCCTCGGCGGCGCGCTCCAGCGCCGCATGAAACCGGTGCAGTCGGCGCTTGCCCGCAGCGCAGGCCGGGCATAGCCGGCCGGAAAGGGGTTTGACGCCGGCCGGGCGCATCGGGTACACTCCCCTCTTGA
>DASZGA010000264.1:0-2487 GCA_035939295.1 Candidatus Elarobacter sp. | reverse complement strand
GAAACGAAGATTCCGGCATTGTCGTCGGCGGCGCTCGGCGCCGACGTGCCGCCGAAGAGGAACTGATGCGCGGGATAGCTCGGCCCCTGATTGGTCTGGAACATGTAGTTCGCCCAGCCGTACTGCGTCGCGAGCTGCAGGTACGGTTTGAGGATTCCGTTCTTATACGTAACGTAGTTCCATTGCGCGTCGGCCGAGCACGCCTTGCAGCCGGAGCGCCCGTCCATTTGGCAGACGTTCGTCGTCCCGGACTTGAGGTCGCACTGCCGCAGCCATCCACCGTGAGAATGATCGAGGTCGACGGTGCGCGCGAGCGTCACGGCTTTCGGTTGGATGACGCCGCCGGGCGCGAACTTATCGAGCCAGTTGCTCGTCTGGATGTCGTACTGCCCGGGTCCCGGGGAGGTGCTGCAGCTGCTCGCAGCGCCGAACGGCGGAGCGCACAACCCCTGGAAGAGATTGTCAGGCGTGCGATTCTCCATGACGATGATGACGACGTGCTTGAACGCCGGAATCGCCGCGCGCGCAGACGGCGTCGTGCCGGGCCGGGTCGCCGCGGTGATGAGAACCGCCGCAAGAGACATCGTCGTGAAGACGGCGACAACGCGAACCTTGTGCATCGTCATAGCTCGTTGCTCCGATAAAATGCGTAGCAAACCCGCGCCGAAAAGAGTTTCTTGAGCGCTCCTTACGCTTCAATTCTGAGAACATGCGGGGACACCGCGTTCAGGCGCTGTCCCTAGAGTTGCGCTCGCTGCGGTCGACGCCGAGCGAGAACGCACGACCGGCTCCTACCCGCGCAGCAGTTCGAGGTCGCACACACTTACTCGCGTTTACCGCTTGAATCTCGCGAAGAAGCGTGAGATTAGGTTCGTCGACTCACGAGGTTCCGAGGCGGCCTCGGCCTGGCGGAGGACCATCTTTTGTAGTAACGCGTGAAAAGCGGCGATCACCGGTCCCCCGATCGGATCGGAAGACAACGCCGCCATGTCGCCTTGGCCGAATGAGAGGCCCCCTGCTGTAAGAAGCGATATTCGCACTGCGCCGGGTCCGGGCAGGGGCGGACGGGGACCGTTCCACAACCCAATCTTTGCGAGCAAAACGCGACCAGCCGCGATGACGGCCTCGATCTCCGCGCCATATGCAGCACCAGGGGTCACATACTGGGCCGCCCCGCTGTGGTTGATATAGACCGCCGATGTATCCGCGTACACGGCGAGGGTATCGCGCCCTACCGGCATTATGACGTCGATGACGACACCCTCGAGTATCGAGGATTCCTGGACGGTTGGGGCTATACCGAGACTCCGGAGACCACACCACGCCTCGAGCCGCAGTCGCGCTTCGAGTCCCCCGTCTGCGGCGACGGAACGCAGCAGCGGGATCGCGCGAGACGGCTCGCCGGCTGCGATAGCGCCGGCGGCATCCCGCAATGTCGTCCACGGCGCCTCGTCGCCGGCTGCGGCGAATATCTCGAGCGGAACGTCGCCGTACAGCAGTTCGCGCGGGGCGGGCATCGCCGCGTCCGTCATACGAAACCGGGATTCCCCATATGACCCTCCCATTTCGAGTCGAAGCCGGATGATTCCGGCGGGGCAATCCGCGAGTTCACGCGTCATCATCGATTCTGCGCTGGAAGCTTCGCAAGGCGTTCGAAGTTCTCTACGTGAGCGCGCGCGATTTCGGGGCCGCGTAACATTCCGGCCACCGAGCGGTCCGCGCCGCCGGCTATGCTCGGGCCGATGCGCAATCGTCCTGCCGTCGACGCGAGCCCCGAGGCGCGGGCTGCGATCGACTCCGTTCTCGACCGCTTCGGATCAGCGGCGCTCCGGCTTGCCGCGACCTCCGGCACCCGCGTGATCCATCTTCGCGGGCGCGAGTCGTACCGCGACCGCTCACGTGCGCTGCGCAGGCTCGCGAGCGGCGTTGACGACTGGCCTGTTCCGCCCGCCGGTTTGTTCGTGGTGGAAGAACGCGCAGTCTATCTGCGTTCTACCTCGCCGATGACGGTCGCGCACGAGTTCGCGCATGCGCTCGATTGCGCGCTGGGCGGCGGCGTCTATCTCAGCAGCGTCGATCCGCGCGTGCGGCGCGCTTTCCGCAACGCGCGCGCGTTCATCACACCCTACGCCGCTTCGGGGCTAGACGAGTACTTCGCCGAGTCGCTGCGGGCATGGGTCGAGGCGAACGACCCGCGCTCGCCGTGGCCGCGTGCGACGCGAGCTCGTCTCCGCGCGCTCGACGCCCCGATGGCCGCGATACTCGACAGTCTCTTTGCTCACGACTTGGCGGCGTGACTGGACCGGTGTGGTAGGCTGGAGGCACGTATGCCGCACCCGTATTGGGGCTGGTTCGCGATCGCCATGGGCCTCATCGGAGTCATCGAATGGGAGGAGCTTAGCCTCGGCTACCTTCGGCGCGGCTTGTACGAGCACATGATGTTCTTCGCGACTCCGGTGATCTACGCCGTGGCGGCCTGGTGGCTCT
>DASZGA010000263.1:0-20953 GCA_035939295.1 Candidatus Elarobacter sp. | reverse complement strand
GAAACCCTTGACGACGGCTGGACGGTCGTTACCGAGGATGGTAAACTAGCGGCGCACTTCGAGCATACGATCGCGATCACGGACGACGGTCCGAAGATCCTGACGTTGCGGGGCGTCGCAGAGCACCCGGACGTAGCTCGCTATCGTCCTTCCGAAGAGGTCGCGGCCTGACATGGCTTCCGGCCGCACCCGTCACCCAGCAAGAGCAGCATCATGAAAGTTCGTCCCTCCGTCAAGCGTATTTGCGAGGCCTGTAAGATCATTCGCCGTGAAGGCAAAGTGCGCGTGATCTGCAGCGTCAATCCGAAGCACAAGCAGGTTCAAGGGTAATGGCTCGTATCACCGGCATCGATCTGCCGCGCGAAAAGCGCATCGAGATCGGTCTCACGTACATCTTCGGGATCGGCTTGCCGACCGCGAAGAAGATCCTCGCGCAGACCGGGGTCAACCCGAACACGCGCGTCAAGGAGCTGTCGACCGAGGACGAGCAGCGGATTCGCGAGGTGGTCGAGACGCTCAAGGTCGAGGGCGACCTGCGGCGCGAGATCGCCTCGAACATCAAGCGGCTCACCGACATCGGCTGCTATCGCGGGCTGCGCCATCGCCGCGGCCTCCCGGTGCGCGGCCAGCGGACGAAGACGAACGCGCGGACGCGCAAAGGTCCGAAGCGCACGGTCGCCGGCAAGAAGAAGACCGCCACCAAGAAGTAAGAACAAACGGCCCCGGACGCTCGTCCGGGGCCGTTCGGTTTGCCGTCGAGAGGTCCGGCGGGCGAGGCTAGATAAGCGAGCCTGACCGTTTGCGGGGGAATCGTGATGCCAGTGCTGGATCTGCCGTTCGTCCGCGGCACTGCGATGCCGCCCCCTCAGCCGTGGGACGACACGCCCGAAGACGATCCGGAGGCGCCGCCCGAAGAGGGCGACGAAGAGGCTTGAGCGGGGTCCCGCCGCTGGGGAACCCCGTCGCGGCGGCGAGCACGCCGGAACCGCTCACGCTTTCGCCGGCGGCCGTTGCTCCGGCCGGCGTTCCCGTGCCGAGCGCTGCCGCGTGGACTCCGAGCGCCGACGACGAGCGGCTCTTCCGGTTAGCGTCGGCGACTCGGTTGAACACGCCGTTTACGCGCGGGCTCTATGCGCGCTACGTCAAACGGTTCGGCGAGATCGTGCAGCAGGAAGTTGCGGCGTTTGGGGCGCTCGAGCTTCCGGCGAACGAGAAGACGGCGCTCTCGCTGCGGGTGACGACGGCGATTCGGCGGACGGCGTCGTTCGCGGCGTGGTACGACATCGTCGGGCATCTGTTCCGTCTCGGCTACGGTGCCGCGCTGTTCGCCGGGTACGTCGCGGTGCTCGCGTTCGGCGCGCGCCTGTATCTGGGGGTGCACGACATTGTTTTCACGGCTGTTCCCGTTGCGGCAGGCGTCGTTTGCGTTGCGCTGGGCGACCGGATTACGCGGATGCTCTCCCGCCGCTGGCCGCTCGACGCGATCGCGTGCATCGTCGCGCTCGGCATCGTGACCATCGTCCTCCGCCAGCAGAATCTCGTTTTCTGGCTGCCGGCGTCGTGGTCGGCATTCGGGCCGATCTTCGTGCAAACGCTGATCGCGTGCGCCTGGGGCATTGCGTCGTTCAACGCGGTGTTGCTCGTGCTGTTGGTCGCGATTCACCGGCTGTACTCATGGGTGAACGCGGCGAAGCTCGATCTGTACCCGGAGGACGAGATCATCGAGTCGCTGACCGCCGTGCTCGGCAAGCTCGCGACCGCGAAGGGGGCATGGGTCTCGGGACGCGTTCGCGTCGCGATCGTCGACGACTTGGAATGGATCGCAGTGCGCTTCGAGCGCGATTTCCTCGGCCGCTTCTGCCGCGGCGACACGGTGACCAACACGTGGATGCGCGAAACCGGTGCCCGGCTTGCGGCGGCATGCCGGCTGCGCGAACGGCTCGTCGCCTTCCCGCAAACCGGAGGGATGGACCGCGTTTCGAGCTACGCGCTCTCGACGCTGCTGCACGCGGCGAGCGGCGACTGGAACGCGATCGAACAGTCCGATGCGGCCGAGCCGGAGGCGCCGAAGCGCTGGAGCGATCATCTCGGCGACGTCGGCAAGATCGCGTTTCCGGCGCTCACCGGCTTCGTCGTCTTTTTCGTGCCGATCCCGGGGCTGTCGAACGATATCAAGCAGAACGTGCTCTTCACCGGCGTCGTCGCGTCGGTTGTCGGCCTGTGGGGACTCCTCGATCCGCAGCACGCCGACAAGGGGCTCAGCGCCGCGCAAACGCTCGGCGACATCCTGCGCCCGGGCGCGAAGATTCACTAGAGCGGTTCGCGCGCGGAAGCGTTCGCTTCAGCCGCGGTAGAAGGCGATCGTTGCGCGGGTGCCGTCGGCGAGCGGGGTGCGGCGGACGTTCGGGAAGAGCGCGTGCAGCGGCGCTTCGTCGATCTCGGCGGCGAACATCAGCTCCGGGCCTTCGGCGCGGACGCCGGCATTGGGGACGACGTTGCGGATCGCGTTGACGACGTCGTTCATCGTCGCGAGCTGGCCCTGCAGGCTGAAAGAATGCGCGCCGTCGGGTGTTTCGGTCGCGGCGCGCGCGAAGATCGCGGCGACGTCTTCGACGTAGTCCATCCCGGTCGCGCCGGTGAAGCGGATCGTGTAGGGCCGGTTCTCGGCGGCGGCGCGCATCGCGAGCGTCGGGTCGGCGGTCACGCCGATCTCGCGGCCGGGGCCGTACACCGTCGACGGGCGCAAGCCGACGCTGCGGATTCCGGCGTCGTCCCAGTACGCGCGCGCGTTTCCTTCGTTGCACAGCTTGTAGGCGCCGTAGTGCGTCCGCGGCTCGGGGTGGACGCCATCGGTCGGGCCGAAGACTGCGGCGCTCGACGCATAGGCGATCCCGCGCACGCCGGCGCGCTTCGCCGCTTCGAAGACGTGCAGCGTTCCGAGCACGTTGATCCGCGCGCCGAGCAGCGGATCTTTGCGCGCGGTCGGGATCAGCACGGCGGCGAGGTGGACGATCGCTTCGCAGCCCTCGACCGCTGCATCGACGTCACGCGGTTCGACGACGTCGCCGCGGACGTGCTCGACGCGCGAGGCGTCGACGTCGTCGCCGAGCAGCGCGTCGAACGTCGCGCGCTCGTCGTGGACGTCGAAGACGCGTACGTCGTGACCTTGCTGCAGCAGGACGCGCGCGGTCCACGCGCCGATGAAGCCGCGCCCGCCGGTGATCAGAACGCGCATCTACGCGTGCGCAGCCATGCCGGGGAACGGCGCGAGATCGTCGCCGGCGAGCGAGAGCGCGTCGGTCGGGTCGCCGAGGACGTAGCGGCCGCCGCCGTCGAGCGCCGCCAGCGCGGCTTCGGAAGCGGCGAACGCTTCGACGTGCAGCGTGTCGCGAATGCGCGCGACGCGCGCGTGGCGGGCGTCTTCGACCCCGGCGGCGTTCAGCGCGTGGCGGATCGCGTCGCGGTCGTTCTCGCAGACGATCGGCAGCCGCGCGCCGGCGGGGTGCGCGGCGGTGAGCGCGTTCAAGTACGTCGGCGCCCAGTCGATCGCGTCGGCGAGCCGGCGCGTGCAGAAATCGGCCAGCCCGATGCCGGTCGCGTTTCCTTCCGACTCCGGCGAGAGTTCGCGGACGAACAGCTCGCGGATGACCGGGCGCGGAACCTTCTGCGAACGCCCGTCGACCGCGCGGCCGGTGACGTTCGTGTCCATCCCGGCGCCGGAGAAGTTCTTCCCCATCCGGTCGACGATCAGCAGGTCGAGCGCGTCGAACGGCAGCTTCGGCATCAGCTCGCGCGCGCGCATCAGCAGACGTTCTTCGGCGGCGACGATCCCGCCGGCCGGAATCGCTTCGAGTGCGTGCGTTCCGCCGCGGTTGTCCTCGACGATCGCCAACCCGGCGACGACCGGGAGCTTGTCGTACATCAGCGCCGCGACCTCGCGGATGATCGGCTCGTAGCCCCAGCGCGCGAAGGCGGCGTGATAGCGCGCGGCGCCGATCGCCT
This sequence comes from Candidatus Elarobacter sp., assembly GCA_035939295.1. Classification (GTDB taxonomy): domain Bacteria; phylum Vulcanimicrobiota; class Vulcanimicrobiia; order Vulcanimicrobiales; family Vulcanimicrobiaceae; genus Vulcanimicrobium. The sequence goes on along the minus strand of DASZGA010000263.1, from coordinate 16,951 downwards.
TGCCGAGCCCGATCGCGGTCATCTTCAGCAGACCGCTCTCGATCGTGCCGGTGAAATCGGTGTGCGGCTTGACGCGGCCGACGATCACGATCGCGTCCGCCTGCGCGGCGCGCGCGTCGCAGACGACGTCGACTCCGTGCGCGCTCGTGCGGCCGACGTCGACGACGTCCATCGCGCTTTCGATCGGCGCGCCGGCGCTCGCCTCGGTGATGCCGAGGTGCGCGAGCATGGTGCGCTGGCCCTCGCCGGTTCCGCCGCCGTGCGAGCCCATCGCGGCGACCAGGAACGGCGTACCGCCGGCGTCGCGAACGGCGTCGCACGCGCCGCGCAGGATCGCGTCGATCCGCGCGATCCCGCGGCTCCCGGCGGTCACCGCGACGCGCGCGCCCTTGCGCAATCCGGCATCTGCCAAGACCGGCGCGAGCGCATTGCGCGCCGCGGCCGCGACATCGGCGATCGCGGGAACGTCAAGGGTGTCGCGGACGAGCCGCGCGTCGATCGTGGTCATCGAGCCTCCGTGATCGAGAGGACGTCTCGTCGCGTGTGCGCCAAGTGCTCGCGCATCGCTTCGCGCGCGGCGGCGGGGTCGTGCCGAGCGACCGCTAGCGCGATCGCTTCGTGCTCGGCGAGCGCGCGCTCGAGCACGCCGGGGATCGCGTCGGTCAGCGCCTGCGCGTACGAGAGCAGCTCGTGCATCGGCTGCGCCATTCTTTCGAGGACGCGGTTCCGGGCGGCGCGCAGCAGCGTCAGGTGGAACGCCGAGTCGCCGGTCACGTAGCGCGGCGGATCGTCGAGTGCGCTGCGCATCGTCACCAACGCTTCGCCGAGCGCCGCGTTCACGCTTTCGTCGGCGCGTTCGGCGGCCAGCGCGGCGACCTCGCATTCGACGATCGCGCGCGCCTCGAGGAGGTCGTGCAGCACGGTCGCGCTCGCGCCGCCCTCGCGCAATGCCGAAAGGACCATTGGGTCGAGCGTGTCCCAGCGGTCGGGCGTGGTGACGCGCGTCCCGGAGCCGTGCCGAACCTCGATCAGCCCCTTGGCGCCGAGGATGCGCAGCGCTTCACGGACGACCGGCCGGGAAACGCCGAACCGGACGCTCATCTCCGGCTCCGTCGGCAGCAAGCTGCCGGGCGAGAGCTCGCCGCCGACGATGATCGGCACGAGCGCTTCGACCACGTGTGCGTGGAGCCGCCGTGGAAGCCCGATCGCGTCCATAGTGAGCGCAGAAGTTGTCCGGTGATCGGACAGGTCCTCCGCAGACGCAGGAGTTGTCAGACCACTTGACGACCTTTAGGCCGCACATGCCGCTTTCGGACGACGGGGCCGCGCTGCGTTTGAAGGACGACGACGACGTCGCCGTCGCGCTGCGCGCGCTTGTGCCCGGCCAGACGATCGGCTTCGGCGGCACGGCGATCGTGGTCGCCGCGGAGATCCCGACCGGGCACAAGTTCGCGACCCGCCCGATCGAGAACGGCGCGCTGATCCACAAGTACGGCCAGGTGATCGGGCGCGCGTGCGCCGCGATCGCGACCGGCGAGCACGTTCACGTTCACAACGTCGAGGGAACGCGCGGCCGCGGCGATCTGGCGGAGGCGGCGCGATGAGCGGTCGCACGTTCATGGGCTACAAGCGCGCGAACGGGACGGTCGGCGTGCGCAATCACGTCCTGGTGCTGCCGTCGGTGATGTGTGCGAACCACGTCGTCGAGCTGATCGGCCGCAAGGTCCCGGACGTCATCACGATCACGCACCCGACTGGCTGCTCGCAGCTCGGCGCCGACTTCGAGCAGACGAAGCGCACCATGGCCGGCTTCGCGGCGAACCCGAACGTCGCCGCAGTGCTCGTCGTCGGGCTCGGCTGTGAGACAAACGAATCGAAAGCCCTCGCCGAGGAGATCGCCGCGCGGCAACAGCGCGTCGAAGTGATCGGCATTCAAGAATCGGGCGGTACGACGGAGACGATCGCGCGCGGCGTCGCGCTGGCGCAGCAGCTGCTGCAAGAAGCGGCCGCGCACGAGCGGACGGAATGCCCGGTCGGCGCGCTGATCGTCGGCACGGAGTGCGGCGGGAGCGACGGCTTCTCCGGGATCACCGCGAACCCGGCGCTCGGCTACACCAGCGATCGGATCGTCCAAGAAGGCGGTACGGTGATCCTCGCCGAGGTTCCGGAGCTCGTCGGCGCGGAGCATCTGCTCGCCGCGCGCGCGACGGAGCCGGTCGCGGCGAAGCTCTACGAGATGATCGAGCGCGTCGAGGCGCGTGCGCGCGCGATGCACGTCGACATTCGCGGCGGGAATCCGACGCAAGGCAACATCGCCGGCGGCCTGACGACGATCGAAGAGAAGTCGCTCGGCGCCGCCTACAAGGGTGGTTCGACGGCGCTGCGCGAGGTCGTCGAATACGCGGAGCGGCCGTCCGAAAAAGGGCTGGTCGTGATGGACACGCCGGGTCAGGACATCGAGCAGCTCACCGGGATGATCGCCGGCGGCGCGCAGGTGGTGGTGTTCACGACGGGGCGCGGCACGCCGACCGGTTCGCCGATCGCGCCGGTGATCAAAGTGGCGACCAACACGACGATGTTCGAGCGCATGCGCGAGAACATGGACGTCAACGCGGGCGCGATCGTCGACGGAACCCGCACGCTGGAACAAGTCGGCGACGAGATCTTCGACTGGATCGTCGACGCAGCGAACGGGCGCGAGCCCGCGGCGGAAGCGCTCGGCTTCCGCGACTTCGCGATCAACCGCATCGGGCCGTCGTTCTGAACGAACGCGGTCCCGTCTGAAAGGAGCGATGAGTTTGAGGCTCGACCGGAAGAACTTTCTTGCGACGACCGGCGCGGCGGCGGCCGCCGGCGCGTTCGGATTCCCCGCGATCGTCGGCGCCGCGCCCGAACCGATTCGGCTCGGTTCGATCCCGTGTCTCACCGGTTCCAACGCGCTGCTGGGTCAACAGGAGCACGAGGGTGTGCTGCTCGCGGTCGAAGAGATCAACGCGCGGCCGGACAAAGTCTACGGCGGGCGCCCGTTCGAGATCGTCGAGGAAGACGCGACGAACGACAACCAGTCCGCGGTGTCGGCGCTGAACAAGCTGCTCGGCGAAAACGTCGTCGCGGTCGTCTGCCCGGTGCTCTCCACGCAGATTCAAGCGATGGCGCCGGTGATGAAGACGCACGAGATCCCGTGGATGACGGGCGGCACCGCGGTGAAGAACACGCAGCTCGGCGTGCCGGGGCTATTCCGCCTGCGCGGCTCCGACGGCATCACCGCCGCCGGGATGACCAACTTCGCGGTGAAGGACAAAAAAGGCAAACGGATCGCGATCCTGCACGCCAGCGACGCGTTCGGCGTCGGCGGCGCGGACCAGATCGTGCAGAACCTCAAGAAGATGAACATGGACCCGGTCGCGAACGAGCAGTATCCGAAGGACGCGAAAGACTTCACCGCCGAGATCCTCAAGATCAAGCAGTCGAATCCGGACGTCGTCCTGATGTACATCCAGAACCCGAGCGACACGGCGGTCATCCTCAAGCAGATCCACTCGCTCGGCATGACCGCCCCGGTCGTCGGCTCGCCTTCGCTCGGGAACCAGACCGCGATGGAGGTCGCCGGAAAGGACGCGTACGGCACCTACTGCGCCGTCGACTTCATCGTCGGCTTCAACTCGAACGTCGCGACGCACTTCCTCACCTCGTTCTACAAGAAGTTCCATCACCTGCCCGACGTCGGAACGGGCTCGGGCTGGGTGTACGATGCCGTCTACATGCTGGCGGACACGTACAAGAAGCAGAAGGGCACCGATCCCAAGCAGACGATCGCCTCGCTCAAGGGGATCAAGAAGTGGGACGGCGTGCTCGGCACGTTCAGCGCCGACGCCGAGGGCAACATGATCCACTCGGTCTCGATCGGGCAGAACCAAGACGGCAAGCTGCACCTCGTCAAGAAGGTCTCCGGCTAGTGCCGCACCTCGACCCGGTCGCCAACATGCAGCTGCTCATCAGCGGTTTGGCGATCGGGTCGATCTACGCGCTGGTCGCGCTCGGCTTCGTCTTGATCTACAACGCGGTCGGGGTGGTGAACTTCGCGCAGGGCGAGTTCGTCATGTTCCCGGCCTACATCGCGGCGTCGTTCTTGCTCCCTGCCGTCACGGTGTTCGGCACCGTCGTGCACTGGCAGCTCCCGGCGATCGCCGTGTACCTGCTGGTGATCGTGGTCATGGTCGGGTTCGGGCTGCTCTTCAACCGCATTGCGTACCATCCGCTGCGCGACCGCGGATGGCTGCCGGTCGTCATCTCGACGATCGGCGTCTCGATCTTCCTGCGCAACGCCGCGCAGCTCACGTGGGGGAGCCAGCCGCTGGTGATCCCCTCGCTGTTCCCGGTCGACACGGTGCCGCTCGGCCCGCTCCACATCCGCCCGCAAGACCTGGTGATCATCGGCGTCACCGCAGTGCTGATCGCGTTCCAGTACCTGCTCTTCGAGCGGACGACGCTCGGCAAGCAGATGCGCGCGACCGCGCAGGATCGCACGACCGCGCGGCTGATCGGGATACGCGTCGGCCGGATCGTCGCGATCACGTTCGTCTACAGCGCGCTGCTCGGCACGATCTCCGGGCTGCTCGTCGCGCCGCTCTTCACGGTGACGAAGGAGATGGGCGCGCTGATCGCGCTCAAGGCGTTTGCGGCCAGCATCGTCGGCGGGTTCGGCAGCATCCCGGGCGCGATCGTCGGCGGGCTGGCGATCGGCGTCATCGAGACGTTCGGCGGGTTCTACTTCTCGGCGGCGTACGTCGACGCGATCGCGTTCGTCATCCTCATCGCCGTGCTGCTGATCAAGCCGTCCGGTTTGTTCGGCGAGCGCGTGGCCGAGAAGGCGTGATGCGCCGCGAGACGCGCTTCATGCTGATCGCGCTGCTGATCGTCGCGCTCGCGCTGGTGCCGAGGTTCGTGTCTTCGGACTACGTTCTCACGCTGCTCGACACCGCCGGGATCTACGCCATCGCCGTGATGGGGTTAGGGATTCTGCTCGGGTTCACCGGGCAGATGTCGCTCGCGCAGGCGGCGTTTCTGGGGATCGGTGCGTACACGTCCGGCTACTTCACGACGCACGTGCCGTGGTTCACCAGCCATCTCGAATGGTCGGTGTGGCCGGCGATGGCGCTCGCGGTGGTGATGAGCGCGCTCATCGGGTTGGCCGTCGGGTATCCGTGCCTGCGGCTCTCCGGGCACTACTTGGCGCTGGCGACGATCGGTTTCGGGATCATCGCGCAGCTCGTGCTCATCAACTGGCGGGAGGTCACCAACGGCAGCGACGGGCTGAACGGGATCCCGCCGCCGCAGATCGGTTCGCTGGTCCTCGACACGTACGGCAAGTACTACTATCTGGTGCTCGTGATGGTGCTGCTGTGCGCGTACGTCGCGTGGCGGATCAAGACGACGCGCGTCGGGCGCGCGCTGCACGCGATCCGCGAGAACGAGATCGCCGCGCGCGCGACCGGGATCGACGCGACGCGCTACAAGATCATCGCGTTCGTCCTCGCCGGGTCGTACGCGGGGCTCGCCGGGAGCTTGCTCGCGCACGACATCAAGTTCGTGAGCCCCGATTCGTACTCGTTCGACCAGTCGGTCGTGTTTCTGGTGATGCTGATTTTGGGCGGCTCGTCGTCGATCAGCGGCGCGATCGTCGGCGCCGTGCTGCTGACGTTCCTCCCCGAGGTCCTGCGGCCGCTGAAGAGCTCGTACATCATGGTGTACGGCGCCGCGGTGATCGCGATGATCGTCTTCATGCCGCAAGGGCTGGTCGGCCTCTTCGCCGCGCTGCGCGGCCGTTTCGCGCGCAAGGCGCCGCCGGGCGTTTCGGCGCCGGTAGGCGTGACCGGAGCGGAGCCCGCGTGAGCGCGCCGGATGCGGGGCCGGCCGCTGCGCCAAGCGCGCCTGATGCGGTAGCGGCGGCGGAGCGCGGGCTGCTCGAAGTGCGCCGGCTGGTGAAGCGCTTCGGCGGCGTCACCGCGGTGAACGCGCTCGACATGACGGTGCGCGCGGGCGACGTGCACGCGCTGATCGGCCCGAACGGTTCGGGAAAGACGACCACGCTCAACGTGATCTCCGGGCTCTACCGCGCCGATCAGGGCTCGGTCCGCTTCGACGATGCGGAGATCGCCGGCCGGCCGGCGCACGCGATCGCGCGCGCCGGGATCGCGCGCACGTTCCAGAACATCCGGCTGTTCGGTGACCTGAGCGTTGCCGACAACGTGATGATCGGCCGCCACGTTCGCACGCGAACGGGTTTTCTCGGCGCGCTCGTCCCCGGCGGTGCGACGGCGCGCGAGGAGCGCGAGACGCGCGAGCGCGCGCACGAGCTGCTGCGGTTCGTCGGATTAGAACACGTCGCGGACGCGCCGGCGCGCAGCTTGCCGTACGGCGACCAGCGGCGGGTCGAGATCGCGCGCGCGCTCGCCGGCGAGCCGCGGCTGCTGCTGCTCGACGAGCCCGCGGCGGGGATGAACCCGGCCGAGACCGACACGCTCGTCGCCCTGCTGCGCAGCATCCGCGCGCAAGGCACGACGCTGCTGCTGATCGAGCACGACATGAACCTCGTGATGTCGGTGAGCGATACGATCACGGTGCTGAACTTCGGGCAGCACATCGCCGAAGGGCCGCCGGCCGACATCGCGCGCAATCCCGACGTGATCACCGCGTATCTGGGCGGAACGCTCGATGCTGCTTGAGATCGGCGAGCTCGTCGTACGCTACGGCGCCGTCGAAGCGTTGCACGGAATCTCGCTCGGCGTCGAGGAGGGCGAGATCGTAGCGCTGCTCGGCGCGAACGGCGCCGGCAAGAGCACGACGCTCAAAGCGATCTCGCGTCTGATCGCGCCGAGCGCCGGGAGCGTCCGCTTCGGCGGGCGTTCGCTCGCGGGGCTCGAGCCCGAGGACGTCGTCGCGCTCGGGATCGCGCACGTCCCCGAAGGGCGGAAGATCTTCCCCGGCTTGAGTGTCGCCGACAACCTGCGGCTCGGCGCGACGCCGCGCAAAGGGGTCGGGCGCGTCAAGACCGACCAGGACGTCGACGAGATGCTGAATCTGTTTCCGGCGCTGCGCATGCTGACGGCGAAGATGGGCTGGACCCTTTCCGGCGGTGAGCAGCAGATGCTCGCGATCGCGCGCGGCTTGATGGCGCGCCCGAAGCTGCTCCTCCTCGACGAGCCGTCGCTGGGCCTTGCGCCGCTGGTCGTAAAAGGCGTGATGGAAACGATCGCCCGCATCGCCCGCGACGGCACCACGGTGCTGCTCGTCGAGCAAAACGCGCACCTGGCGCTGCAAATCGCCGCGCGCGCGTACGTCCTCGAAACCGGCCGCGTCGCCCTGAGCGGCGCCGCATCCGACCTGCTGAAGAGCGACGAGATGCGCCGCGCCTACTTGGGCAGCGCGGTTCGCGTCGCCGCGGCGCCCGCCTAACGCAGCGGCTTCGGCGTCGTTACCTTGCGCGCCGCCGCGGTCGCCTTCGCGGCGGCGTCGGCGTTCGGCGGAGTGTTCGGATTTGCGCCCTGGGCGCGCGGCGGCGGCGGTGTCGGCGTGGGCACGGGCGTCGGCGCGGGGTTCAGGCCACCAGGCGGAACGTCGGGGACGCAGTGCAACTGATCTTGCGCTGAGCCGTTGGCCGGCTTCTTCGCGTTGCCGTTACCGTTGTTGCCGTTGCCGGCGCTGCTCGTGTCGTTGCTCTGACCCTTCGGACATTTCGCGAGCGGCGGCGCTTGCGGGTCGTTTCCGGCCGTGTGAACCGGGAACGTGAACATGACGGTGAACGCGTTCTTCCACGATTGCCGCGTCGGCGGGGTCTTCACGTCGGGCGTGACCGTGTCGCCGAGGCTGTAACCGCCGGAAAGCTGTTGGACGCGGCTGAGAAGCCACCCCGCAGAGATATATCCGGCGCGGTTCTGCGAGTAGCTCGCGCCGTAGAACAAGCCGGGATTCGTTCCGTCGGCGAACGAGAACGTCGGCCCCGCCGTGACGTGGAACTCGTTGCCGTTTCCGCCGGCGAACGAAAGGTGTCCCAAGTAGCCGATCTGCGGCACTTGCTGGCCGGTCACGTCCGTATCGACGACGCTTTGCGACGTCGTCGCGCCCGCAGTCGTATTCCGGCCCTGGGCAACGATGAAATGACGCTCCGGCCGGCTGGCGACGCCGATGCCGTACGACGTCGAACCGTCGGACGGACAGACGATCGTGACGATCTCCTGCGCGAGCGGCGGCGCTTTTGGATCGGTCGCATCGCTCCCCGACAGCACGACCTTCGTCGACTTGCCGCGCGTGAGACGCCCTGCGCACGAAACCTCGGTCTGCACCTTGTACGGATCTCCCGCGGTGCTGGTCGTCAGCGCCGCGATCGCGCTCAGCCGCGCCGCCCACGGCTGAAGGTCCTTGCGCGCCGACTCCACCGCGTCGCGTCCCTTGGTATCCGTCTTCACCGCGGTCCACTTCGCCACCGTGTCGGTTATTTGCGCGACGAGGGCGTCGTAGCGCGTCTTGTTGACGCCCTTGTTCCACATCGCCCAGTCGTCTTTCGCCGTCGTCCCTCTGACGCTCGTGAGGGCGGTGAGCGAGGCTTGCAGCGCGTTCAGCGCAGCGACGTGCTGCTGCGCTTCGAAATCGCTCGGGATGGTGACGCCGAGCGCGCACTCGGCGGTGACGGCGGTCGCCAGAACGGTCGTCGCCCGTGCCCAGCACGTCCGGGCGGGATCGTCGTGAACCAAATGCTCCACCCAGTCCCGAAGCGTCGCGTGCGCCGTTACCGCGGCTGCAATTCCACCGGAGCCGATGACGTCGGCGCGCGGGACCGGCGGCGCCGGCGGCGCGGGCTGCGCAGGGAGCGGGACCCGATACGCGGAGATGATGCCGTCTTCGTTCTGCGATGCCGTGGGCATCTCCGGATCGCCGGTACTGCCCTCGAGCAGATTTGCAACCTTCGTGCAGCCGGTCTCGTCGGAGACGCGCGAGAGCGCGAGGTCGGCGAACGCTACGAGCCGCGACGTTTGCTGCGAGGCTGCGCTCAAACGCAGCACCGGCGCCTGGTATCCTACGATCCAAGCGGCAAGCTCGGAAAGAGCGGCTTGCTGAAGCTTATCGACCTCGTCGTCAAGGTTGACCGGAACCGGAACGAGGTTCCGCCTGTTTTTCAGCGGCGTGCGGCCGAATGCTGCGACGCGCTGAGCATCGGTCGCAGCATTTGTGGTGGCGACGGTCGTACCCGCACCAGGGTTCGCCGCCGCCGCAGCGGCGGCACCTGGAATGTGTTGCTGAAAGAACGCGGCGACGTCCGTGCCGGCGGTGTACGTCGTCGTCGATTGCAGCTGGAGCTGGTCGTACCGGATCGGGTTGACGCAGTACGTGATCGTAGCGTGCTCGCCGTGCAACAAGACCCGTTCTTCGCCCGTCGCCGCACCCATACCACCGCCGAAGACCGTCGGCGGCGGGCTCGCAGCCGAAGCGCAAAGCGGCGCCGCCGCCAGGCACAGGATGAAAGCTCGGCGCAGGACCGACGGCTTCGTCACGGCACACACCTCCAAGGGCCAGGTTGCTTAGATTACTCTGTGAAGCGCCCGTGCTCCCTCGCCTTCTGACCCCCGAAGGGGGATACCTGCCTTGATAGGCGAAGAGAGCGTGCAAGTCGCTTCTGAGGATCTGCCATGGACCGTACCAGCGCCACCAGACCGAGCCGATGGCCTCGCGGCGTGCTCGCCGCTGCCGCGGTCGCCGGTATCTGCCTGGCCGCCGCGGCGAGGGCCGTTGCGCAGACGCCGGCACCGGCAGCGGCCGCCGTGCCCGCGATTCCGAGCAGCGCTCAGGCAGAGAAGGCGCTGGAGCGAGCGGGCGTGATCCGCGGCCGCCCCGGCGGTGCGCTCGAGTCGCGCGCGGCGATCACCAAGGACGAGCTGGCGCAGTTCATGGCAAGTCTCGTTCGCCGAATCGACACCGTGCAGCCGCAGGCGCCGACGCCCGCGCCCAGCGCGACGAAACCGCCGTCGACGTTCGCGTGGCTGCAGCGCCGGCTAACGAGCGCACTAGCCGCGACGGCGCTCGTCGGCCTGCACGGATGGGCGGACCCGCATTCGACGGTAACCCGTGAGGAGGCGCTCGCGTTCGAGCTGCGGATCGGGCTTGCAAAGGTGCGCCCCCATGAGAGCAACCCGCGCGAGCGCATCCCGCTGCTCGCCGACGACGCGGAGATCAATCCAGCGTACAAGCCGGTGATCTATTTCGGCTTGATGCAGAACATGATCGCCGTGGACCGTCACAATAAGCTGCATCCGAAGGACCGGCAACGGCGCGGCGACACGTTCTTGACCGGCTTGCAAATCCTGCGTTCGGCGGGGGTGCGTCCGTGAACGCGCTCTTACGGTTGTGCTGCGCGGTTCTCGTTGCCGGCGCGTTCACGTGCGTCGCGGTCGCGCCGGCATCGGCAGCTGATGCCGGTTGGCACTGGATGAGCGTCGGCCCGTCCGTCATCACCGGCCCTTACGGCGAAGCGTCCGGACGCGTGTCGTCGCTGGCGATTTCGCCGCAGGGCGTTCTCTACGCCGCGACGGCGAACGGAGGGATCTGGCGCCGGACTGCAACGGGCTGGGAACCGCTGACCGACGCCTTACCGAATCTCGCGTTCGGCGTCGTCGCGATCGCTCCGTCGGATCCGAAGATCCTCTATGCGGTGACGGGTGAGGCGCACGACTGTTCCCTCGACTGCGGTTTCGGCAGCGGCGTCACGCGCAGCACCAACGGCGGAACGACGTGGACGCCGCCCAGTCTCAACGTCACCGCCGAAACGGCGGACGTCGTCGCGCAGCGAGACAACAAGCAGTGCAACCCGCCGCAGCGCGCACGCGGATCCGCGATCGTCATCGATCCTCAGGACCCCACGCACGTCGTGGTCGGTACCGACCAAGGCGTCTTCGTCTCCGTCGACGGCGGCGGGAGCTGGACGCGCAGCTGGTGCTATCCCGTCACCGACATCAAGATCCACGCGGGCATGACGGATCTCCTGATGGCGGACCGCTATGGACTCCACACGTCGGTCAGCGCGAAAACCGCCGACGCCGGACTCAAATGGGAGAACGTCGCGGTCGACCCGCAGCAGCTCCCGCGCCAAACCGACGCCGATGAATATTCGATCGCTCTCGCCGTTGCGCCGAGCCAGCCCGCGATCGTGTACGCCAGCGTCGCGCGTGCGAGCTACGGCGGCGGGATCGGATGTTTGGCCGGTCTTCTCGTCTCGCGCGCTGCCGACACCCTCGACTTCAAGCGGATCGACGTCCAGGATTACTTTTCCTCAAGCGTCGCCTACGGTTCAGGAACGGACTGTCAAGGTACGTACGACAACACGGTCGCGGTCGACCCGGCCAATCCAAACCGCATCTTCGTCGGCGGGATCGCACTGTTTTCGATCGACGCGGTCGCGCCGGCACCGATCGTCGTGAACTACCTCGACAATGCGCATCCGCAGCTCCATCCGGATCAGCACGCGCTGCTCTTCGCGGGCGGCTCGCTCTACATCGGGAACGACGGCGGCGTCTCCGAGCTCACGCCCGACGGAAAGCTGGTGAATCGCAACAGCGGATTGCGGATCACCCAGTTCAGCCGAGGCGGCTCACAGCAGGGCGACGGTGACCACCTTGTCGCCGGAACGCAGGACAACGGAACGATCGACGTGACCGGACTCCGTTCGAAGCACCCGGAGCAGGACGCCGACGCCGCGTGGTGCGCGATCAGCGGCGCCGACGGCGGGATGACGACGCTGATGCCCGGTCCGCGCGGGCTCTACGTCGAGAGCCAGCAAGGCGCGATCCGCCGCGCGCGCACCCTGCATCCGCCGTGCATCGTCGCCGGCTCGCCGCCGCCGTATCCCGATCCGAACTGGTCGGAGATCCCGCCTCCGTTCGCGCTCACGCCGGAGAAAGCGCCTTGGATCACGCCGTTCGCGGTAGTGCGCGCCGATCCGTCGACGATGATCGCGGGCGGAGACAATGTCTTCCGCGCCGTCGACGTTCCGGTCGACTCGAAAGCATGGGAGCCGCTCTCCAACTTCAGCTGGACGCCGTTCGCGCCGAGCCCGCGACTGCCGCTGCTGATCTCGGCGGTAGCCGTCGGCGACGACGCCGGCCAAGTGATTTACGCCGGTCACTCCGCGAACGGCGTCTTGCAATACACGTTCACCGGCGGTGGGGCGGCGGGGAGCTGGCGACTCGAGGATCCGATCGCCGACTCGCGCCCCGGCGTCGCGGACGACGGGACGCGCGGGGACGTCACCGACATCGTCGTCGCACCGGACTCGGCATACCACGTGTTCGTCGCGATCAAGTTCGATCGCAAGAGCTACGTTCTCGAGACCCCGGATACGCGCAAGAAGCCTGCAAGCTTCACCGATCTCGGCGCGGGCCTTTCGAGCGGCGTGAATCGCGTGCTGCTGTTGGGCGGAAAAGTGTTGGCGGCGACCGACGACGGGGTCTACCGTCACGACGGCCCCGCGCAGTGGACGCGTCTCGGCAGCAGCGAGCTGCCCCACGTTCCAGTCGTCGATCTCGTACCGACGGAAAGCGGCTGCGTCTTCGCGCTCACGCACGGACGTGGGGCATGGTATGCATGTCCCGCACCGGGTGGAACGTGATCGCGCGGAGGCATGCGCCGGCGGCGTAAGAACTGCCACCGGTATTGCAGGTTCGAGGTAGGCGCTACCGTTCCGGGGAAGCGTTTCGGATGCTCGCCAGCCGCCGTATCTTTCTCGCCGCGCTCGGTGGGTTCGCTGCGGCGCCTGCCGTCGCGCGCGCCGACGATGCGGCGCCCGTCGTTATTCCGTCGGTGCTCGAAGGCGGGCGGTTCTTCGCGACGCCGCGCGTCGCTTCTGACGGCGCGACGATGAAGCTGTGGCTCGACACCGACGGCGGCGGCTTCATCTTCAGCGAAAGCGTCGCGCGCTGGAAGCTGCCGATCGTCGCCGACCCGAACGGCAAGCCGACGCGCTGGACGCGGCTGCCGGCGTTCGCTGCAGAGGCGTCGATCCCGCCGCCGCAAGGCCGCGACGGCAGGCTGGTCGTGTTCGCGCGCGGCGCGGAAGAGCGCCGCGATCCGATCCTGACGGGTTTCGACGGCCAGCTCGGCGCGAGCTGGTTTCAGGGCGGGCGCTGGACGTTCGACTATCCGGGGCGGCGCGTGTTGCTGCGCGGTCCGCTGAGCGCCGACGACGGCGCGCGCGTGCGCGTCGCGTTCCCGCACAACGCGAGCGGTGACCGAATCGACGGCGGTCAGTATCCGAGCATCACGGTGACGATTGCCGGCAGCCCGCACTCGATGTCGTTCGATACCGCCGCCACCGTAGCGGTGAACCAGTCCGCGCGACGGCGTTTTCAGGACGAGTTGCCGAACGTGCGCGCAACGAGCTTCGTCAAACGATCGGTCCTGGTTGCGTGGCGCGCGAAGAACCCCGATTGGCCGGTCTTCGAGAACGTCGGTTTCGAGCCGGGGATCACGGCGATTCGCGTCCCGTCGGTCCGGCTCGAAGCGATCGCGCTCGGCCCGGTGTGGTTCACGACGCGCCCGGGCGACGACGTCTTCGACGGCCCCGACGCCTCACTCGACGGCAAGCTCGGCGCGAACGCCTTCTCCGAACGCGTCGTGACGCTCGACTACCCGCGCGGAGTTCTCGCGGTTCGCTGACCGCCTAGCTTGGGATCGGCAGCTGGACCCCGCGGCCTTGCACGACGCACTCGTCGAACACGAACGACGCCGCGGCCAGATCCCATAAGCCGATCCCGAGCGACTCGAACAGCGTGATCTGGGACTCGGAGGTTCGGCCGAGGGCGTGGCCGGCGACGATGTCGCTCAGCCGCGTAACACGCTCCCACGACCAGCGACCGCTCTCGTTCGCCGCCTGCAAGTCACCCGATTCCACCTTCGCCTGCGCGAAATCCTCGACGGCGACGACGTCGGCGCGGGTCACCGCTTCCACGTCGATCTCCTGAGCGTTCGTGCGGTTCGAGCCGGCCGCGTTGACGTGCGCGCCTTCGCGCAGCCACGCGCCTTCGAGCACGGGCACCGACGAGCTCGTCATCGTGCACACGACGTCGGCCTGCGAGACGGCATCGCGCGCGTTGTCGACCGGCTCGATCCGGCGGCCCGTCTTCTCTTCCATCTCCTCGCAGAACGCCGCGCGCCGTGCCGGGTCGCGGCCATAGACCAGCACGCGCGAGATCGGGCGAACGTGCACGACCGCTTCGAGCTGGGTGCGCGCTTGCCAGCCGGTGCCGATCACCGCGAGCATGTGCGAATCCTCGCGCGCGAGGAAGCGCGTCGCGACGCCGGACGCCGCGCCGGTGCGAATCTGTCCGAGCGCGTCGGCTTCCATCACCGCCAGCATCTCGCCGTTCTCGTTGAACAGCGTGTACCAGAACTTCGCACCGCGGCCTTTCGGCGCGACGGTGTACGTCTTGTGACCCATCCGCCCGCCGTACGCGGCCGCCAGCACTTGGATCACCGACGAGCTCGTGTAGGCTCGCTGGCGCGGGCGGTTTTGCGCGCGCCCCTCGGCGAGAGCGCGCGCTGCGTCTTCGACCAGCGTGAGCGCGTCGCGCATGGTCAGCGTGGAGACGACGTCGCCTTCGGTGAGGTAGAGCGGGTTCATGCGCGGCCCGACCCGACGATGCCGGCGTCGGCGTCGCCGAAACCGGCGGCAATGTAGCGGTCCATCAGCGACTCCACGCACGGAACGACGTCGAGCTTGCTGCCGTGGCGCGCGGCCTCTTCGGTCATCAAGCGCAAGTCTTTGCGCGCCATCGTCAGCTCGAAGCTCGGCGGCGTGAACCGGCCTTCGGCCATCTGCTTGCCGCGGCCCTGAATCGCGTTGCCGGGGTTGAACTCGCTGAACAGCGCGTGCGCGTCCTTGGGCTCGATCCCGAGCGAGCGCGCGAGCGTGAAGACGTCGGCGAGCCCGCCGGTGATCACCAGCAGCATCATGTTGCCGAACAGCTTGAACGCCGCGGCGCACGAGGGGTCGTCGCCGAGCTCGACGATCTTCCCGGTCATGGGAGCGAGGCGCGGCTTCACGCGCTCGCGGATCTGCGGGTCGCCGGAGAGCAGCATGATCCCGGTCGCATCGCGCGCGTTCGGCGGGCCCATGAAGACGGGGGCATGGACGAACGTGCGGCCGCGGTCGGTCCAGCGCCGCACGCGTTCGCCGGTCGGCGTCGGCGCGGTCGTCGTGTGGTCGGCGACGAACGCGGTCGGCAGGATCAGGTCGGCAAGCGGTTCGAGGACCGAGTCGACCACGGCGTCGTCGCTCAGCGTCACGTGAATCTCGGACGCGCCGCGCACGGCGTCGGCAGGCGTGTCGAACGCCTTCGCGCCTTCCGCTTCGAGCGCGCGCGCCTTCTCGGCCGTGCGGTTCCACACGTGAACCTCCTCGCCGCGCTCGAGCAGCTTGCGGACGAAGTTGGCGCCGAGCAGTCCGGTTCCGAGCCATGCGATCAAGGGATGTTCTCCTTCGAAAATTCAGCGTTGCACGCGCGCATATGCCGTCACGTTGCCGTGGCGGCAGACCGCGCGGTAGTCGCCGCGGCGCACGCGGTCTTGTACCCTCGGTAGGACCGTTTGCGCGAACGTCTGGTTGGGGTAGTCCTCGGCGACCACCAGGTACTCTGCCGGCGGCGGTTCGAGGCCGATCACCATCGCCCCGGGCCGGCGCGCCGCGACGGCGGTGTACCACTCGTCGTGCGTGGCGACGGTCGCGCCGGCCGGGACGCAGGCCAGCGCGGCACGCGCGTCGCCGAGCGCGTGATACGAAGGCTTCAAATAATGAAGCGGGTGGAGCGGGCTGAACGCGACCAGCACGATCGCCGACAGAACGAAGGCGATCGTCGTCCATCGCTGCTGAAGCCGCAGCGCTGCGATCCCGCCGGCAAAGGCGATCAGCAGCCACGGGATCCACAGCGCCGCGTAGTGCATCCCCATCCGCCACACCAGCCCGCTGTTCGCGAGCAGCACGATCGCGAAGCCGGGAACCGCCAGCCACGCCAATCGCGAGCGCAGCGGCACGAACGCTAGCGGAACGAACGCTTCGAGCACGTAGGTGAGCCGCCCGACGGTAAGGATCGCCGCGCCGAAGGCAAGCGGGTGGGTGAGCGGCGCGGCTAGCAGCGCGAGCGGTCCATGCGCAAACGGATAGTCGTAGAAATGCGAAGGCGGCCACGGCCCGACGCGCGGCAGCACGACGAGCACGTAGATTGCGGCGGAGATCAGACCTGCCGTGGCGGAGCCGAGCCCGGCCAATACCATCGGCAGGTCGCCGCAACGGACGTTGTTCAGCGCGACGACCGCGCCGACGATCGCCAGCTCCAGGCAGACGTCCTCGCGCAGCCCGGCGAGCAGCACGGCGGTGACGGCGACCCAGCCCCACGACCGCCGCCGCAGCGCGAGCCACCAGCCCAGCGCAAGCGGCGGCAGAAGCCCGAGCTCGCGGAACTCGCCGAATCCGATCGCCACCAGCGGCGGGTAGACCAGCGCGACGGCGCCGACGCGGTCGGCGATCTCGCGCCGCAGCTCGATCCCGCGGCTCCGTGCGATCGCCGCCAGGAGCGGCGCACACGCGACGGTCGCCGCGGCGAGGATCGTCTGCAGCACCCACAGGCTGTGCGTCGCCGCGATGAACGGCCACAGCAGCATCAGATCCGGCGACCAATGAAAACGGAAGTGGGTCGTCCGCTCGACCCCGTTGTGCATCCCGCCGAACGCGTCCAGCACGATCTGGACGAAGGTGCCCGTGTCGGCGCCGTAGCTCCAGTCGGCGGCCCGCACCGCTGCGAGCACGCTGAGGATCAGGAACGCGGCGAGGGTCCCGATCCCCAGACCGGACAAGCGGTTGATGCGCACCGGCGGGCGAGGTTCGGCCCGGCGGTATCCGAATCATGGCCCG
>DASZGA010000262.1:0-11059 GCA_035939295.1 Candidatus Elarobacter sp. | reverse complement strand
CCGACGCCGTAGGGGTTGAGCGGACCGCGGTAGAGCGCGAGCGGCGAGAGCAAACCGAACAGCACGACGTACGCGAGCGGCGAGCGCGGCGCCACCGCGGCGACGAGCGGCGTCACGGCGGCTTGCACTTCTTTGGTGTTCGCCGCGACGAGCAGCATTCCGATCCCGATCATCAGGATCGTCGCCGGCGCGACGTCCTCGATGCCGCGAATCCACGCGGCGACCAGCGTTTGCACCGCTGCGCGCGGCCGCGTGACGAGCACGCCGTACACCGCGGCGAGCGCGAAGCCGACGATCGCGTCGACGCCGAACCCGCGCAACAGCACCAGCGGAAGCACCGGCGTGATCAGGGCGAACACGCTCGCGCGCTTGCGCGGCGGCTCGCCGGGAACCACATTGGTCGCGTAGTCGCGCGTCGCCCGCGCCCGCACGATCGCGTACGCAATGAGCACGACCGCCTGAATCGCGAAGATCGCGAAGGCGTAGCTCTGGAACGCCGCGGGGGCCACGCCGAACAGCGTGCTGTAGAACTTCCACTGCGCGATGTTCAAGATGTAGCCCAGCCCGAACGCCAGCAGAAAGAGCGTCGCCGAGGTCGCGCGCGGGACGCCGACCGTCATCATCACCGGGAGCACGATCGTCCCGATCATGATGATCGCTCCGAGCCCGGTCACCGTCGTGAACAGCACCGCGACGACCGCACACAGCAGCAGCGATAGCACCAGCGGCCGGTCGCCGCCGAACTCCGCCGCGTAGGTGACGAGCGTCTCGGCGATTCCCGTCGAGAGGACGACGCGGCTGAGCAGCGCGCCGAAGAACAGCGTCGCGTACACCGGAGCCAGGCGCACCGCGCCTTGCGTGATGATCGAAGGAAGATCGTGGGCGACCTTCGGATCGTCGGACGGCAGCGGAAGATGCTGGAGAGGAACCCCGGCGAGCGCGGCCGTCGCCAGCGCCATCAGCGGCACCGCGAGCAGCGCCGGCAGCTTGCGCGCGATCATCAGCGCCGCCAACGCGATGAAGACGACGACGATCGCGACGCCGGCTAGCGCGTGGATCGCATCACTCCTGAGTGAGCCGCAGGCATCACCTCGTCCCACGGCGGGACGGTCGCGTGCCGGAGGTAGTCCTCGCGCATCACGCCGTCGATTCGATCGCCGCAGCGCTGCGCGTCGTCCTGGGCGACGCGGTAGTGTGCGAGCATGTGCGCGAGCCCGCCTTCGGTGCTCTCGTACCGCCAAGCCGAAACGTACACCGGCTCGATGTTCGCAATCTCGTCACGCAGCTCCCAGCAGAGGTACTTCGCGACGCCGAGGCTGCGATAGACCTGCGAGACCTCGGGTTTCGTCGCGTGTGCGCGCGCATCGTCGTAGTAGTCGTGCGCCTCTTTGCCGATCTGCAGACGTCGCGCGAGCGCGTCGTAGCGCAGCGCGCCGAGCCGCATCACATCGGCGGCCTGCGGATGCAAAGGCGGGCGCGCGGTCCACAGATGCTGCAACACCGTCTCCGCGCGCGTGCGTACGCCCGCGAGATCCATGCTCTGCGCACGTGATTGCACTCGCGGATCGAAGGGGTCGCGCCAGAACAGGTAGTCCGGCGGATCGGACGGCGTCGTGCGAATCAGCGGCCGGATCGCCTGCAGCGCGTCGAGGTCGGCAGCGTAGCGCGGATCGTCGCTGCCGAAGAAGACGCGCGCGAACGTGCGATGCCACGTCGCGTCGTCGACCGGCTTCGCTTGCCACGCCGTCGCCGCGGCGTACGCCACCGACGGCCACGCCGCTTCGTAGAGCGTCTCGCCGTCGTCGTGCCAGACGGTCATGAACATCCCGAGCAGGTGCGGCGCGCCCTTCGCGTCGGCCGTGAAGCGCGCCACGTTCGTGTACGCGGTCGTCAGGTCGGGATAGATCTCGTTCCAGTTCGCCGCACCGGGTGCGATCAACTGGTCGAACCCCGCGTTCGCGATCGTGTCGACGTACGGCTTGTACGTTTTTTCCACGCCGTAGTGGAACGTCGCGACGACCGTGCTCGGCGGGATGAGCTTGAGAATGCTCGGGTCCTGCTGGATCGCGTCGTCCCAGATGACCGGGCGCGCGCCGCTCCCCGCCAGAAACGACGTAACGCGCGTGACGTGATCCGCGACGACCTGCGCGCTGCGCGGCGTGCGGCCGCGGCCGAGGTCGAGCGGCTCGTCGGCGCCGAGGTGGACGAACGGAACCGGCTGCGTCGCTGCGACGACGCTCTTCACCAGCGGCTCCAAATAGGCATACGTGCGCGGATCGCTTTCGGCAAGCAGATATCCGTGCGGGAGCTCGCCGAGCGGCGCGATCTGTTCCCACTTGAGCGACTCGTGCATGTGCGCGAACGTCTGCTGCTCCGGGATCAGCGTGACGTGAAAGCGCCGCGCGTACTGCGCGAGCTCGTGGAGCTGCGCCGGCGTCCACCCGTTCGGCCAGGCGACGAACGGATAGCGCGGGTCGGCGACGACCTGCTCCATGTACGGCGACCAGCCGTTGATCTTCAACGAGGCCAGCGTGCGAATCCGCGCGTGCGCGTACTCCACCGTCGGAAACGGCCCGCGCGAAACGTCGTCGGAAACGATTCGCCAGGGCATCGCCGGTTTGTCGTAGATGGTCACGCACGGGATGATCCATCGGCCGCCACGCCGCTGCGGAAGCTGCGCGAGCGTCGTGAGCGCGTCGAACGCGCTTTCGGGATCGGCCGAGTTGATGAAGATGGTGTCGGTCGTCGTACGAAGCAAGTACGCGTGCCGCTCGACGGTCGTGCCGGCAACTGCCGTCGGGAACGCATTGATCGCCGGTGCCCCGTTCAAGGGCGCACCGCCGCGGACGGGGACGGGGATGCCGAGCGCCGTCCAGCGTTCACGCAGCAGTTCGAAACCACCGGGGTCGACGCGTTCGTCGAAGCGCATCGGGCGCTCGAGCGAGAGGGGCGCGGCACACTCCTGCGGCTGCGCGGACTCAGGCTGCGGGACGAGCGGAGCGACCGGGATCGTCTCGGCAGCGGCGGGCTGGGACGGCGCGCCCGCGGCGGCTCCGGCGAGCAGGACGAACGCCGCGACGAGGAACGATCGCACGTCGCGCGCTACACCGGCGCGTGCGCCGTCTCCTCGCCCTGACGTCTCTCTTCGCGCTGATCGCCTCGGTCATGCCGGCCGCCGCGGCGAACCGCGACGCTCCCGGACTTGCCGTCGCGACGTCGCTCCCACGTGACGCAACCGCGCGGCTGGACCGGCTGATCGAAGACGGAATCCACTCCGGCGAGTTCCCGGGCGCCGTGCTGATCGTCGCCTCGTCGGAACGCGTGCTGTACCAAAAAGCGTACGGCGCGCGCACCTACGAGCCGCGGACGGTCGCGAACGACCCGTCGACGATCTACGAGTTCGCCTCGGTGACGAAGGCGGCGATCACCGCGACCGCGGTGATGATCCTGGTCGAGCGCGGGGCGCTGCGCACCTCGGACCGCGTCGCGCGCTGGATCCCAGAGTTCGCCGCCAACGGCAAGCACGGCGTGACGATCGCGCAGATGCTCACGCACACGGCAGGGATGCCGCCCTCGTTCAAAGAGTCCGACTACGGCGCCGACCGCGCGACGATTCTCAAGCACGCGTACGAAGCGCCGCTCCGCTTCGCGCCGGGGACGAACAGCGACTACAGCAACCTCGCCTTCATCGTGCTGACCGAAGTGATCGCGCGCGCGAGCGGAAAGCCGTACGAGCGGTTCGTCCGCGACGAGCTGTTCGCGCCGCTCGGAATGCGCGACTCCGCCTTCGACGTCACCATCGACGCCGCGCACCGCGCGCGGCTCGCACCGCAGCTGCGCGGCGAGACGGAGGCGCTGCTGCGCAAGAAGTTCGGCACCGTCCCGGGCGTGAACGGTCACGCCGGGTTGCTCGCGACTGCGGGCGACGTCGCGAAGCTCGCGGTCGCGTACCTGCGCGCCGCGCGCGATCTTCCGGTGCCCGGGTTCGCGCTCTCACCGCAGACCGTGCGCGCGATGACGACGCCGCGCTATGTCGGCGACGGCGAGGTTCGCGCGTTCGGCTGGGACCTCGACAGCGGCTACTCGCGCAACCGCGGCGAGGTGTTGCCGCGCGGCGGGTTCGGACACACCGGCTCATCGGGGACGAGCATTTGGATCGATCCGGCGACCGATCTGGCGATCGTCTTCGCGTCGAACGCGCACTACCCCGACGACAAAGGCGGCAACACCGTTCCGCTCGAGTCGTCGATCGCGTCGATCGTCGCGGCGCGGACGCGCTATGCTGCCGGCGGCGCCGATCCGCTCGCCGCGGCGCGCGCGCAGGACGCGCAGTTCTCCGCCGAAGCGGCGCGCAGCGCACTCGGTTTTCCTGCGTCACCGGGACCGGCGCCGACCCCGCGTCCCACGCCTTCGCCGTCGCCGCCGCCGGCCGGAGCGTCGCCGCCGCCGTGATCGTACGCGTCGCCGCGCTGATCGCCGTCTCGCTGCTCTCGAGCAGCGACGAGGAGGTCGTGCAGCGCACGCACGCACGAATCGTCGCCGAAGACGTCACGGTGCAGTCCTGTCGCGAGGTGATCTCGCGCGATCCCGAGCCCGGTCACGCTGCGATCAATTTCCGCTACGAGATCAGCGGGAGCAAGCGCGCCGGCGCGAGCCGTTACACCGGGAAAGTAACCTTTGCACTCGGCGAGGTGGTGATTCGCGTCCCGCGCTCGATCGCGTGGAAAGGGATGAGCAGCGCCGACCGCACGCATGCCGACGCGCTGGTGCGCGCGGTCTACCATCACGAGGTCGGTCACGTGCGCGTCGCCGAGTCGCTGCGCGACGCGCTCAACGCCGCGAACACGATCAGCGCGCCGGACTACTTCGCCTTCGGCGCGGCGGCCGACGCGCTCGGCCGCGAGGGGCTCGCGCGCTTCACCCGCGACGAGGACGCCTACGACGAGCTGACCGACCACGGCCGCAAGCAGCACCTCGCCCCCGGCGAGCTCGCCGGCCCCGACACGCTCCTGTGGTGCAGGTGAGCCCGATCTCCTAAGGAATACAGAGGACAACGCGCTCTGTCGTGTCCGGAGGTCTTCATGTTCCTTTTGCGCCGCGCCGTCAGATTGCTGGCAGTCGTTGCTTCACTCGCGCTGTTGTTCGCGGGGAACCGTGGCGTGCTGGCCGACGGGATGTACGGTTTGAGCGGTCCGGTGCCGCCGGATTCCGCGCTCGCGAAGAGCTCGGCGGCCCATGGGTTCGATCTCTCGAGCCTCGATCCGACCTGTCCCGCGTGTCAGGACTTCGCGCAATTCGCGACCGGCGGCTGGAAAAAGAACAACCCGATTCCGGCCGACCGCAGCAACTGGGCGCGCTTCCTGGTGCTGCTGCAGGACAATCAGAAAACGGTGCGCGGGATCCTCGAAGACGCCGAGCGCGCGCACGCCGCCGCCGGAACGAACGAGCAGAAGATCGGCGACTTCTACCGCTCGTGCACGAACATGGACGCGCGCAACGCCGCCGGGATCGCGCCGCTCAAACCGCAGCTCGACCGCATCGCCGCGATGAGCGCCGCCGATCTTCCCGCGGTCCTCGGCGACCTGCACGATCAAGGCGTCGACGTGTTCTTCGGCGCCGGCGGGGTCACCGACACGAAGAACTCCGACGCGACGATCGTGGGGATCGGCCAAGGCGGGATCGGGCTCGGCAACCGCGACTTCTACTTGAAGACCGACGCCAAGTCGCAGACGATCCGCGACGCGTACGTCGAGTACATCACCAAGGACCTCACGCTCGCCGGAACCGACGCGGCGACGGCTCGCGCGCAAGCCGGCCGGATGCTGGCGCTCGAAACCGCGATCGCGAAGCTCTCACGCGACAACGTCGCGCTGAGGGACCCGGCGCTGAACTATCACAAAACCGATCTCGCCGGCGTTCGCGCGGCGGCGCCCGCGTTCGACTGGGCGCGGTACTTCTCCGCGCGGTCGATCCCGGCGGCGTCGAACCCGATCAACCTGAGCAACGCCGAGTACACGAAGGGCGTCGCCGACCTGATGGCCGCGACGCCGCTCGACGACGTGCGCGCGTACCTGAGGTTCCATCTGATCTCCAACTACGACGGCGACCTCTCGCAGCCGTTCGTCGATGCGGCGTTCGCCTTCAACGCGGCGTTCAGCGGCGCGACGCAGCAGCGGCCGCTCGACCAGCGCTGCACGGTCGCGACCGACAACTACCTCGGCGAAGCGCTCGGCGCCGCGTACGTCGCGAAGGCGTTCTCGCCGGAAGCGAAGCAGCGCGCGCAAACGATGATCGCGAACCTGCGCGGCGAGCTGCGCGACGACATCGCCGGGCTCGACTGGATGAGCGATGCGACGCGCAAGGAGGCGCTGACGAAGCTCGACGCGTTCACGGTGAAGGTCGGCTATCCCGACTCGTGGCGCGACTACTCCACCTATGCAGTGACCGGCGGGCCGTACGTCGTCAACACGATGGCCGGCAACCGCTTCGCGACGCGCTTCAACGGCGAGCGCATCGGGAAGCCGCGCGACCGCACGCTGTGGGGGATGACGCCGCCGACCGTCAACGCCTACTACAACCCGACGAACAACGAGATCGTGTTCCCGGCCGGAGTTCTGCAGCCGCCGTTCTTCAGCCCGAGCAACGACGACGCGATCAACTACGGCGGGATGGGCGCGGTGATCGGTCACGAGATGACGCACGGCTTCGACAACAACGGCCGCAAGTTCGACGCGCGCGGGAACAACCGCGACTGGTGGACGGCCGCCGACGCGACCGCGTTCGAACAGCGCGCCTCCTGCGTCGAGAACGAGTTCTCGAGCTTCAAGGTCGGCGACTTGAACATCAACGGCAAGTTCGTCCTCGGCGAAGCGATCGCCGATCTGGGCGGGATCACGATCGCGTACAAGGCGTTCAAGAAGTCGCAGATCGGGAAGCCGCAGCAAGTGATCGACGGGTTCACCCCCGACCAGCGGTTCTTCCTCGGCTACGCGCAGTGGTTCACGCGCGACTTCCGCGACGCCGAGGCCCGCCGCCGCATCACGCTCGACCCGCACCCGATGGACTACTACCGGATCAACGGGACGGTGGCGAACCTGCCCGAGTTCGCGACCGCGTTCTTCTGCAAGATGAACGACCCGATGGTCCGCCCGGCTGCACAGCGCTGCAAGATCTGGTGAGTTAAAAGGGGAGCGCCGTGGCCGGACGAACGGACGGCCATGGCGCTCAGCCCGCTCGACATCGCCGTCATCGTCGCGTTCTTCGCGATAAACTTAGGGATCGGGCTCTGGTTCGCGCGCGGCAGCGGGAAGAACATCGGCGAGTACTTCCTCTCCGGCCGCAGCGCGCCGTGGTGGCTGACCGGGACGTCGATGGTCGCGACGACGTTCGCCGTCGACACGCCGCTCGCGGTGACGGGGTTCGTCGCGCAGAACGGGATCGCCGGCAACTGGCTGTGGTGGAACATGGCCGCCAGCGGCATCCTGACCGTCTTCTTCTTCGCCGCGCTGTGGCGCCGCTCGGGCGTGCTGACCGACGTCGAGTTCATCGAGCTGCGCTACGGCGGCGCGCCGGCCTCGGCGCTGCGCGGCGTGCGCGCCGTGTACCAGGGCGTGCTGGTGAACACGATCATCATGGGCTGGGTCAACCTGGCGATGGTGAAGATCCTCTCGCTGACGCTGCACGTCCCGACGCTCCCGGCGCTGTACGTCTGCCTCGCGCTGACCGCGCTGTACGTGACGATCGGCGGCTTCTGGTCGGTGCTCGTCACCGACTTTCTGCAGTTCATCGTGAAGATGTCGATGGCGATCGTGCTCGCGATCGCCGCCGTCGCCGCGGTCGGCGGGATCGCCGCGCTCAAAGCCGGGCTCGCGAGCGTCGACGCGCGGCACGTCGCAAGCGGCGGCGGCTCGATCCTCGCCTTCGTCCCGTCCGGCGACGCGAGCTGGATGCCGATCACGACGTTTTTGGTCTTCATCGGCGTGGCGTGGTGGGCGTCATCGTATCCCGGCGCCGAGCCGGGCGGCGGCTCGTACATCGCGCAGCGCATCTTCGCCTCGCGCAGCGAGAAGGACGCCGTCATCGCGACGCTCTTCTTCAACGTCGCGCACTACGCGCTGCGCCCGTGGCCCTGGATTCTCGTCGCGCTCGCGGCGCTGGTGCTCTACCCGCACGGCGTGATCGGCGCGAACGGTGCCGTCGATCCCGAGCTGGGCTACGTGCAGACGCTGGTCGACCACCTGCCGGTCGCGCTGCGCGGCTTGATGATGGCGGGCTTCCTGGCGGCGTACATGTCGACGATCGGCACGCAGCTCAACCTCGGCTCGTCGTACCTCACCAACGACCTCTACCGCCGCTTCGTGAAGAAGGACGGGAGCGACAAGCATTACGTCGCGGTTTCACGCTGGATGACCGTCGTCGCGATGGTCCTCGCCGCGGTCGTCACGCTGTTCATGTCGTCGGTCGGAGAGGCGTGGAAGTACATGCTGACGCTGACCGCCGGCGTCGGGCTGGTGATGATCCTGCGCTGGTACTGGTGGCGAATCAACGCTTGGAGCGAGATCTCCGCGCTCGCCGCCTCCGCGATCGTCGGGAGCTGGTGCTACATCAGCGGCGTCGTCGCCGGCGACGATCCGAACGCGACGGCGAAACGCTTGCTGATCACGGTCGTCGCGACGACGGTCGTGTGGGTCGTCGTCACCTTCGTCACCAAAGCGGAGAGCGAGACGACGCTGACGCGTTTCTACGAGCGCGTCCGCCCGAGCGGCGCCGGCTGGTCGCCGATCGCGCGGCTCGTACCGGGCGGGTCGGAAGACAACCTGGGGATCGCGTTGCTCGATTGGTTCGCGGGCTTGGGTCTCGTCTACGGCGCACTGTTCGGGATCGGTCGATTGGTGTTCGGCGATCTCGTGCAGGGGCTCGCATGGTGCGCGCTCGCGCTCGCGTGCGGGATCGTGATCGCACGCACGCTGCGCGCTCGGGCGACCGCACCCCGCGAGCGACAAGCAGGCGAAGTCGTGGTATGACGGGCGACACTCGATACGCGTCATAACGAGCGCGTACACTCAATATCGCGTCCCATCGGGCGCGCAAAAAACCTCGAGGCCCATTCGTAACACGGGAGTATACGATCATGCCATACGAGATGAAATTCGACGACCTCGATCTTCGCGAAGAGCCCGCGACGGGCAAAGGGAGCGAGGATCTCCTCACAGGCGGGCCGAGCCTGCGTTGCACCACGACCCGGATCTGCACGGAAATCTGCACCGACAGCTGCTGCACGACGTGCTAGCGGCGTAACCTAGGGTCGCTGCCGGCGAAGGTCACGCGACCCTCGCCGGCAGCTTCCCGCCTCGGTCAGCGGTGACCGTGCGTGTTGTCGTACTCGAGCGCGTCCTCGAGCTGCTGGCGCGCTTGCTGCAAGTCCTGAATTGCCTGCACGCGGTGGCCGCCGTAGTCGCGCTGGTCGCGCTGCAGCATGTCGATGACTTGCTCCAGCCGGCGGATCTCCGTCCGCAGGTTGCGGTCGCTGCCGCGCCCGCCGCGCAGCTGGTTGTTGTATGCAGGGTTGGCCGGGAATTGCTGTTGGGCCGAGGCGACGGTGCCGAGCGCGGTCGCCGCGAGCGCGGCGGAGAGAACGACGAGTCGAACGTTCATGGTTGACCTCTGCTGAATGATTGCGATGATGGAAACGCCGCAAGGCGTGACGACATCGTAACGCGCGCGATACGTGCGGGCGCAACGCATCTCAGCAAACTCTCAGACTCGCTTCACCGCGCTCTCACCCGCGCGGCGCGGCTACGGCGTCGGCGCGTCCGCGAGCGCGCCGAACCGCTCGTCGAGAAGCCGTGCCGCCTCGTCGAGCTCGCCCGCGAGCTCGTCGGTCGAGCTCGCCGCGCGAATCCGGTCGGAGACTTCGGCGATCGCGCGGTCCAGCGCGTGGATGCGCTCGATCAGCTCCGGCCCGAAGCGCGCGTGATCGGCCGCACGGATCACCCGCAGGTCGGAGAACTCGCACCGCATCAGGAGGCCGTCGATCCGCTCGGCCAGCGCGCCGTCCGGGTGCAGCCGGTCGCGGGCGGCGGCGAGCGCCTCGCCGAGGTAGGCGCGGATCTGCTTGTCGACCTGGTGGCGCGACGCTTCGTTCGCATAGTCCGCGTAGCCGGGGATCCGGCTCTGCAGGAAGTCGAGGTCCGTCATCCGTGGGCTTACGGCGCCTTCCGGCCGAACACCCCGGTATATGGCCGTACTGGTGGCGCTGATCGCCCTCGCGGCGCTCGGCGGGCTCGCCGGGTGCGCCGTGGCGTGGCGCCGCTGGAACGCCGAGCGCCGCGAGCTGGCGCGGGTCCGCGGCACCTTCGCGCGCTATGTGGCGCCGTCGGTCGTCGACGCGATCCTCTCGCGCAAGGACGAGCGGCTCTTCACCGGCCGCGCGGTGCGCGCGACGATCCTGGTCTGCCGGATCCGCAACTTCGCGCATTTCGTCGAGCCGCTCACCCCGGAACAGACGCTGCGCTACCTCAACGAGTTCTACGGGCTGGCGGGGACGGCGATCCAGCGCCACCGCGGGATCATCGACTCGTTCTTGGGCGACGGGATCGTTGGCGTCTTCGGGGCTCCGCTCGACAATCCGACGCAGGAAGACGACGCGCTGCAAGCGGCGCTCGACATCGTGCGCCACGTCGTCGCGATGCGCGACCGCTGGGAGAAGCAGCACCGCAAGCCGTTCACGGTCGGGATCGGCGTCAACACCGGCGAGGTGATCGCCGGCGACGCGGGGTTCCGCGACCGGCGCGAGTACACGGTCGTCGGTATCGAAGCGACCTTCGCGCACCGGCTGCAAGAGTCGGCGTTCGCGCTGAACGCGTTCATCGTCGCATCGCGCGCGACGTGCGCGTCGCTGGCGTCGGAGTACAACCTCGTCCCGGTCAGCGGAATCCCCGTCATCGGCGTGCGCCGGCTCCTCGACGCGTTCGTGGTGCGCGGCCGCACGCGCGGCGCCGAGCGCTTCACCGTCCCGGTCGACGCGATGATCGAAACGACGATCGAACCGCCGCCGCCT
>DASZGA010000261.1:0-4683 GCA_035939295.1 Candidatus Elarobacter sp. | reverse complement strand
TCCGCGCCGCCCTCGCAAAGCTCGGCGCGAGCTAGACGCTTCCGTTCTCTTCCGAGGCGCGATGCGCGCGGCGGTATTTTGCCGGCGTGGTGCCGAGGGCGTCGCGGAAGACGCGCGTGAGGTGGCTTTGGTCGACGAAGCCCGCATCGGCGGCGATCTTCGCGAGCGCCGTCTCGGTCTGCGCGAGCGCGCGGCACACGTGCTGCACGCGCAATCCCGTCACGTAGTCGCCCATCGAGCGGCCGTGGAAACGGCGGAACGTGCGGGCGAGATGGGTGGGATGCACTCCGGCAGTCGCCGCGAGCTCGCGCAAGTCGAAACGTTCCGCCGGATCGGCCTCCACGTGCGCTTCGACGGCGGCGAGCCAGCGCGGTACCGCGATCTCCGGCCGCGCGCCGCCCTCGGCGACGGTGCCGCAGAGCTCGAAGAGCAGCGACTCGATCGTGAAGTCGCTCGCGTCCTCGCCGCGCAGGTATTCCTGGTGCAGCCGGACCGCGAGCCAAGTCGCATCCTCGCCGCGCACTTGCTGCAGCTCGCGCAACGGTGCGCCGTACGAAGCGATCGTTTCGACCCACGGCTCGCCGAGCTCGATCATGAACATGCGCGTCGCGTCGCCCATCACGTCGTTGTGCGAGGTGCGCGGCGGGTGGAACGCGATCGTGAACGGGCGGTAGTCGACCGAGACCGCGCCCGACGTCTCGCGGTAGCGGCCGTCGAGGAGCAGCGAGAAGTACGCCAGCTCGTGCACGTGCTCTTCGCAGATCCGCGCGCGGTCGTGGCGCACTTCGGAAAGGACGGCGTCGCAGCGGCGCAGCGAGCTGGTGCGCCCGTAGAACGTCCCGGGTGCTAGCTCGCGGACGCCGGCTATGCGGTCTCCTTCACCGGGCGTTCGGTGCGCACGAACTCCATGTACGCGGCGACGTTGTCGGCAAGCCGCTTGCCGTGGAAACGTTCGACGACGTGCAGCGCGGCGTCGATGCCGGACGTGAGTCCGCCGGCGCTCAGGACATGCCCCTCGTCGACGAAGCGCGGACCGCGGACCAGCTTTACCTTCGGAAACCGTTTCTCGAAGTCGTCGTAGAAATCGTGATGCGTCGTCGCCGACTTGCCGTCGAAGAGTCCGGCTTGCGCGACCTTGAACGCCCCGGTACAGACGGAAAGCACCATCGCCCCGCTCTTCGCCTGCGCCTGCAGCCACGGCACCAGCTCCGGCGCACCGCGCTGCGCGCCGACGACGACGACGTCGGGGCGCGGTGCGTTCGCGAAGCTGTAGCGCGGCATCAGCTGCATCCCGGCGGTTGCTTCGACCGGCGCGTTCGACGGCCCCACGAGGTACTGCAGAAACGCCGACTCGTCGCGCCCGGCGAGCCGAGCGTCCTGGAAGACCTCCCAAGGGCCGGCGAAGTCGATCACGGTCGCGCCGTCGGTGACGACGAAGGCGACGATCCGCTGGCCCGGCAGCAGCTTCGCGCGCGGGTCGTAGACGGCGGCCTCGGTCGTATGGGGCGGCAGGAGCGCGGGCGCCAGCGCCGCGGTCCCCAGCGCGCCCAGAAAGTGCGGTCGTTGCATCGGTCGCCTCCGTCGGATTTCGGTGAGGCGAGCGTAGCGAAGGGGCGGGCGGGGAGTCTAGTACCGGTTTAGCGTCGAAGGCTGGTGCCGTGCGGATCGACGACGGCGTGAAGCGGGAGATACTTGCGCGCGCCGACATCGGTGAAGTGATCGGGGCGTACGTCACGCTGCGCAAGCGCGGGAACGATCTGGTCGGGCTGTGCCCGTTCCACGGCGAGAAGTCGCCTTCGTTCCACGTCCATCCCGACCGCGGCTTCTACAAGTGCTTCGGCTGCGGTGCGGCCGGCGACGTCTTCACGTTCTTGCAGAAGCAGGAGTCGGTCTCGTTCCCCGACGCGCTGCGGATGCTCGGCAAGCGCTACGGCGTCGAGGTCGAGAACGAGGACCCGCGCGCGGCGCGCGTGCGCAGCGAGAAAGAAGCGATCTACCACGCGAACGAGGTCGCGCGCGCGTGGTTCCACCGCATGCTGCTCGACGCGCGCGAAGGCGCCGAGGCGCACGCGTACTGCGCGAACCGCGGGATCACCGACGCGACGATCGAGCAGTTCTCGCTCGGCTTCGCGCCCGACGGCTGGGACGGGCTCACCGCCGAGCTGCGCCGCAACGACGTCGATCTTCCGCTCGCGGTGAAAGCCGGGCTGCTCAAGCCGAGCCAGCGCGGCGGCTTCTACGATTTCTACCGCAACCGCTTGATGATCCCGACGCTCGCGACGACCGGCGAGACGATCGCGTTCGGCGGCCGCGCGCTCGGCGACCAAGAACCGAAGTACCTCAACACCTCGACGACGCCGGTCTACACCAAAGGCCGCTATCTCTTCGCGCTGAACGTCGCGCGGCGCGCGGCGGCGAAAGAGGACGGCGTGATCGTCGTCGAGGGCTATCTCGACTGCATCGCGCTGCACCAGGCCGGTTTCGCGAACGCCGTCGCCGCGCTCGGCACCGCGTTCACGCCGGAGCAGGCGCGCGAGCTGCGCAAGGTCGCCTCGCACGCGGTGCTGTGCTTCGACGCCGACGCCGCCGGCGTCGACGCGGCGCTCAAGTCGATCGACGTCCTCGCCGCCGAGGGGATCGTCGCCTCGGCGTTACGGATCCCCGACGGCAAGGATCCCGACGAGTTCGTGCGCCGCAACGGCGCCGACGCGTTTCGCGCGCTGCTCGCGAAGCCGCTCGCGGCGACGCAGGTGAAGATCGACGCCGAGATCGAGCGGCGCGGCAACCGCGGCGAAGGCGCGGCGCTCGCGCGCTGGGCGGAGGAGACGATCCGCCGGCTCGCGCCGCCCGAAGAGCAAGACCGCTGGCGCGTTTACGCGGCCGGGCGGCTCGGCCTCTCGGTCGACGATCTGCGCAAGGCGCGCTTGATGCACAACCCGGTGCACTTCGCGCCGCGCGCCGGCGAGGCGAACGCTTCGCGCCACCTCGTCCCCTCGGCGATGGAACGGCCGTCGTTCGAGCGCGAGGTGCTCTCGATCGTGCTCGACGAGCCCTCGCTCCTCGCCGAGTACGCCGAGCGCATCCCCGGCGAGCGGTTCGACAATCCGAAGCTGCGGGCGATTTGGGAGCGGCTTCGGGAGCACGCTCGCTCGCTGGTGCAACCGTCCGACGTCCACGCCGTGTTTGCAGGAGATGAAGATGCGGCGGCCACGCTCGCGTCCGTCTCGGGGGTCGTGCGGTATGCCGACTCCGAGGAACGGCGGGTGAAGCTCGACCGCGTCGTCGTGCGTTTTGCGCGCGATGACGCCGAGCGCCGATATAGAGAATTGGGCGAGCGGATCGACCTGCTTTTCGAAGCGGGCGAACCGGTCCCCAGCGACCTCCGCGCCGAACATGCGGCACTCGCCGCCGAATTGAAAGGATAACCTCTTCCGGAGAAAGACACTCTCCGGTTCCGAGACCGACCCAGCCGAGGAAGGAGGTGAAGACCAGCATGGCCCGCACGAAGAAACCGACCGCCGCCGCGACGAACGAACCCCCGCAGCTCTCGCTCGACGAACAGATCAAAAAACTGCTCGCCGGAGGGAAGAAGCGCGGATCGCTGACCTATGAAGAGATCAACGCCGTCTTCGACACGGCGGAAGACGTCGCGCCCGAACGAATGGACGACCTCCTCGAGGAGATCGCCTCGCTCGGAATCGAGATCGTCGAAGAGCAGTCGAAGGACGAGAAGCCGGCCGACCGCGACGAGCCCGAAGAAGAGGTCATCCCGCCTGGTCTCGCCCTCGACGACCCGGTACGGATGTATCTCAAGGAGATCGGCCGCGTCCCGCTGCTCTCGATGGAAGACGAGCGCCGTCTGGCGATGGCGATCGAATCCGGCGAGAAAGAAGCGCTCAAGAACGGTACCGCCGACAACGCCGTCGTCTTCGGCGGCGAGGACGCGAAGCGCAAGCTGACCGAAGCGAACCTGCGGCTCGTCGTCTCGATCGCGAAGAAGTACGTCGGCCGCGGCATGCTCTTCCTCGACCTGATCCAGGAAGGGAATCTGGGGCTGATCCGCGCCGTCGAGAAGTTCGACTACCGCAAGGGCTATAAGTTCTCGACGTACGCGACGTGGTGGATTCGCCAGGCGATCACGCGCGCGCTCGCCGACCAAGCCCGCACGATTCGGATTCCCGTCCACATGGTCGAGACGATCAACCGGCTGATCAAGATCTCGCGCCAGCTGCTGCAAGAGCTGGGGCGCGATCCGACGGTCGAAGAGATCGCCAACGAGATGGGTCTCACCCCCGAGAAGGTTCGCGAGGTCATCAAGATCTCGCAGGAGCCGATCTCGCTGGAGACCCCGATCGGCGAGGAAGAAGACTCGCACCTCGGCGACTTCATCGAAGACCAAGAAGCGGTCGCACCGGCCGAAGCGGCGTCCGTCATGCTGCTCAAAGAAAAGATGCAGGACGTCCTCAAGAACCTCACCGAGCGCGAGCGCAAGGTGCTGGTCCTGCGCTTCGGCTTGGAAGACGGCCACCAGCGCACGCTGGAGGAAGTCGGCCAGGAGTTCGGCGTCACCCGCGAACGGATCCGCCAGATCGAAGCAAAGGCGCTCCGCAAGCTGCGCCACCCGAGCCGCGGCAAAGCCCTCAAAGACTACTGGTCGAACGAGTAAGACCGAACGAGCCCGCG
>DASZGA010000260.1:0-1711 GCA_035939295.1 Candidatus Elarobacter sp. | reverse complement strand
AAATAGTACGCCGTGTCGTGATGGTACATGTACGCCCACGCACTCGAGGCGCTGTAGACCATGACCAGACCGAGCGCGACCAGGAACGCGATAGAGCCGAGCAGCAGCGCGTCGGGCGGCTTCAGCGCTTCGCGCGGCAGGTGCTGATGTTTGCGATCACCCTTCGACGGGCTCGGGGTGACATCGCGGTACGGGTTCGTCGGATCTCGGTACGGCGTGGCACCGTTGCGGGCGCCGTAGACGGTGCCGGGCCTAGCGTGCACCGGCTACGGGGTCTTTCAGGGCGCGGACGGCTTCGGCAAACTGCTCGCCACGGTGCTCTGCTGAGCGGAACATGTCGAACGATGCGCAGCCCGGCGAGAGCAGCACCACATCGCCCGATTCGGCGAGGTTCGAGGCGCGCAGCACTGCGTCGTCCATCGACTCGGCGCGCTCGACCTTTGCACGCTTCACGACGGCTGCAATCTCGCCGGCGTCTTCGCCGATCAGCACGACGGCTTTCGCGCGCGAGCTGACGACCTTCCCCATCTCGGCGAAGTCGGTTCCCTTCGCCTTGCCGCCCGCGATCAGCACGATCGGGCGCTGCTCGAACGAGCGCATAGCGGCGATCACCGAGCCGGGGTTGGTCGCCTTCGAGTCGTCGACGTATTGCACGCCGTCGATCTCCGCGACCGGCTCCAAGCGGTGTCCGAGCGGGCGGAAATTCCGCACGCCTTCGCGGATCGCGTCGAGCGGCAAGTCCGCCGCCAGCGCGACCAAGATCGCGCCCATCACGTTCTCGACGTTGTGCTTCCCGCGCAGCGGGATCTCGCTCACGCTCATGACGTCGACCGGACGCGGATCGCCGGTCGGCGGCGCGTAGACGATCGTCTCGCCGTTGCGCAAGTAGAGCGTCGACTGACGGTGCGGTGCGTCGGAGAACCACAGCGCGCGGGCCTTGATGCGGTTGCCGTCCTGGCCCTGCGGCGCCGAGGCGACGATCGGGTCGTCGAGGTTGCCGACGAACGTGTCCACTGGTCCTTGGTTGGCGAAGATGCGGAACTTCGCTTCCGCGTACTCTTCCATCGAGGGGTAGCGGTCGAGATGGTCCGGCGTCACGTTGAGGATCAGCGAGATTCGCGGCTTGAACGAGCGGATCGACTCCAGCTGGAACGACGACACCTCGGCGATGACCCAGTCGCCGGCGGCAGCGTCCGCGGTTTCGCGGATCAGCGCGTTCCCGATGTTGCCGCCGACGTGCACCGTCTTGCCGGCGGCGGCGAAGAGCGCGCCGACCAGCGCGGTCGTCGTCGTCTTCCCCTTCGTCCCCGTCACGGCGACGATCGGCGCGGCGCAGATGCGATACGCGACCTCGACCTCGCTGAAGACCGGGATCCCTTTCGCTTGCACGCGGCGCACGAGCGGGTTGTTCAGCGCGATCCCCGGCGACAGCACGGCGACGGTGACGTTCTCGAGCGCTGCTTCGAGCTCGCCGGGCGGAACGAAATGCACGCCCGCGGCGCGCAATTCCTCGAGCGCGTCGGCGAGTTTTTCCGCCGGCGCTTCGTCGGTCGCGACGACGGAGCCGAGTCGCGAGCTCAGGACCTCGACGCTCGCGCGTCCGCTGCGGCCGAGGCCGATGACGAGGGCGTGGTCGGTGCGGTCGAAGCGACCGCTCGTGGATTCAATCATGATGTCGTGCGCGAAATCAGGGCAAAGCCCGCAACGGAGA
>DASZGA010000259.1:0-9941 GCA_035939295.1 Candidatus Elarobacter sp. | reverse complement strand
CGCGGCTCGCGCTCGACGGCGAGCCCGCGGCCGCGGGCGAACATGTCGGGGATGACGACTTCGTCGACGAACTGCGCGAACGCCGTCGCGATGTCGGCGGGATCGGAGAAGCGCACATAGCGCACCTTCGCGAGATCGTCGAGGTCGCGCAGCAGCGTCGTCTTGATCTCGGCTTCGTCCCACACCGCGAAGAGCATCGGGATCCGGCGCCCGCCGTAGATGTTGTAGGCGACCTCGAACGCGCCGCTCTCGCTCAGGCCGGTCCGCACCACCAGCATGACGTCGGCGGCCGAGAGCAGCTTCAGCCGCGTCTCGCGGAACCGCCGCGGCGCGAACGCGCCGCCGGAGTCGCTGGCGAAGGCCTCGCGGAAGCTGTCGTTGTCGTGCGCCTTCGTCCCGGTCAGCAGGTCGAGGGCGTAGCGGCGGTCGGCGGCGAGCCCGCCGATCCCGTCGAGCGCGGTCTGCACGACGCGCGCTTCGCGTTCGGTCGTCTGTGTGAGCGGTTGCCGAACGAATACTCTGATCGCCATTGTCGAATCACCCGTTTCCGACAGCTACGAAACTGCGGCGCTGAAAACTCGCGCCGCGTGTCATCATACAACCGCACAGGCGTTCGGAAGTCAAGAGGGACCAACGGCCTGACCAGTTGCGATGATCCCGCTCACAATGCTTGCCCGCTTGGAAAGCGGTTACAGTCTTACCAAGCGCGGGTCGTACAGCGCCAAATCGGCGGGCTGGTCCAGGAGCGCGCACGGGAGCGTTCCGAAGCTCTCATCCACCCTCGTTCTCTTCGGCAAGCAAGCGTCGCATGCCCCACACCACGGAGATCCGATGAACACCGCCTTCGAAGCCCGCCTCAACGCCGATCTCGACGCCCTGCGCGCGGCCGGCACCTACAAGCGCCTGCGCCACCTCACCGGACCGATGGCCGCCGAGGTGCACATGGA
This sequence comes from Candidatus Elarobacter sp., assembly GCA_035939295.1. GTDB lineage: Bacteria > Vulcanimicrobiota > Vulcanimicrobiia > Vulcanimicrobiales > Vulcanimicrobiaceae > Vulcanimicrobium. Next base: position 8,994 of record DASZGA010000259.1, on the reverse strand, counting down.
AGAGGCCGGCGACGTGATCGTCCTCTCGTCGAACAACTATCTCGGGCTGGCCGATCATCCGGACGTCGTCGCGGCCGGGATCGCGGCGCTGAAGAAGTACGGCGCCGGGACGGCCTCGGTCCGCTTCATCTGCGGGACCTTCGACATCCACCGCGAGCTCGAAGAGAAGATCGCCTCGGTGTTCGGCTTCGACGCCGCGCTCTCGTACGTCTCGTGCTGGACCGCGAACGAAGGCGTGATCCCGACCGTCGCCACCGCCGGCAACACGATCATCAGCGACGAGCTGAACCACGCCTCGATCATCGACGGCTGCCGGCTCGCCGGCGCGAAGCGCGCGCGCTACAAGCACGGCGACATGACCGATCTCGAGCAGAAGCTGCGCGAAGCCGAGGGGACGGCGTTCATCGTCACCGACGGCGTCTTCTCGATGGAAGGCTCGCTCGCGAAGCTGCCGGAGATCGTCGAGCTGGCGCAGCGCTACAACGCGGTGACGATCGTCGACGACTCGCACGGCACCGGCGTGATGGGGAAGACCGGCCGCGGAACGATCGAGCACTTCGGGCTCGAAGGCAAGGTCGACATCCTCACCGGGACGCTCGGCAAAGCGCTCGGCGGCGCCGCCGGCGGTTTCGTCGCCGGATCGAAAGCGCTGGTCGACACGCTGATCCAGCGCTCGCGCACGCAGCTGTTCTCGAACGCGCTCCCGGCGACGGTCGCGGCGAGCTCGCTCAAAGCGATCGAGATCCTGGAGTCGCAGCCGCAGCTCGTCGAGCGGCAGCGCGAGAACACGCGCTATTTCCGCGAGGGCCTGCAGCGGCTCGGCTTCAAGCCGCTGGCGGGGCCGAGCGCGATCGTGCCGATCATCGTCGGCGACACCGCGTTCGCGATCGCGATGAGCGACAAGCTGCTGAAGGAAGGGGTGTTCGTGACCGGGTTCGGCTTCCCGGTCGTCCCCGAAGGGACGGCGCGGGTGCGCGTGCAGATCTCGAGCGCGCTGACCCGCGAAGAGCTCGACCGCGCACTGACGGCGTTCGAGAAGGTCGGCCGCGAGCTAGGCGTGATCGGCGAGGCCGCCCACGCCTAGCGTCTTCACCGTGTACGCCCACATGTGCGCGAGCAGATTGATCTGCTCCGGCGTGTAGTACAGCAGCATCCCGTAATTCTGGCCGACGGTCCAGAAGTTCGGCAAATTGTACAGCGGGTAGATCGTCCACTGGTTTTGGATCGCTGCTTGCACGTCGCTCGGGAGCTGGTTGTACCAGCGCTGGTTCAAGTCGTTGTAGAGCCAGACGATGCGGACTTCGCCGTCGCCGGGATAGGGCGGGATCCCGAACGGGTTGTTCGGCTCGATCGCGTACGTGTCGGCGTACGTGGTCGGGCCGCCGGCGGCTTTCGCGGCGGCGAGCCCGTTCGCAACGGCCTGCCACTTCGCTCGCGCGAAGATCTGCGTGTTCTGGCTGTTTCCGAAATCGTTCGCCGGGATCAGCCCGAAGAGGCGGCTGATCTGGCCGTCGACACCGTCGACGCAGCCGTCGTCGGTCGAGCCGATCGGGTACGGTGAGTTGACGAACGCGAGGATCGTACGGTAGCCGCGGCGCAGCAGCGGGACGATCCCGATGTTCTCCAAGATTCCGCCGTCGCCGATCGTCTCCGTTTTTGCGGTTTCCGTTCCGGCGGTCGCCGGCGACCAGTAGTCGAACCGCGGTGCGATCGCCGGGACGCCGAGCTCGACCGCGACCGATGCGAACGCGGAGCTGCTGCTGCCGATCATGTCGGAGAGCAGGAACGGATACTTCTTGGTGCCGGCGCTGACGATGCCGTTTCGCGGCGGCGCCGAAGGCGCGCCGGTGGCGAAGCCGGTGTTCTCGACGTACCCGCCGCCGAAGGTGCGGCCGGGGTCGCTGAAACGCTGCGGCGTCCCGGTGTACGCGGCGGTGTACTCGAAGGTGCGGTACACCTGGCCCGGCAAGCTCGCTGTCGCGGCGTTCGCGATGTCGGCAAGCGGTGCCGTGCCGGGCCGCGCGTGAAGGTCTCCGGACGGCGCGATCGACGGTGCGCTCCCGATGTACGTCCCGCCCGCGATGAAGTACGGCGCGCTGGGCCGCAGCGTGTAGAAGCTGTTCTTCGAGAGCTCGGTGTTCCGCGCGATGATCGCGTCGACGTCGTCCTGGTCGAGCGCGACGTACCTGTCGGTGCCGTCGACCGTGAACGGCGCGAGCAGCGCGGCGTTCATCATCCGCGACCACAGCTTGTCGGCCGGGATCCCGCGCAGCAGCGCCCGCGTGCCGATATACGCGAGGTTGATGTTCCCGAGGTTCAATAGCCCGGTCCCGATGCAGTAGGGCTGCACGGCCGCGATGTTGCCGAGCGTGATCTGGTTCGGATCGAGGTACTCGCCGAGCAGCTCGGCGTCGGTGAACATCGTCGAGTAGCAGAACGGCGCGCCGAACCACGAGCCGCCCGAGACGCACGAGATCGCGCCGAGGTACTGCACCGCGTCGGCAACGTACAGGCCGCGCATCTGCCCCAGCGCGGCCGCGCACGCGCGCGGTCCGCCGCCGGAGAAGCACGCGCCCCATTTTCCGCTCGCCGCCGAATACTTGGGATTCGATTGTTCCGGATAGGTCGCGTCCGGCAGCGTTTCCGGGAAGACGCGAACGTTCAGAACGGGCGGCTGCTGAACCGAGTCGGGCGCGGCGGGTTCGATCCGCCCGTCGAACGGCGTGAAATCAAGACTCGGCACGACGACACCTCGCGAGCGTGGAGTACGACCCGGGCCCGGACGGGCCGGGGATCGACTCTACGAGCGCTCGTCCTGGACAACCTTCCAAGCGCTTCTCCGGTCGTGTAATTCGCGGCGAATCGGGCACCCTAGGACGATCATGTCGAACGCACCGCTTCGCGCCGCCTCGGCGCTGATCGCACTCGCCGCGCTGCTCCCGCTCGCGGCGGCCGCCGCAACCAAGCCGTTCACCGGTCCCGCCGGGTGGGAGCACACCGTCGGCCTCGCCGCGACGGCGCAGAGCCCGCGCGCTGCCGAGACCTGGAAGAAGAGCGACGGACAGCTCGTGACGTACCTGAGCGACGCGGGGCTCGCGTACGACGACATCGTCGGAATGGTGAGGAAGAACATCACCGACAACAACTTCAAGACAAGCATCGACAAGGACCGCACCTGTGACGGCAGGCGTGCGCACGAGCTGGAGATGACGTTCGGGACGAGCGTCGTCCATCAGCTGATCGTCGACGACGCGCCCGGCGTGACCAAGCTGACGTACACGCGCAATCAGGGCGTGCCGATGGACGCCGACGTGACCTCGGCGCTGACGGCGTACTGCGGCCCCGCGACGTAGGGAGGCGGCAGCGCGGCAGTCTTTCTTGTGACCACCGGCACGGGCGCGGTGGGTTCGTTAGGTGTACCATCGCAATGGACCCACGGGGTGTTCGGTCCATTGTCGGGCACCGCGCATCGGGTCCATGCAAAGAAAGGACCCATAGCGTCATGCGCAAGTCTCTTGCGGTATTTCCGCTGCTCGCGCTCCTTGCCGCGTGCTCCGGCGGTTCGAACACCTCGACGCTCCCCGGAATCACGACGCAATCCGGCGCGCACCACTCGGGCGGCGCCGCGCGCCACACGATGTCGACCACGACGATCAACTACATCCTCGGATCGGCGAGCTATCCGTCGGGCTACAATCCGTCCTGCGGCACCTCGCTGAACATCTATCAGACCAACGGTTTCTCGACCTGGGGACCGCCGTTCTCGACCGGCGGCGGCGAAGAATGGGTGACCTATGTCGGGCCGTGTCACGCGGCGGCCGGCGACTCGATGACCGCGAAACTGGTCGACGACTACGGACACCTGACGTTCCCCTCGCATCCCAGCCCGGGCAACTTCAGCATCAACGATACCGGTCAGGACTCGCACGCGGTGCTGACCGTCACCGACAACACGACCGGAGCGTCGATCACGACCGACGTCTGGTATTCGTACTAGCACCTAGCCGCTCGACGAAAACGGAACAGGCCCGGAACGCGGCGTTCGGGCCTGTTTCCCGCGGTCTACTGCAGCGTCGCGGGCGTCACCGCGAACGTCGTTGCGTCGACGGCGTATTTTTTCACCGCGCCGGAAGCCGCGAGCGGGATCTTCCACACCCAATACGTGCTGCTGTCGGGCTGGTAGTAGAGGATCTCGCAGCCGCAGTCGTTGCGGTCGTGAGCGTCGGCGGACCGCAGCACCGCGTCGATCGCGCGCACGCCGCTCGCGGGCACGGCGACGTCGTGATGGGGCCTCACCTGCGCTTTGATGATTTTCCCCTGGTGCGGCCCGATCGAGGTTGCTTCCAGGATTCGTTGATCGGCGAGCGGCGCATGGCGCTCGACCAGACTCGGGATCGACCGAATCTGTTCTTCACCGAGCAGCACGCTGTTTGGCCCTGGGGGAGCGAGGTCTTCCACGATTGCGACGCGCACGGTCCCGCCGAGCACTCTGATTCTCGGAAGCATCGTCTCGGTAGCGGCGAGGCTCTCCTCCGGCGAGGCCTTCATCATCGCGGCCGTGATGCGATCGGTGTCCGCGGCGGGAAGCTTGTCGGAAGCGGCAACGAGCTCACCGCCGACGCGCCAATGGCGGAACGTCGTCATTCGGATCAACATCGCAGGCAAGCCTGGCGGGAATTTCCCGTCCGCCGAGACCACCGCCGGATCGACGAGCGCGAACGAAGCCTTGAAGCCGGTCTTTTCGTCGTGATAGCTCAGCGATATCATACTCGGATGATCGACCGGGGCCAGCGTCACCAAGTCGATGCGGCTGCCGGCGGGGACGCCGACCGGGAAGACGACCGGAAAGGTCGCGCCGGCGACCGCTTTGCGGAGATCCGATCCCATCGGGTGATGCATGACGGTTCCGGAATGAACGACAGTGGCGACCTTGTTGCCGGAGAACCACACGTGCACGCCCTCGTAGATCTTCGCGCCGACGCCGGCCCCGGCACCGACCGCCACAAGCAATGCGGCGCCGGCAACGGCGGTACGTACGCGGCCGCGGGCGCGCCCCGCACGCGATCGGCTGCGAATCGAGTCCATGTGCAGCCCCGGAACAGGGATTGACTCTCGCACGGCTTTCCCTCTCGTCGAAAAATCAGAATGCATGTAGCTTCGTCTCCGTCTGCGCCGGCAACGGTTCGTCTCCGTAATCACCCAGCAAGCCGCGCAAACGCTCGCGCGCTCTCGCCAGGCGAGTTCGAACGGTCGGATGCGCGATCCGCAAGATCGAGGCGATCTCCTCGCTCTTGAGGTCGTCGAAGTAGAAGAGCACGGTGACGTCGCGCAGCTCGGGCGAGAGATCGCCCAACGCGCGCCACACGTCGAGCGCCGTCGTCTCGTCGCTCGCGAGCGAACGCTCGAACGTCTCCGGGCCGGCAGCGGCGTTCTTGCGCCGAACCCGCGCCGCTTCGCGCATCACGATGCGGTACAGCCACGCATCAAACGCGCCTGCATTCCGCACGCCGCGTATCTTCCGATGCACGATGGCGCAGGCTTCCTGCGCCGCGTCCTCTGCCAGCCCCCGGTCGCCGATCACCGCCGCCGCCAAACGGAAGCATCCCGGCCACACGGCGGCCACGAGCCGCTCCGCGGCGGCCTCATCGCCCGTCAGCGCTGCAGAAACGGTTTCCGGCGGCGCCCAGCGTGCCATGGGTCGCCTCTCCGTAGTCGGACCAGCTATTCCTAGAGAGGAGCGGACGCCGCCGAAATGTTCCCTGCCTTAATTGCCTCCGGGGTTGGTGATGAGCGAGCCGCCTGCGACGGGGATCGTCACCGCGGTCGTGTTCGCGAGCGCTCGTCCGTTGAACGTCGTGGCGTTGATCGTGATCGCTCCGGTGCTGGCGAGCACGTTCCCCGAGAACGACGCACCGCCGAGCGTCGCTGCGACGCCCTCCGCCCAAAAGATGTTGCATGCGTTCGCGTTGTTGATCAAGATCACGTTGCCGCTCGCGCCGCCGTTCGCGGTCGTCGTGAGCGACGTGCCGATCTGGAAGATGAAGACGCTCTGCGGGTTGCCGAGACCGTCGAGCGTGAGATTCCCCGCCGAAATGAAGGCGGTGCTGCTCATGTGGTAGACTCCGGGCGGGAGCGTACCCACCGGGAAACCGGGCACGCTCACCTGAGATAGGTCGGGAGTTCCGACGAAGGTGGTCGTCGGCGCCCGTCCGGCGGCCAGCCCGTAGGCGGTCGTCAACGCGTTTTGTGCAGCGAGCGGCACGGCGGCGTTCGTGTTGAACGTGGCCGCGTAGATCGCGTTCGGTCCGTCGGTGTCGGTTCCAGGCGGATAGAACCCCGTGACCGCGCTTCCCGGCGAGACGCCGATGAGGTCGTCATGGGTCGTCCCGGTGACGGCGCCGGTGGCGAACGTGACGTTCGTGTTGCCGACGTTCGTCACCGTTGAACCGGCGAGGATCGCGAACGGCGCGAGTGCCGGTCCGAGCGGGACCGCTCCGGCGCCTTGACTGCACGCCACCGTTCCGGGTGCCGGCGTTGGCGTTGGCGTCGGGGTCGGTGTCGGTGTTGGTGTCGGCGTTGGCGTGGGCGTCGGGGTCGGGGTCGGGGTCGGGGTGGCGCCCGGTGGGAGCGGCGTCGGCGTCGGGGTCGGAACTCCCGGCACCGGAGTCGGCGTCGGCGCGTGATACGGTGGTACGGCGCAGTTTCCGCATCCGCCGCTGCTGCACGCCGCGAGCGAAGCGACGCCTACGAACGTGGCGAACCCGAGGTGGGAGAAGCGCAGCTTCTTGAGCATGTTCATCATCCTCTCGAGCCTTAGAGCTTCAAGCCGAGGCCGAGATACGGGCCGTCATGCTGTTGGCCGATCGGTGCGTTCTGCTTCGCGGTATACTGGTCGGCGGCGAAGCCGCCGTAGAGATACAGCGGCGAATGTGCCGACGCGAGCGCCAGGCCGATGTCGTACTTCGTGATCTGGTACTGCTGCCGATACGTCTTGCCGGCATTGATGCTCGCGGGGCTCGCGATCGTGTAGTTGCCGCTTGCCGACGGATAGTAGAACGCCGATCCGAACCAGCTGATCCCCGGGCGGAGGTCCGGCAGCTTTTCGACTCCGGCGCCGATCGCGTTGAGCTGCGGATAGCCGTAGTTGTTGGCGGTATGGATGTAACCGACGCCGACATAGTACCGGCCCGGTATCACTTGAAACTCCAGGCGCGCATCCAAGCTGCTCTGTCGCGCCAGAAAGACCGGCGTGAACGCGACCCCGCCGTCGATCGTCGCGAACTGCGTGAAGTGGTTGCCGATGGAATCCCTGAGCTGGTCGCTGGTGACGTAGACGTCTTGCCGGAAGTCGACTTTCACGGCCAGCGCCGAATCCTTGGGCGCATACGCGCCGCTGATCAAGTACGATTCAGGACACCAGTCGCCGGCCGAGAACTCGTTGTAGTTCTTCGCCGCCGAGAAGGCGGCTTGAACGAAGGCGTGATATGACGGCGGCGTCGGCGAGGGGGTCGGTGACGGCGTGGGCGTGGCCGCGAGCGGTACCGGCGGAACCGGGCTGGGGCTCGCCGTGGGCGCGGGCGGCGGCGGCGGCACCACCGGGATGTAGCGGACGACCACGACACGCCGGTCCGGCACCCACTGCACGTACGCGCCGAGCGCCTCGGAGATGACGCGCACCGGAACCAAGACGACACCGTTATAGACGATAGGCGGAACGTCGAGCGGCCGCGTCTCGCCGTTCACGATCACGACTGCCTTGCCGACGGTTACCGTGACGCTTGCGCCGGGCTTGGACGCGGTGACCGTTCGCCCGTCGGCCGACGCGGTGACGGTAGCGCCCATCTGCTCGAACATGCTCCGCAGCGGGACGTACATCTGGCCGCCCCTGACCAGTGCGGCCAAAACGCGGTTCTGCCTGAGGATGTCGGGCTTCGCATAAACCGTATGGTCGTTGAATACAATCGGATACTCGCCGGGCGGCGGGCTGCCGAAATCGGCCGCCGCCACAGACGTCCCTGCGCCTCCGAGAAGCAAAGCCAACAGCGGCCCCGCCGCGAAACGCAATGCAGCCGCCCGGCCTCTCAAATTGGGCCTGTTGAGCCATGCTTCCATAGCGCTGATTGTACGGAGGAGTGCCCTGCACGTCTGCTCATTGTTGCACACCGCGTCCCGACGGCGTGCACGTTATCGCTCACATAGACAGGAACGTACGCGAGACGCTTCGCCGCAGCTATATCCCGCTCAGCGCGTCAGCAACCGCCAAAATGTTCCTACGCGTGACGGCGCGGCGGGACGCCGCCGATCGCAAACGCCGTCGCGAGCCCCGTGATCGTAGGAAGCAGAATGAGCAGCGGAAATTGTGCCTCCCGCGGCGAGACGTTTCCAATGCCGAACCAGAACGCGAAGCCGGCCAGCGACGCGGGCACCAGAACGCGCAGACGTCGCCACGGTTCCGTTTTCGCCGGCGTCAGCGTGAGCGCCACGAGCCCCGGCAGCGTTCCGTACCACACGGAAAAGAACGCCGTGACGAACACCAAGAACAGGAGGCCGGTCCAGAAGTCGCTGCTCAGCGGGCTCGTCGGATGCGTCAGCTCGCCGTACGCGGCCATCATCAGCCCCGCGAAACCGCCGACGGCCGCAGCCCCGGCGCTCGCCGCCGCGAGGCGGTTCAAAACCCAACCCACGCGCTGCATCATCGTCACAATGAAACAGGCCCTTCTCTCGTGCGAGAGAGGGACCTGTTCGAATAGTTGCGGGGTCCAGGTTCAAAGAAGTTCACCCCAGTCTTGGAGATGGCCACTGGTGATGTCTACGAATCAGCCAGAGGACGCGCTCGAGAGCGGGTCGGTGGAAGTGGTAAGATACCACCGTGAACGAATCGGACGAGACAGAGCCGACCGCTGACGCTATACGGGTTGCGACGTTCAGCATAGATGTGACTTTTTCACCGCGCACGATAGATGTGGATGCCATATCGCAGCGCCTGGGACTAAC
>DASZGA010000258.1:0-7782 GCA_035939295.1 Candidatus Elarobacter sp. | reverse complement strand
ATGGCGAACCGGATGCAGCTCCGCGCGCTCAGCTCGATGTACGCGCCGCTGACGCTCGCGCGTCTCGCCGACATGCCGACGAAGGCGAAGCCCGGCGAGACGATGACGCTCGGCGACCTGTTCGAGTGGACGCAGAAGTCGGTCTTCGGCGACATCGCGAACGGCCGCGTCGCGCAGGCGACGCAGGTGCATCGCAACCTGCAACGCCGGTACGCCGGGATCTTGCGCACCTACGCGCTCGAACCGCCGCGCGGAACGCCGTACGACGCGCAAGCGCTCGCGCTCTACGAGCTGAAGACGCTCGACCGCGACGTCGCCGGCGCCCTGAACCGCCGCGGCCTCGACGTGCAGACCCGCGCCCACCTGGGCGCCCTCCACGACGACGTCTCGCGCACGCTCAAGGCGCAGCGCGTCGTCGGAAGCTGACCGCTGCGGGCGGCCGAGCGCGGGTGAAACCTCGCTCGGCCGCCCGCGATACCGATAACTGGTGGAAGAATCAGCGCCGACGTGCGCGTATTGCGGGTTGGTCGAACGCAACATGCGGGCGTTCGAGCCGTGCCCGCGGTGCGGGCGCGTCTACGAGCCTCCTGAAGAACCGCCTGAACGGCTGCAACGGATCGCTCGAGCCGAGTCGCGGCCGACGAACACCTATCCGATCATGTTCATCGCTGCGGCGAGCTTCTTTGCGATTGCGGCGATCATCGACGCCGGCTGGGCGGGCGCGCGGGACGGCGACGACCGCAGGTGGATGTGGATCTTCCTCGCGGGCGGTGTGTTCTCGGTCGGCGCGATCGTGGTGAGGTGGATCGGCGGGCGATTCTCGCGCGTGCCGGAGCGGCACGATCCGTGACGCGGGGCGAGCTCACGGCTTGAACGTCGCAGCGAAGACGAGGCTGCGCTCGACGAGCTCCTGAACGACGACGTCGGGTTTCTCCGCTTCGAGGACGTACGTGTCGAACTGCGTGCCTTGAACCGAAACGTGGTGCAGCGCGACCGAACGGCGGAAGCTCTCGTCGAGAAACGGCTGCAGCTGACCGAGAAACGAGTCGCCGAACGCGACGAGCTTCGGGAGGGACGGATCGTCGACCGCCGTCGCCTGCGCGCTGAAGGCGGCGGCGTCCGGATCTCGCCGGTCGTTCGGCGCCGGCGCATCGTGCGCGCGGTGCGGGAAGTCGAAGCGAATCCAGCGGTTCTCCACGACGCCGGCGACGCCGCTCATCGCGAGCAGATCGCCCGGACCGGCGCCGGTGTGCGGGTGGATCGACGCAGGCGCGATCGTGTCGCGGACGCGTGCGTCGCGCAGCGCCGCGACGACCGCGCGGTATCCTGCGTACACGCCGGCATCATTCCAATGCGTGTCGCCAAGGGTGTACACCGCGCCGTTCCGCGATGCTTCGAGAACGGGGTCGCGCAGGTCGACGACGCGGACGCCGCGTGCGCGCAGCAGCGGCAGGATGCGGTCCGCGGCGGTCGCGACGACGCGCCGGAAGGCCGCCGGCAGATACTGCCGGTAGATCGTGCTCTTGTTCGGAACCAGTACGAAGATGTAGCGCATGCCGTGGCGTCCGCACCACGCCGCACGTTGTACGTACACGTCCGCCGCGTGTGCGAGATCGGCGTCGCTCGGCTTGCCGTCGAGATAGTCGCGCTCCTCGGCGGCGTAGAAGAGCCAGCCGTTGCGGCCGCGGATGACGCGGTTCGACGACGAGTCGCCGAGCCACGCGAACTTCGCGTAGTCGTACCCCGCGATCAACTGCTTGCGCAGCGGGAACGCGTCGGCGATCTCGCGCTCGACGTCGCGCTCCCAGCCGCCGGTCGCGAGCGCACCGGAGGTCGGCGGCGGCGCGACGAACGGGCGGCGGTTCTCGGTCTTCTCCAAGAAGCTCACGTCGAATCCGGCGTGGCCGGTGAGCGCGAGAAGCGCCGGCGCGAGCAATAGGACCGCGAACAGCGCGACGACGGCGAGGTCGCCAGGGGTGCGCTGCGTCGGGACCGGTGCGGACGGATCGGTCATCAGAAGCGGAAGTAGATGAACGGGTTGTAGGTGCCGGCGGCGAGCTTCGAGACCGACGCGACGAAGATCAACGCGAGCCCGGCCGGGACGGCCGCAGCACCGAGCGCGACGCGCGTTCTCCAGGCGCCCTCACGCAGTGCGCCTTCGACACGATTTGCAATCAGCGGTGTCGCTAGCACGCAGGCAACGGCAAAGACGATCAGCGTCTCGTGATCAACGGCACCGGAGAAGGTGAGCGCCGGCGCGAGACGCGGCTGCACCAGCGCCTGCAAGAATCCGAGCGCATACGCGAACGAGTCCGAGCGGAAGAACACCCAGGCGAACATCACGACCAGGAGCACGTAGACGTGCCGCACGACCGGCGTCGCGGTGATGCGGCGCACCGCGCCGGTGCGCTCGAGGATCAGGAAGGCGCCGTGGATCAGCCCCCACACGACGAACGTCCACTTCGCGCCGTGCCACAGCCCGCACAAGAAGAACACGATGGTCAAGTTGAGGTAGACGCGCCACGGCGCGACGCGGTTTCCGCCCAGCGGGATGTAGAGGTAGTCGCGAAACCAGCGCGAGAGCGAGATGTGCCAGCGCGTCCAGAACTCGCGGATCGAGCCGGCGATGTACGGAAAGTTGAAGTTCTCCAGGAAGCGGAACCCGAACATCCGTGCCATCCCGATCGCCATGTCGGAGTAGCCGGAGAAGTCGAAGTAGATCTGCAGCGTGTACGCGAGGAGCGCGAACCACGCCAGCGGGGTCGAGACGCTCGCGGCCGGCGTCGCGAAGACGTGGTCGACGCACGCGCCGAGCGCGTTCGCGATCAGCACCTTCTTCCCGAGGCCGACGACGAATCGCCGCGCGCCGTACGCGAACCCGTCGAGGGTGACTGTGCGCTGCGAAAGCTGCGCCGCAACGTCCTTGTAGCGGATGATCGGGCCGGCGATGAGCTGCGGAAAGAAGACGAAGTACAGCACGATCTCGAGCGGATTCTTCCGCGCCTCCGAGGTGTGGCGGTAGACGTCGACGACGTACGAGATGGCGTGAAAAGTGAAGAACGAGATCCCCAGCGGCAGATAGACGTTCGAAAGCGCGACGTTGCGCCCGATTCCGCCGCCGGTGATGAACGTCAGGTTGTCGGCGAGGAAGCCGGCGTATTTGAACCACGCGAGCACGCCGAGGTCGAACGCGACCGCGCCGGCGAGGACGAGCTTGCGTTCGCGCGTGCCGCCGCCGGGAAGCCGCGAAAGCGCCAGGCCGAAGCCGTAATTGACGAGCGCCGAGGTGAGGACCAGCGCAACGAATCGTCCTTCGCCCCACGCGTAGAAGAACAGGCTCGCAACGACGAGGACGACGTTCTTGAGCCGCCAGCCCGGCGCGAGAAAGTACAGCGCGAGTACGGCCGGGAGGAAGCCGAAGAGGAAGACCTCGCTGCTGAAGACCATCGTACGGCGTGACGCCTTGGCCGCTCTCCGTCGCTTTCCCGCTCACGCTCGCGATCAGCATCGCGCTGATGCTGGCGTTCGACACCCTCGGCTCGCTCTACACGCGCTCGAACCAGGGATTCAAATACCAGAACTTGGCGCCGGTGCAGTTCGGCCTGTACATCCTGATCGGCGCCGCGGCACAGCTCGCGCTGCTCGACATTCACCGCGTGGAGATCGTCGGCGCCGCCACCGCGTTCACCGAAGCGACCGTCGGCTGGTGGATCTCCTGGCGTCTCGGCGCCGGCCGCGTCGCCAACGCCACTCCGGACCGCATCGCCATCGCGATCTTCGCGATCACCGCGTTCGGCTTCGGCTTCGCAATCCTCGGCGCGCTGCTGTTCAACGCGGCCGCAGCGGTGCTGCTGCGCACGCACTAACGCCGTACATGACGTAGTGGTTATGCGTTGTGTCATATCGTTGACACAGTAGCGCTGCTTTGCTAAGATGTTTGCCAGTGTTCTTTGATCGGGTGCGAGGAGAGTCAGGTTGCCCAAGTCGATCGACGTCGCCGAGTATATTTTGCAGCGCCGCGGGTGTTTGCCGGCGATGAAGTTGCAGAAGCTCGTGTACTACTGTCAAGCTTGGTCACTCGCTTGGGATGGCCGGGCCCTATTCGATGACGAGATCCAGGCCTGGGCAAACGGACCGGTGGCGCCGCTGCTTTACGTGGAGCACCACGGGAAATCGACGGTGTGCACAGTGCGTGGCGACCCGTCGCTCATCGAGTGCGATACCGTAGCGCGCGAGACAGTGGACAGTGTGCTGCAGTTTTACGCGCGAAAGTCGAAGCACTGGCTGTACGATCTAACCCACGCGGAGGTGCCTTGGCGAGAAGCACGAGGCAATCTTCCGGCTTGGGTCCGCGGCAGTCGTCCGATCCCCAACGAGCTGATGGCGAGCTACTATTCGAAACTCGCCGCGACGAAATCCACCGCTGCGTCATAGTTCGCGGACGTAGCTTAACCGTGGCAAAGAAGCCGGTAGTCAGCGCGAATTCACGCTCGTATCTCGGTGACCACCCGTCGTGGCGGTTCGGCCGTCTAAGAACGGAGCCGCCATTCGGATGGAGCAACATATCGCGTGCTGAAGCACGCGCGATCGTCTCGCATTTAGCCGCGCTCGAGAAGATGACGTGGAACGACATCTTGGTGGTCGCCAGAAAGCAGAATCACTTCTGCGACGTTTCTGAGCTGTCGAAGGAAGCGCGGACGAACATCGAGTCAAATTGGCAAGATGCCGAGCAATTACTGTCGATCCGCCTCACGAACTCAAGCGCGTCTGGGGCGTCATGGATCAGGGAATCCTCTATCTTCTGTGGTGGGATCCCGAGCACCAAGTCTATCGGTCGACGTTCAAAGACCGCTTCTCATAAGGGTCCGCCAGACGACCGCTACTTTACGACGACTTTGCCTTTCATGTAGGGGTGGTAGGCGCAGATGTACGCGTATGTGCCTGGTTTGCTGAAGGCGTAGGTCCAGGCGTCTTTCTTGTTGAGGTTGCCGCTGTCGAACGACTTGTCGGACGCGGTGACCGTGTGCGGCGTGTCGTCGTCCTCGACCCAGCGCACGGTTTGACCGGCGTCGATGTTCACCGTGTCGGGGACGAACGCGAAGTTCTTGATGTGCACGACGACGACGGGTTTCGCTACGGCGCTCGTCGTGGGGCCGGGCGAGCTCGCCGGTGCGGGCGCGGTCGACGGCGCGGGCGATTGAGCGAGGGCGATGCCGCCGACGGCGAGCGCGGCGAGCAGCGAGAGAACGAGGGTGCGCATGTTTCTCCTAACGGCGCGGAGGCGGCGGCGGTTCTTCACCATCCAACGGCAAGGACGTGACGAAAGCCTGAACGACGGCGAGCGGCGCTTCTTCGCGCCACACCGCCCAACGCTCCAGCTCAGCACGCGGTTCGGTGGGGCGGTAAACCACCCCGCCCGGCGCGATCGCGCTGACCGAGTCGGGGACGATCGCGACGCCGAGCCCGGCTGCGACCATCCCGATGATCGTGTAGATCTCGTTCGCCTCCTGGACGATCTTCGGCTCGAACCCGGCCTCGTGGCAGAGCCGGAGCGTCTCCTCATAGAGGCCGGCGCCGCGGTCCGCTGGGTAGGTGATGAAGCCTTCGTCGCGCAGGTCAGCGAGCCGCACCGCCGCCTCGCCGGCGAGCCGGTGCTCTTCGGGCAGCGCGAGCAGCAGCGACTCCGTCGCGATCCGGCGGCCGGCAAGGGCGGGGTTCCAGACCGGTCCGCGCACGATTCCAACGTCGATCTCGCCGGCTTCGACCGCTTCGAGCTGGCGGCGCGTCCCGAGCTCGCGTAGCCGCAGCTTCACGGCGGGGTAGCGGGCCGTGAAGCGCCGGATCAGCGGCGGCAAGATGCCGAGCGCCGCGGAGTCGATGAAGCCGAGCGTCAGGGTTCCGGCGAGGCCGGCGGAGACCATGCGGACGGTTTCGGCGGCGACGTCGGCCTGGGCGAGGACGCTGCGGGCTTGCGGGAGGAAGGCCTCGCCTGCTGCGGTGAGGGTCGCGCCGCGGCTGGTGCGGTCGAAGAGCGGGGCGCCGAGCTCGTCTTCGAGCTTGCGGATCTGCTCGCTCAGCGCGGGCTGCGAGACGTGCAGCTGCTCGGCCGCGCGGCTGAAGTTGCGGTGCTGCGCGACCGCGACGAACGAGCGAAGGTCGCGAAGCTCCATCGGTATGCCCTCTGCCTACGATAGGGAGCCGCTATTTCCCATCAGAATCCGGGGCACGGAAGCCGCCCGACCGAGAAGGTCGTCCCGGCTGCGAGATGTGATCCGGCGCTCGCCTACGGCGAGTCCAAATTTCGTTGGCGTAACGTCTCCGGGCCCTCGTCGTAAGTGGGGTTCCGCGGCAACTCCTTTTCGAGGGCATCGACATTCGCGCTTTTGATCAACACATCGAGGATGTGTCCGAAATACGCCTGGCATCCGCGGCGGCGCAGCTCTCGATGGAGCTCGTCCAGCGCGAGCTTTCCTTCAACCGTCACCTGATAGCCCAGCGTCTTTACGAAGCGTCGGGGCTGGTCATTGGGCCGAGGCATATGGGACGTAAAGATACCACGTTTTCTAGATTACAAGTAATCTAGAAAATGATATGATACGTAGGGCCGCTGGGGCGGCCCCGGGATTGGAGCCGGAAACGATGTGGTTTCGCAGGAGGTCCGCCCGTGCTGACGGGGAACCGACGCCCTCCCCCAGCACCGACACCTCCGAGCCGATGAGTATTGTTGACCCAGCCACTGCTGCAGCCGCGCCCGGTCCGAGCGCGCAGGCGCCGCTTCCAGCCGAGCCTCCCGCCATCGCCAACGCCGCGGACGTCGCGAAATATCTGGTGGTGAGCTACGGTCCCATGGAGCAGCTCAAGTTACAGAAGCTGCTCTACTACTGTCAGGCCGGGAGTTTGGCGTGGACTGATCGGCCGCTGTTCCCGGACACGATCGAGGCATGGGCGAACGGCCCGGTTGTGGTTTCGCTATGGAAGCACCACCGTTACGAGGGCTTCATCGAAAAAGTCCCTGAAGGCGAAGACCTCAAGGATGAGAACGCGCGGCGGATTGCGGACTCGATTTTCGAACACTTCGGCAACTTGAAGCCGGAACAGCTCAGCGATTTAACGCGCGAAGAACCGTGGCGAGATGCGCGCAAGCAACGGCCGTCAGACGTGCGCGGCCGCGTACCGATCAGCGTCTCTGCGATGCGTTCTTACTACTCCGAGAAGTGGAATCGCGGCGCTGCAGCGTCGTAATTTCGCGGCGCAAATCCTTCAGCTCGTTCGCCTGCTCCTGTTGGAATCGTTCGAGCGCGTCCAACCGGCCTGGGACGCGCTGCTCGGCCTGTCTGTCTTGGAGATACCGCTCAGGGTCGCCGAGGCGAAGCGAGGCAATCACGCCGACGAGTAGCGCGACGCAGACGACGGCGTAGATTGCGATTGCCCAGCGTATGAACTTCGGCCCGCTCGCGCTCAGCATCCACATCAGGTCGGCCGGCTGCCGACCGCGCCGCGCTTCCGGCTCGACCCAGTGACCTGGCTGGTATCGCGTGTCAGCCACTCCTGCCTCCAGTCGTCCGCGGACCCGCGGGCGGTGCAAGGTTTGGTCGTATAGGAGCGCCCATCGGCGGCGGCGCAGCGGGCGGCGCTACCGTCGCGGGCCCCGGCGCCGTGGCGGACCGCAGGCGCCGAAGGGCCGTGCCCAGTGCGGCGAGGGCTGATTGAACGGCGCCTTCGGGCCGGTCTTCCTGCGGTAGCGCGAAGATCTGCTGTTGGCTCATCCCTTCGTATTTGATG
>DASZGA010000257.1:0-4591 GCA_035939295.1 Candidatus Elarobacter sp. | reverse complement strand
CGCGCGAGCGGCACTTCGGTGCCGACGTCTTCGTGACGCGGAAGGGTGCGGTTCGTGCCGGCCGCGGCGAGCTCGGATTTATTCCGGGCTCGATGGGCGCGCGTTCGTTCGTCGTGCGCGGTCTCGGCAATCCGGACTCGTTCGAGTCGTGCTCGCACGGCGCGGGCCGCCGGATGAGCCGCGGTGAGGCGATGCGCAAGCTGACCCTCAAGGATCTCGCGCGCGAGACCAAGGGCGTCGAATGCCGCAAGGACGCGGGCGTCCTCGACGAGGCGCCGTCCGCGTACAAGGACGTCGACGCCGTCATGAAGGCGCAGCACGATCTCGTGCGGATCGTTCACACGCTCCGCCAGGTGGTCTGCATCAAGAGCTGACGCACGGCCGTGGGCCGGACGTTTCGGGTTATCCTACCAAAGTCGGACATTCCGGCTTGACCAGAGAGACCGCGTTGCCGTCAGGCCGCGCGGGTGGACTGGATCGGAGTTCGGTCCGTCGCCATGCGACTCTCATCCCGGAACACTTTTTGCCCACGGCTCGTGCGAGCCGACATCAATATCGCCGGCTCGCGGGCCGGAAGGTGCGGGTTCTCCGGAGCTCACGTTGGTTCGAATCCAAGGCGCCGCGCGGCGAGTGTCGCGCGGCCGTCGGCAGGGACGCGAGGTGTCGTCCCGTTCCCGCACCGCCACTCGTCCGCGAGCCCGCGTCATCCCATTCAAAGAACAAGCCGGCTGCTGCGGGCCGGACGTTCGAGGTTATCGTCTGTTAAACGATCGGGTGAAAGCCCTTTCCTCGAACATCGACTTGCCCGCTAGCCTTCGCCGGCCTGCATTCGTCATCACCGTACGAAGGGAGGGAACACACGATGAACCTGCTTGCACGCATCTTCCGCGGCCGCGCCGCGGGCACGCTGCAGACGCTGCCGCAGCCGGGTCGCGATCAAGTGCGCAACGACGCGGACGGCTACGTCTACCCGCTCGACCGCTGGGCGCGTGTCGACCGCTTTCTGATTCTCGGAAGCGAGGGCGGCACGTATTATGCGACCGAGGCGCGGCTCACCAAGGAGAACGCGCTCAATCTCGTCGACGCGATTCGCGAGGACGGCCGCCGTGTCGTCGCGCGCGTCATCGCGCTCTCGGAGAGCGGCCGCGCGCCGAAGGTGCAGCCGGCGATCTTCGCGCTCGCGGCGTGCGCCGGTTTCGGCGACGAGGCGACGCGCAGCTTCGCGCTCGGCGAGGGCCTGCGCCGCGTCTGCCGCACGGGCTCGCACCTGCTCACGTTCTGCTCGTACATCGAGCAGTTCCGCGGCTGGGGTCGCGGGCTGCGCCGCGGCCTGCGCGGCTGGTACGAAGCGCAATCGGTTCGCGATCTGGCGTTCCAGGCGCTGAAGTACCAGAACCGTGAAGGCTTCACCCACCGCGACGTGTTCCGTCTCGCGCACCCGCTCGCGACGGACGCGGAGCGCGCGGCGCTCTACGCGTGGATCGTCAAGGGCGACGTCCCGGGCGACGAGCACGCATCGCTCGCACTCCTGCGCGCACATGCAACGGCCAAGGCGTCCGAGGGCGCCGATGCCACAACGTGCGCGGAGCTGGTGCGCACGAGCGGTCTTCCGCGCGAGGCGCTTCCGAGCGCGTGGCTCAAGGAGCCGCGCGTGTGGGAGGCGCTTCTGCCGGCGCTGCCGATGACGGCGCTGATCCGCAACCTCGCGACGCTCACGCGCGTCGGTCTCCTCACGCCCAAGGGCGAGGCGACGGCAAGCGCGATCGCGCGAATCACGGATCGGAACGCGCTCCGCAAGGCGCGCATCCACCCGATCGCGCTGCTCGCCGCGCTCACGACGTACAAGTCGGGACACGGCGCGCGCGGCAACGCGACCTGGTCGCCGGTGCCGGCGGTCGTCGACGCGCTCGACGCGGCGTTCGCGCTCGCGTTCGAGAACGTCGAGCCGACGGGTGCGCGCACGCTGATCGGGCTCGACGTGTCGGGCTCGATGTCGGGCGGCACGATCGCCGGAGTTCCGGGGATCACGCCGCGCGTGGGCGCGGCGGCGATGGCGCTCACGCACGTTCGCACCGAGCGCGAGGTGACCGTCATGGCCTTCGCGGACGAGTTCGTCCCGTTCGCGATCGGCAAGGACGAGAGCGTCGACTCGGTCGTGAAGCGCACGGCAGCGCTGCCGTTCATGGGAACGGATTGCGCGCTGCCGATGCTCTACGCGCTCGAGAACCGTCTCGCGGTCGACCTGTTCGTGATTTACACGGACAACGAGACCTGGGCCGGGACGATCCACCCGGACGAGGCGCTGCGCCGCTATCGCGAGCGGTCGGGGATCGCCGCGAAGCTGGTCGTGGTCGGAATGACCTCGAACGGCTTCACGATCGCCGACCCGAACGACGGCGGCATGCTCGACGTCGTCGGCTTCGACGCCGCCGCACCGGCGCTGATCGCCGACTTCGCGCGCGGAGCGTAAGGCGAAGTACCGGCACACTTCCGTGTGCCGGTACTTCTGCTGTGTGCTATTTCGGGTTCAGCAAGAACAGCTCGACGCGGCGGTTAAGCGCCTTGCCCGCCGAAGTGGTGTTCGGCGCGACCGGCTTCGAGTAGCCGTACCCGACCGGCACCAAGCGCGACTTCGCGATGTGGTAGCGCTTCGTCAGGTCGTTGACCACCGACTGGGCGCGCTGCTGCGAGAGCACTTGATTGTGCTGCAGCCCGCCGTCGGAGTCGGTATGTCCCTCGACGCGGAAACGCCAGGCGGGATTCTGCTGCATGACTTGCGCGATCTGTGCGATCACCGGCTCGGACTGCGGTTTGATCGTCGCCTTGTCGACGTCGAAGTGGATCCCGTAGATGCGGATGCGGCGCTGCGACTTGATCTGCTTTACCAACGGGATCGCGGCGTGCAGCTGGATCGTCGCCTGTGCGGTCTCGCCGTTCCCGCCGTCGGCGTTCACGATCACCGCGTACGTGCCGGGCTTTGCGTTTGCCGGGATCGTCACGCCGATCTTGAGCGACTGCGTCGTCCCGTTGACGTCGAACGAGCTCGGCGTCACCGCGGCGCGGAAATCGCCGCTCGTCGTCATCGTGATGTGGCCCTTCCAGCCCTGATTGGCGAGCAGCTCCATAGCGAACGGCTTCGTCGCGGCCTTCCCCGGGACGAAGCTCGCGTCGCGGTTCGGCTGGATGACGAACCCGAGCGACGCCTTCTGCGTGCACGGCAGATCGGCCGGAACCGGCTGGATGAGCTCGAGCCGGCGCACCTGCTGGTACGAGGGAACGCCGCCGTCGTCCGCATCGAACCCGTCGTAGACGATCAAGCCCTTTCCGAACGGCGCGTACATCTGCATAAAGCCGTTGACGTGGTTGACGTTCGTGCCGAAGAGGTGCCCGCACCAATGCGAATCGTGCGTCGTCACGGTGTTCGCGTCCCCGAGCTGGTTGCCGCCTGTTGCATAGGCGATCGGATCGAGAAAGTGCGTCTTGTCGGTCTTATCCGAGGTGCCGAGCGAGTCGTCCTCGACCAGGATCAGCCGGTCGCCCTTCGCGCCGTGCGCGCCCGGATTGTTGCTGACGAACGGGTACGGCAGCACCGCGTAGTGCGTCTGGTGGCCGCATGTGTCGGCGTCGTAGATCAGCAGCTTGTGGCCGTTTTGCACCCACTGCGAGATCGCGTCGTTCTGAGCCGGCGCGAACAGGTCGTCGGCGTTGCACAGCGCGTTGAAGATGACCGTCGAAGCGCCGTTGAGGAGGGACTGGTCGGCCATCGCCGCACCGATTCGCGTGAACCGCATCCCCGGGAAGCTCTTGATTCCCGTGTCGTTGATCGGATAAAGTCCGGCGAAGCTGCTCTCGAGCACGAGCACGTTGTTCGCGCCGGAGCCGACCACTTGCGGGACGCAGAACTTCGGGCGCTGGTCCGTGCGCACCCAATACGCCGAGCCGCGGTCCTCGTTCTCGATCAGCAGCGTCCCTTCGTCGTTCACGGTGTAGCGGCCGAAGTCGTCGCTGCGCTTCCACTGCCACGTCCGCCCTTCGATCGTCCCGGGATACGCGGCGCCGAGATGGCCGTTGAAGCATTGCTGTCCGTTGATCCCGTCTTTTCCGACCGTCACGACTTGGAGGTACCACGGATCGGATTCGTTCGGAGCCGTTCGGAACGCTCCCTGATCGTAGGGGTTGCCATATTGCACGTACGTGCCGGCGATATTGTTTGCGGGCGGCGGCGCGATCGTACCGAACGCGCCGAGCGCGTTGAAGGGCTGGGCCGTCCCGGTGCGGTTCGCCGTCACGCGCACCCAGCGTGCGCGCTGGTTGTTGAGCGCGATCGTTTGCGGCTCGGGGCTCGCGACGGACGAGACGGTTCCGACATCGGAGAAACCGCTGGTCGCGCTCGTCGTCGAGAGCGCGAACGTCACCGTCGAGCCTTGTCCGGTGTCGGTTTTGACGGGAACCTGCGCGTTCAAGCTCGTCAGCGTCGCCACACCCGGGAGCTCGAAGACGATCACCCACGGACCGGCGGCCTTGTCGTCGACCGAAAGTCCCGCGCCGGCCAGCGCGGGCGGGTTGGGGGCCGCCGACGGATAGGCTCGCA
>DASZGA010000256.1:0-7576 GCA_035939295.1 Candidatus Elarobacter sp. | reverse complement strand
TCCGAGCCTTCCGCCGCAAGCGCGCGCCGCGGCGCGCAAGACAGAAGGACTGCGCGCGCTGCTCGCGCGTGAGGGCTATCGCGCCGTCTTCGTCGGGATTCGCCGCGACGAGCAGGCGACGCGCGCGAAGGAACGGCTGGTCAGCCCGCGCGGGCTCGACGGCGGCTGGAACGTGCGCGAGCAGCCGCCCGAGTTCTGGGGCTACACGCTCAGCGAGATCCCGCACGGCGCGCACGTCCGCGTGCACCCGCTGCTCGCCTGGACCGAGCTCGACGTGTGGCGCTACACGCAAGCCGAAGACATCCCGTTCGTGCCCTTGTACCTCGCGCGCGGCGGGATGCGCTACCGCTCGCTCGGCGAGAAGAACATCACCGTTCCGATCGCCAGCAACGCGTCGTCGCTCGACGAGATCATCGACGAGCTCGCGACGACGCGCGAGCCCGAGCGCGCGGGCCGCACGATGGACCATGAGAGCGAAGCCTCGTTCGAGCGCTTGCGCGCCGGGGGGTACATGTGACCGATCCGCGCATCGTCGTGCTCGGTCACGTCGATCACGGCAAGTCGACGCTGATCGGCCGGCTGCTGCTCGACACCGGCTCGCTCCCCGCAGCGCGAATCGCGGAGGTCGTGGAGAGCAGCCGCCGGCGCGGTCTCGCGACCGAATGGTCGTTCGCGCTCGACGCGCTCCAGGACGAGCGCGACCAAGCGGTGACGATCGACACGACGCGCGTCTGGCTGCGGATCGGCGAGCGCCGTTTCGCGATCATCGACGCGCCGGGCCACGAAGAGTTTCTCGCCAGCGCGATGACCGGCGCGGCCGACGCCGACGCCGCGATCCTCGTGATCGACGCCGAGCGCGGCGTCGAAGACCAGACGCGGCGTCACGTCTACTTGCTCGGGCTCTTGAACGTCCCGCACGTCATCATCGCGGTGAACAAGATCGACCTGCTCGCCGACGCGCAGCGATTCAACGCCATCGGCGATGCTGCGCGCATCGCGCTCGAAGCGGTCGGCGTTGCCGCGAGCGCGGTCGTTCCCGTTTCAGCGCGCGACGGCGACAACGTCGTAACGCGCTCGGCTCGCACGCCGTGGTATGACGGTCCCACGCTTGCCGAACTGCTGGTTGCCGTCGCGCCGCACGCGGAGACGACGGAGCTGGCGCCGCTGCGCATCTGGGTGCAAGACGTCTACCGCCGCGGCGAGGAACGGATCGTCGCGGGGACCGTGCGCAGCGGCCGGATCGCCGCCGGCGATACCGTTCGCATCGCACCGACCGGCAAGATCGCGCGCGTCGCCGCGTTGCGCGCGTGGCCGCGCGACGTCGCGTCGGCCGGCCCGGGAACCGCCGTCGGCGTCGTATTCGACCGGCCGATCTACGTCGACCGAGGCGATCTGCTTTCGCACGAGCACGACGCGCCGGTCACGGTGCGGTCCCTCCAGCTGCGCGCGTGCTGGTTCGACCGCGAGCCGCCGCACGTCGACGAAACGGTGCGGCTGCGCGCCGGAAGCGCCGACGTCTCGGCGCGGATCGTCGCGGTGCTCGACGCCGTCGACCCGCGCACGCTGCAGCCCGCCGAGCACGGCGTCGCCTCGCGCGGGATGGTCTACTCGCTCGCGCTCCGCACCGCCGTCCCGGTCGCGCTCGACGAGGACGAACGCTGCGCGATCGCACGGCGCGGCTTGCCGGTTGCGGCGGCGCACGCGGTGCAGCTCCAACCGCAAGGCGCGAACGTCTTCGCGTCCTCGCATCTGGTCGACGCCGGCGAGCGCGCCGAGCGCAACGGCCATCGCGGCTTGGTGCTGTGGCTGACCGGGCTTCCGGGCGCCGGGAAGACGACGATCGCGATGAATGTCGAGCGCGAGCTGTTTCGGCGCGAGTACCGCGTCTACGCGCTCGACGGCGATACGCTGCGCACGGGGCTCACGAGCGACCTCGACTTCTCCGAAGAAGGCCGGCGTGAGAACATTCGCCGCGTCGCTGAAGTCGGAAAGCTGCTCGCCGACGCCGGGGCGATCGCGATCATCTCGCTGGTTTCGCCGTCCGCGGCGGATCGCGCACAGGCGCGAGGGATCGTCGGCGAAGCGTTCCGCGAGGGGTACGTCGCGGCATCGGTCGCGACGTGCGAGGCGCGCGACCCGAAGCATCTCTACCGCCGTGCGCGGGCCGGCGAGATTACCGGCTTCACCGGGGTCGACGCGCCGTACGACGTGCCGGAATCG
Organism: Candidatus Elarobacter sp.; assembly: GCA_035939295.1. Taxonomy (GTDB): domain Bacteria; phylum Vulcanimicrobiota; class Vulcanimicrobiia; order Vulcanimicrobiales; family Vulcanimicrobiaceae; genus Vulcanimicrobium. The sequence goes on along the minus strand of DASZGA010000256.1, from coordinate 5,356 downwards.
CCGGACCTGGTGCTCGACACCGAGCACTTCGACGTCGAACGCAGCGTCGCGGCCGCGGTCGAGTTCGTCGTCGACGCCGTGAAGTTGACGGCGAAGCCCGCGTACCACCGGCGCCGTTTCGGTTGACGTCCGCCGCTCGAGCGTTCGAGCAGCCTCGAACACGGGTACTCGGTATGCAAGGAGGTGCCGATGGCAACCCGTTCGACGACCACGCACCGGAAAAAGAGCTCCGGCCGCAAGAAGACCACCACGCGAAAGAAGAGCTCCGGCCGCAAGAAGGCCACCACGCGAAAGAAGACCACCGGCCGGAAGAAGACCGGCGCGCGCAAGAAGACCACCGCGCGCAAAAAGACCGGCGGCCGCAAGAAGAGCACCGGCCGCAAGAAGGCCGGCTCGCGGCGCAAGTACAGCCGCGGCGCCTCGGACAGCGTCGGGAAAGAGATGCACGAGTACAAGCGCGGCACGGCGCGCAGCGGTCCCGGCGGCAAAGGCGGCAAGGTGAAGAGCCGCAAACAGGCGATCGCGATCGGGCTCTCCAAGGCGCGCGCGTCCGGCAAGAAGGTTCCCCGCAAGAAGGGCTGATCGTGCGCGTTCGACCACGCGCCGGCATTACAGATCGTAGTCGATCGTCACCGGCGCGTGGTCGGAGAAGCGCGCGTCCTTGTAGATCGAGGCGGAGCGGACGCGCGGCGCCAGATCCGGCGTGACGAGCTGGTAGTCGATCCGCCAGCCGAGGTTGTTCTCCCACGCGCCCTTCCAACCGGACCACCAAGTGAACTGCTTCGGCTCGTTCGGCCGCGCGACGCGAAACGCATCGACCCAGCCGACGCGCTCGATCACGTCGTCCATCCACGCGCGCTCCTGCGGCAAGAACCCGGTCACGCCGGCGCAGCGCGCCGGGTTGAACACGTCGATGTCCTTGTGCGCGATGTTGTAGTCGCCGCAGACCATGAACGGATGCCCTTCGTTCTTCATCCGCGCGAGGTTGGCGATGAAGCGGTCGAGGAACGCTTCCTTCACCGCTTGGCGCGCCGGGCCGGTCGTGCCCGACGGAACGTACAGCGACGCGATCGAGAGCCCGCCCTCGAAGTCCATCCGCACGAACCGTCCCTCCGCGTCCATGTCCGGCATTCCGAGGCCGCGCTCGACGCGCAGCGGCGGCCGCTTCGCGTAGATTGCGACGCCGCTGTAGCCTTTCTTCTGCGCGTCGAAGAACGCCGAGTTGTAGCGGGTGAGATCGAGCGCTTCGGGCGGCAGCTGGTGCTCCTGGGCCTTCGTCTCCTGCAGGCAGACGACGTCGGGGTCCTGCGCATCCATCCAGGCGAAGAACCCCTTGCGCGCGGCCGCGCGGACGCCGTTGAGGTTCGCCGTGATCACTCGGAAGGGCATGGCGCGCCGGTTCGTCATATCATGCGGGATGGCCGCCTCGAAGCTCGATCCCGGCGCCTTTGAGATCCCTCGCGACCGCGAGGCGGCGGTCGTTCACGCCGCCGGCAAAGACGTCGGCATCACGAACCTCAAGAAGGTCTTCTTTCCGGAGACCGGCGCGACGAAGGGCGACCTGCTGCAGTACTACGCCGACGTCGCACCGTTCTTGGTCCCGTACATGCAGGACCGCGCGCAGGTCATGAAGCGCTACCCGAACGGCGCCTCCGGCGAGTTCTTCTACATGAAGCGCACGCCGTCGAACGCGCCGCCGTGGCTGCGCACCTGTTCGATCGAGCACGGTTCCGGAAGCGTGATCGCGTTCCCGATGATCGACGATCTGGCGTCCCTGCTGTGGCTGATCAACCTCGGTTGCATCGACCTGAACGAGTGGTACTCGCGCTGCGACGACGTCGACCGCCCCGACTACCTGCACTTCGACCTCGATCCGGTGAAGGAGGGCGCGACGCCGTTCGCCACCGTGCGCAAAGTCGCGCTGTACGTGCACGAAGCGCTAGAAGATCTCGGGATACGGGCGTACGCGAAGACCTCGGGTTCGTCGGGGATCCACGTGTACGTTCCGATCGAGCGCGGCCCGCGGCAAAAGGAAGTGTGGACGTTCGCCAAAGCGTTCGCACAGACGATGGAACGGATGCACCCCGACGTCGTGACGGCGGAGTACAAGATCGCGAAGCGCCCGACCGGCCGCGTGCTGGTCGACTACAATCAGAACGCGTGGGGAAAGACGCTCGCCTCCGTCTACTCCGTTCGCGCCAAACCGCGCGCGACCGTCTCGGCGCCGGTAACGTGGGACGAGATCGCCGCGGGGATCGAGATCGAAGACTTCCGCCTCGACAACGTCCGCGAGCGTTTGCAGCAGGTCGGCGATCTGTGGGCGCCGATGAAAAAGAAGACCGGCCGGCTGAAGCTTGAGAAGTTCATCCCGGAAACGCCGGCCCGCGGCGCCCGCAAAGCGAAGACCTAGGTCGTCGTAACCACCATCTTGCCGGCGTCCGGCGAACCATTCGCCGAGGCACCGTTTGCGTGGGCACCGTTCGCCGCCGCCGCAGGCGAGGTTCCGCGGGCGAGGCGGAATCGGCTGACCAGCTCGCGCATCCGCGCGGCGGTCGCGTCGAGCGTCTGCGCTTCGGCCCGGACGCGCGTGACGTCGTCTTCCATGCGGGCGGCGGAGCTCGAAACCGCTGACGTGTTGCGCGCGTTCTCGTCGGCGGTCGCCGCGATCGCGCCGATCGCGCGCGCCAGCTCGCCGGTCTGCGAGGCCATCTCTTCGGTCGCCGACGAGTTCTGCTCGACGACGGCGTTGATCGAGTCCATCGAGTGCCCGACGTTGCGCGCGCCGTCCGCCATCTCGCGCATCGCTTCGGCGATGTCGCCGACGCGCTCGACGGTCTTGTCGACCGCGGCGATGATGTCGTCGAGCGCAGCGCTTGCCGCACCGACCTTCGCGGTCCCGCGGTCGGCGATCGCCGCACCGGTTTCGACCGCGCCGACCGCTTCGCGCGTGCGCCGCTGCACCTCGACGATGAGCCCGCCGATCTCCTTGGTGTTCCGCGAGGCGGACTCCGCGAGCTTGCGCACCTCGTCGGCGACCACCGCGAAGCCGCGGCCGTGCTCGCCGGCACGCGCCGCCTCGATCGCGGCGTTCAGTGCGAGCAGGTTCGTCTGATCGGTCAGCGCGTCGATCGTTTCGACGACGACGCCGATCTGCGCCGAGATGTCGCCGAGCTCGCGGATCTTCGCCGCCGCGTCGGCGACGCCGCGCTGGATCGCGCGCATGTCGCCGATCGTCTCGCTGACCGCGGCGGCGCCGCTCTGCGCCGTCGTGCGCGTTCCGTGTCCGGCGGAAGCAAGGTCCGCGGTGATCTCCGCGACGCGCTGCACGTCGCCGGCCATCCGCTGCGCGTCGCTCGAAGCGGTGCGGACCTGCATCGCCTGGTCGACCGCCCCGCGAGCGATCCCCTCGATCGCGCTCTCGAACTGGCGCACGATCACGTTGGAGGTCTCGGCGGCGCTCGAGAGATCCGAGGATCCGGAGGCGAGCTCGCGCACCGCGACGCCGACCCCGCCGACGATCTCGGTCGAACGCGACGCCGCCAGCTCAAGCGCGTGGGCGTGCTCGGCGAGCTCCGCCGAAGAATCTTGCAGCGCGAGCACGACCTCGCGCAGCGTCGCGGTCATCCCGGCGATCGCGATCCCGAGCCGGTCGCTCTCGCCCGCCGTGACGACGCTGCGCGAGAGATCGCCGTCGGCGATCGCTTCCGCGTGCTCGGCGAGCGCGCGCTGATAGACGACGATGCGCGCGAACGCGCTCGCGACGCGGCCCAGCTCGTCCTCGCCGGGATGCGTGACGACGTCGCCGACCCGGCCTTCGGCGATCGCTTCGGCGTCGCGCGCGAGCGCTTTCGACTCGGCGGAGAGCGGCCGCACGATCAGCCACAGCAGCACAAGGACGACGACGATCGCGCCGACCGCGGAGAGGAAGATCGAAACGAACGAGCGCGAGACGGCGGCACCAACCGCGTCGAGCGGGATCCCGTCGTAGAGGATACCGATCGTCGTGCCCTGGTTGTCGTGGAGGATCGCGTAGTGGTTGAGGTACGCGCGGCCGAGGATCGGGCTGATCCCGTCGAAGTCCTGATCCTTGTCGAACGCCGCGCGCGCCGGCCCGACCAGCTCGGTCCCGACGATCCGCTTGTCGTTCTGCGTGAGGGTCGTGGCGACGCGAATCGGCTTTCCGCCGATCACTTGGAAGATCGTCGCGTCGGCGCCGCTGACTTCTTTCACGTGGTCGACCAACGAGTTGTCGCCGTTGGCGAGCGTCTTGCCGAAGACCAGCTTTCCGTCGCGCGTTACGGCGGCCTCGCCCTCCGCAGCGGTGAACCCGCGCATCACCAGCGCCCCGGTCGCGACCCGCGCGCGCATCTCGGTCTCGATCGTCTGGGCGATGTCGCGCCGGACGACGAATAGCAGCACGGCCGCGAAGGCCAGAAAGACGGCCGTCGTGACGATCAGGATCTGCAAGGCGCGGGAACGCCGCCACCAACCGAAGGCGCCCAAGAAGGTCCCTCCCTTCTTTAACCATCGGCCGGAACCGGAAACTCTTTGAACGGGTAGGACCCACCATGATCCCCTTCGGCTATCCACCCATGGAGATGCGCGCGGTCTCCGTCGTCCCGGAAGGCCCGCAGTGGCAGTACGAGCCGAAGTGGGACGGCTTCCGGTGCCTCGGGTTCCGCGACGGCCGCGACGTCGCGCTGCAGTCCAAAGCGGGCCAGCCGCTGGGGCGGTACTTCCCCGAGATCGCCGACGCCCTGGTACGGCTCAAGACGAAGCGTTTCGTGCTCGACGGCGAGCTCGTCGTCCCGCTCGCCGGCGCGCTCTCGTTCGACGCGCTTCAGCAGCGGATTCACCCGGCCGCCTCCCGTGTCGCGATGCTGGCGAAGAAGACACCGGCCTGGTACCTGGTCTTCGATCTGCTCGACGAAGACGGGCGCGATCTGGTCGATTTGGCGCTGAGCGAACGGCGCGCGCGGCTCGAAGCGTTCGCGAGCCAGTTCGACGGCGAGACGCTGCGGCTGTCGCCGGCGACGCGCGAGCGCTCCGTCGTCGACGAGTGGTTCGCGCGGGTCGGCGGCGCGCTCGACGGCGTGATCGCCAAACGCGCCGACGCGCCGTACGCGAGCGGGACGCGCGACGCCGCCGTGAAGGTGAAACGCTCGCGCACCGCCGACTGCGTGATCGGCGGCTATCGCTACGCGAAAGGTTCGGCGAGCCAGGTCGGTTCGCTGCTGCTCGGGCTCTACGACGACGACGGTCTGCTCGACTACATCGGTTTCTGCAGCGCGTTCTCCGCCGACGAGAAGCGAACGCTGCTCGCGAAAATGAAACCGCACGTCGGTGAGCCCGGCTT
>DASZGA010000255.1:0-2248 GCA_035939295.1 Candidatus Elarobacter sp. | reverse complement strand
GATCGGCATCGCGACGAAACTGGTTCGGCACGACCACGACGAAGCCGCGCGCCGCCCAGCGGTCTGCGAGCGCGCGGATCACCGGCTCGACCCCGAAGATGGGCGGAAGCAGCACGATTCCCGGCGCCGGCGCGGCACCGGGGAGCGCGAGGTACGGCTCGGTCTCGCTCATGGGCTGCCGAAGGTGCGGCAAACAGGAACCCGTCACCTTCGTCGCGGACGACCGGAACCCGACCGATGAGGAGATCATCACGATGACGACGGCGACGAAGGACACGACGGCGTATGCGAACGCGTTGCGGATGGTCATCGGAGGCGAGCCGATCGGCGCCGGCGACCGGCGCACGCTCGCGGTCCACGATCCGGCGACCGGCGAAGAGATCGGCCAGTTGCCGATCGCGACGACGGATGATTTGGAGAACGCGCTCGATTCGGCGCAGCGCGGTTTCGAGCGCTGGCGCGCGACCTCGGCGTACGACCGCGCGAACGTGCTGCGCACCGCGGCGCGGCTGATTCGCGAGCGCGTCGAACCGATCGCGCGTATTCTCACACTCGAGCAAGGAAAGCCGCTCGGCGAAGCGCGGCTCGAAATTCTCGCGACCGCCGACATCATCGAGTGGAGCGGGGAAGAAGGCCGGCGCGCATACGGCCGCGTCGTGCCGGGCCGTTCGCAGTCGGTGCGGCAGCTCGTGCTGCGCGAGCCGGTCGGTCCGGTCGCCTCGTTCACGCCGTGGAACTTCCCCGCGATCACGCCGGGCCGCAAGCTCGCGGGCGCGCTCGGCGCGGGCTGCTCGATCATCATCAAGCCGTCCGAAGAGACGCCGGCGACCGCGCTGGCGCTGCTCGACGCGCTCGTCGACGCCGGTTTGCCCGACGACGTCGTGAACGTCGTCTACGGCGATCCGCCGCACATTTCCGAGACGCTGATCGGCTCGCCGGTGATTCGCAAGATCTCGTTCACCGGATCCACGGTTGTCGGCAAGCACCTCGCGCGGCTCGCCGCCGACGGCCTGAAGCGCGCGACGCTCGAGCTTGGGGGACACGCGCCGGTGATCGTCAGCGACAAGGCCGATCTCGACAAGGCCGTCGCGATGTCCGTCTCGGCGAAGTTCCGCAACGCCGGGCAGGTCTGCGTCTCGCCGACGCGGTTTTTCGTGCAGGAGAGCGTCGTGAAGCGCTTCACCGAAGCGTTCGCCGCGAAGGGCGCTTCGCTCCGGATTGGGCACGGCTTGGAAGACGGCACGCAGATGGGCTCGCTCGCGAACGCGCGCCGGCGCGATGCGATGATCTCGCTCGTCGAAGACACGACGCGCCGCGGCGGAAAGGTGCATATCGGCGGCTCGCCGATCGAGTCGCCGGGGTTCTTCTTCCCGCCGACGGTGTTCACCGACGTCCCCGCTGACGCGCGCGTGCTGAACGAAGAGCCGTTCGGCCCGATCGCGGTGATCACGCCGTACCGCGAGCTTTCCGACGCGATCGCACAAGCAAACGCGCTCCCGTACGGGCTCGCCGCGTACGCGTTCACGCAGGACATCGGCGAATCGATTCGCCTGGGCAACGAGATCGAAGCCGGCATGGTCGGAATCAACAGCTTCGGAATCGCCTTCGCCGAACTGCCGTTCGGCGGCGTAAAAGACTCCGGCTACGGCAGCGAAGGCGGAACCGAAGGACTCGACGGCTACCTCCTAACAAAAACCGTCACGACGGCGTAAACGTCGATTCCGAGCAGCCAGATACGAGCTGTAGTTAAGTATTTCATGCGCCGCGCACGCGTGATATACTCGCTGAACGGTGTCTGGAGACGGCCTTTGCGCGTGCGCGCACACTGCACGGATTTATTTCGATAATCCCTGGAGGGCCGTAACCGAAAACGCATACACCGTTTTCGCATTGAGCGCGTGCCGGGACGCTTCGCTACGCGAGATGGGTAGCGGAAGGGACCGGAAAAAATAAGTAGGCGACTCGATAAGCCGCCCACTCAGACCCGCTCGAAGCGGGAGGCGCCGAGCCAGCGCTCGGAACCGCCGTTATCATAGCCTGGGAAACGGCGAAGTTCAAGTCCTTTTCGGCCAATCTAAAGCGAGACCTCGAGCGTGCGGAGCGGGGCGGCCGTTCCGCCGACGAGCATGTGGTCGGGTTTGACGCGGACGATCAGCTTGCTTGGCGATGGGTTCGGCATGAGGGCGCCTTGGAGGAAGCGGAACGCGGTGGTCTGCGTTTTGCCGGCGAGGTGGCTGCCGAGGAGTCC